>CAJUBX010000044.1 GCA_910585165.1 uncultured Oscillibacter sp. | reverse complement strand
AGGCCATCATCTCCTCGGCAACGTCGGTGTCGCGGATGGTGGACTCGGCGTCCTGGATGTTCTCCGCCATGACGCTGAGGTTGTTGGCGGTGTGCTCCAGGCGGTTCTGGGTGGCGCCCAGGTCGCCGCGGACGGAGGAGACATAGTTGATGGCGTCCTTGATGGTCTGGATGGCGGCCTGCGCGTCGTTCTGCAGGGCGATGCTGATATCGTCGATCTTCAGCGCGGAGGTGTGCATGTCGCCCACGGAGACGCTCATCTGGTTGAAGGAATCCGCCGTGTCGCCGATCTGGAAGACCAGCGCCTCGCCGGCGTAAGCGCCCGCATCCAGCTCCACCTTGGCGGCAACCTTGTTCTCCTTCACCGCGGTGGCGGCGTTGTCCTTGGACTCGATGGTCAGGGTGTTGCCGCTGGTGCTCACACCGTAGTTCGCGCCAAGAACGCCGGCAACCGCAGTCTTGACCGCAGTCATCACGGCGGAGGTCTGGCTGGGCAGCAGCTTGTCGCCGTCAATGTCGCCGATGGAGCTCAGGTCGATGGCGTTGGCCTCGGAATCGGAGGCCTGGGCGGTGTCGGTGAACTCGAACTTGACGCCGTTGATGGAGAAGGTGTCGCCCTTCTTGATCTTGGTCACGTCAATGTCGAAGCTGGTGGTGGCGTTGGAGGCGGCCCGCTCGCTGCGGAACTGCGCCATGACCTTGGCCTCGGTGGTCATGTTGGCTTTATCCAGCTCGTTGGTGGTTGCATCGGGAGTTCCGCCGGTTCCGATCGTCTTGTTGTCATCGGTATAGGAGGACTTGGACTGGAAGGAGATGGTGCCCACGGTGCCCTCAATGCCGAAGTTACCGGAGGTCCAGGTGGTGTTGGTGTTCGTGCCGTCGATGTCCTTGACGATCTGGGTCATGGCCTGGTTCAGCTTGCCCTCGTCCGCCAGGTCTGCGTCCTCCTTCAGGAGGGTGGACAGGTCAATCAGCTTTTCGTTTGTGCCGGCGCCAGTAGCAGCGGCAGTCTGGCTGTCCTTACCAATCTTGAAGACATACGTGGTGTCGCCAACAACGAGTTTGTCTCCGTCCTTAATCTTGGAGAAGTCGATGGCCACGTCCACCTGGGCCTGGTGGCTGGAGCCGATGCCCACGCCGCTCTGGGTCTTCTGCACGTGGTCGTTCACGGTTCCGGTCATCTTGTTCTCAGCGGCGGCCTTATTGGTCCCATCCTGCGTATACTTGACGTTAACCTCAAAGTTGGGGTCGACGTTTTCGCCGGAAGTACCCATATTGTCCACTTGCGTGAAGGTGATGTCCTTGCCAGTAGCGGACATCTTGTACCAGTGGCCCTTAATGGAGATATACTGGTTAGTGCCAGTAGCGCCCGTCTTATCGGCGGCATTCGCGTCCGCTCCAGTCAGCTCGTTCCACTTCGCCGTGGTGTCCTTGGTGGGATCGGGGGTGGCAGTGCCGCCGGCAAACTCCGCGTTGTTGCCATCCATTGCTCTGCCGCAGGCAGCCAGCTTTTCGGCCAGCTGGGCAGCGCTCGTAACATCGCCGTCGCCCTGCACCTCATACTCGATGGTGGCGTCGCCGACCTTCATCGTGAACTTGTCGCCCGCTTTAACCGCACCGGTGAAGCCCAGATCGTCCAGGCTGATGACGAATTCGGCGTTGGTCTGCTTAGTGGCGGCCTCAGGCCGGTTGGTCACGTAGGTTGCCTCGAACGCGGGAGAAGCGCCGGCGGCAGAGTAGTCGGTAGACTGGATATTGCTGATGGCGCTGTCTTTGCTGATGGTGGTGGTTCCGGCGGCGTCTAGGGAGCCGTCCAGCAGCTTGATGCCGTTGAAGTTGGCGGAGTCGGCGATGCGGTTGATTTCGGTGCGGAGGGCGTCGACCTCCTTCTGGAGGTTGGCACGGTCCACGGTGTTGTCATAGGTGCCATTGGCGGACTGGGTGGCCAGGTAGTCCATGCGGTTGAGCATGTCCTGGATCTCCTGCATGGCGCCCTCGGCGGTCTTCACCAGGGAGATGCCGTCCTTGACGTTCTTCTGGGCGGCGTTCAGTCCGGTGATCTGAGCCCGCATCTTCTCGGAAATAGCCAGGCCGGCCGCGTCGTCGCCGGCGCGGTTGATCTTATAGCCGGAGCTCAACTTCTCCAGGTTTTTGGAGAGGGCGGAGGTGTTCCGGTTGTAGTTGCGGTAGGCGTTCATAGCCATGATGTTGTGCTGAATACGCATTGTGTTTGCCTCCTTAGCAAATTTTAATGTGTTTGAGCAGTCCTTTGCTCGCTCACACGTAGTAGGGTGGTGCGCCGTGAACGCCCGGTCGTGGCCTTTGACCCGGAATCCTCCGGCGCGGAATGAATGTATTTCATCCGGCTCGTCAGCCGTTTGAAACCTTTGGGGGGTTCATCGCCATAATATTTTGGACGCTCGCCGCACAAAGTCCGGCGGGCTTCGGGCGCGCGGACGCGTCCTCTCGTTTCCCAACGTCTCGTCTGGAAAACGCTGAGCGAAACAAAACCGCTTTTCCATTTCGCTTCGCTCAACGTTTCCCGCAAGCATGGGCCTTCTCCGGCGTCCCGGCCGGATAGCGGGGGGTATACACAAGAGACTCACGCGCTTTCGCGCCGCTCCAATGCATCAAAATATTGGGCCAAGCCCTGGGCCTTGATGTTTTTTGCGGCGTTTACGTCCCGCTGGTGGACCGCGCCGCAGCGGGGACAGCGCCAGCTCCGCTCCCGGGGGGAAACCGCCTCCCGCACCCAGCCGCAATCGGAGCAGGTCCGCGTGGTGGGGAGGTAGCGCTCCAGGACAATCAGGGGCTTGCCCTGCCGCTCCAGCTTGTAGCGCAGACATTGCCGGAACATGCCGTACCCGGAATCCAGAATGTTTCCGGCGGCGTTCTTTTTCGCCAGCTCATCCAGGGCGTCTTCCCGCACGCACACGGCGTTCCAGGCGTTGGCTATCCGCCGGGATTCCTTGTGAATGAAGTCGCGCCGCTGGTTGGCGATGTGCTCGTGGAGCAGGCGGTATTTCCGCACCGTTTCCTCATAGTTTCTGGAGCCCGGCCGCATCCGGCTCAGCCTCCGCTGGAGGGCAGCCAGCTTTTGCTGGGACTGCCGCATCCAATGGGGCGGGTCCGCCGCCGCGCCGCTGTCCGCCACATAAAAGTGGGACAAGGAGTATTTCAGGCCCACCGCGGTCTCCGGGGTGGGGCGGACCGGGTCCGCCGCCTCCGCGGCGTACTCGTAAAGGATGCAGGCGTGATATTTTCCGGTGCGGGTCTTGTCGACGGTGACGCGCTTGAGCCTCCAGCCGTTTTGGGGACGGCGGGAGAACTTGGCCCGGACGATTCCGGCCTTGGTCATGCGGAGGCCGTTTTTCGTGACGTAGACGGTGGCGCTGGAACCCATCACATGGTTGCAGACGGTGAAGGAATCCCGGTCGTCTTTTTTCCGCTTGAAGTTCGGGGGGCCGAAGTTCTTCGGGTTTTTGAAGAATACCCGGAAGGCCTGGGAGAGCTTGTTGTGCTCCTGGATCAGGGCCTGGTTGTCAACCTCCCGCAGGAAGGGGGCCTCGTTTTTGTACTTGGCGGGGGTGGGGATGAAGTGAGCGTCCGTCTCGGCGTAGAACCGCTGCTGGTCGGCCAGCATCCGGTTCCAGATATAGCGGCAGCAGCCGAAGGTCTTTTCGAAAAGCTCCGCTTGGGCCTGGGTGGGGTAGAGGCGGACCTTGAGGGTGGTGAACTGCGGCGTTTTTCCGTTTTCGGCCGCTTCCGGCTTTCCCGGCACAGGCCCACCCCCTTCCATGGCGGCGGGCAGGAGAGTATACTTTTTTGCCCAAAAATCCGGAGGGAAAAATTTCAGAAAAAAGTCTTAATTATTTTCCGGCGCGTCCGATAAGATTTATGAACGGCTTAGGAACGAGCCAAAAACAAGCGGGCATGAAGGTATACCTTCATGCCCGCTTGTTCTGCGGATGCCCGTTTATTTTTCTGGCTCCAAAGCGCTCTCTGGCGCACTTTAAAAATGTATGGTGTGAGATTCCAAGCCTTGCCGCCGCTTTCCGGGCGGAAATCAGCCCTTCCCACCACTCCTGGGCAAAGCCGTCGAAGCCTGCCGGCATCTCCATCCGTTTCCGCCCGAACCGGACGCCCTTGGCTTTTGCCGCCGCGATTCCCTCTGCCTGGCGCTGGCGGATGTTTTCCCGCTCCGTCTGCGCCACGTAGCTCAGGAGCTGGAGCACAATATCCGCAATCAGCGTTCCGGTTAAATCCCTTCCCTGGCGGGTGTCCAGCAGCGGCATGTCCAAAACGGAAATATCGATTCGCTTCTCCCGGGTGAGGATGCGCCACTGTTCCAATATCTCTTCATAATTGCGGCCCAGGCGGTCGATGCTTTTGACATAGAGAACGTCTTCCGGCCGCAGCTTTTTCACTAAGCGCATATATTGAGGACGCTGAAAGTCTTTGCCCGACTGCTTGTCCATGAAAATATTTTTTTCCGGTATGGACAAAGCCTGCAGCGCGATTCGCTGCCGGTCCCCGTTCTGGTCCTTTGCGCTGACCCGGATGTATCCATAGATTCCTATTGTCCCCGCCTCCCGTCTTGAATCTAAATGTGGTTTGCGTCCCCTTATTCTAGCATAGGCGGCGTTTTGCGTCAGCTAAATGTTCCCAAATACCATTTGGGGAAGGGAGGCAGGCATTTTTCTTCGGCGAAAACGGGCCTAGGTATTCTGCCGTTTTCACGGAGGGCCCGGCCCAGGCTTTCGTTTTCAAGATACTATTTCCGAATTAAAAATTCGGAAATAATACAATTTGATTTGAGCCCTTTTGCTCGCCGCCATAAACGGCGGCAGCCGCAGAACATGGCATTTATTGCTTCTGAAATTTTATTTCAGAAGTAATATTTTCAAGCAGGAAAAACCAGGGCCGCGTTACAGTAAACGCGGCCCCGGTTTTTATGATTCCGTCCGGATTTTCCAAAATTCCGCCAGGCTGCCCGGCGGCGCGCTTATAAAAACCGTTCCTCCGCCCAGACCTTCATGTAATCCGCAAAACACTGCGCGGCAGAGGACGGGACCCGGAACTCCTCAAAGGCGAGGGCGATTTTCCAGGGAAGGTCCTGGTCCTTCTCCAAATACGCCTTGCGCAGCCCGAGGGCAGATTCGTCCTCTTTGGAAATGTACAAATCCGGGACCAGCGCAACGCCGAGCCCATTGGATACCATCCTTTTCAGCGTGTCAAAGCTGGCGGTAAGGATGGCGATCTGCGGATCAATCAGCACGTTATGCAGCATCGCCATCGCGACAGTGGATGTGCGGTGGTTTTGATTCAGCATCACAAAGGGCGCTTTTTCCAGCGCGGATAAGTCTACATAATAGGAGTCGTCTCCGGGTTTGCGGTAGAACGCCTGCCGGAACGGGTCGTTTTCGGAGAGAACAACCGTAATCCGGGAGGCGATGATCTCTTGGTAACGGATTCCCACCAACTGAATCGGCAGAGGGACAATGGCGATGTCGCTCCTTTGGTTCAGTAGCTCAACCTCCAAATCCTGGGAGGGCATTTCAATCAAAGTTATCTGAATATTGGGATAAAGGGCCTGGAACTTTCCCAGCAATTGGGGCATAATCCTGGAACCCAAGTAGTAGGGCACGCCGATTCGAAGGGATTCCATAGCGGTTCTCCGCCTGGGGTTTAATCCCCTCTCAATCTGATCCACGCAGCCCATGATCTCCGTTCCGTATTTTACAAAAATGTCTCCGGTCTCCGTAAGAACGAATCCATTTTTTGTGCGGATGAACAGGGGAGCTCCAATTGCCGCCTCGATCTTCAAAATTGCCTGGCTGAGAGCGGGCTGAGAGATGCTCAGATTCAGCGCCGCTTTGGAAATGCTTTTTTCCCTGGCGACCGCCAGAATATATTCGATTTCCCTGGTTGAAATATTCATGTCGGCTCCCGTTTAACCACAAATCGCAAAACTTGTATGCGCCGCCGGAAAATGTCTGCCGGATTTCAGGGGAGCCTGACGCGGCATGGCGGAAGGCAGCCCGCCTATGCGTGCCCGGCAGGAGCGAATGCAGGTTCCTATTCCCCGGCGCCCTGCTGAAAGTAGGACTTCAATACTTGCACAAAGCCTTTTGCCACGCCGGACAGCGGGCGGGCCTCGTGATGAGCCACCGTCACAGACCACTGGTAAGACTGGCTTTCCAGAGGAAGGATGCGGACAAGACCCAGGGCGGAAAGATCTTCCTCACTGACATAAACACTGGGAATCAAGGCCACTCCCATGCCGCAGGCAACCATTTGCTTGACCGTACTGAAATTCTTGCTGACGAACACCGTTTTTGGCGCGATTTTTGCGCGCTTCATCATCAGGTCAAATACAACTGCGGAGCGCTGTCCGATTTGAGCGTCGGTTGATATGAACGGCACATCGCCCAGCTCCGTCAAATCAATTCTTCCCGGGTCTCCCCGGCAGAACCGGAGCAGGGGAGAGCCCGCCGGGATAAGCAGGCACATGGGGCCTTCAAACAGCGGCTCGTAAATAATTTTAGACGATTGAAACGGAAGCGGAAGAACAGCCAGGTCAATGGCCTGCCGCAGCAGCTCGTCCTCCAGCTGAAACGAGGACTTCTCCAGTAGCAGCACTTGTATTTCAGGATACTCCTGATGGTAGGCTTTTAGGGCGGGAGGCATGACCTGAGAGCCGAGATAATACGGGATGCCGATTCGCAGCTGCTTTTGCGTAAGCCGCGACCGCTTTTGGATATCCCGCTCAATCTGCTCCATGTAGTGGATAATTTTGGCCCCGTTTTTTACAAACAGCACGCCCGCTTCCGTCAGGGGGAGCTTTTTCTTGTCTCTGTCGAACAAAGGCGCACCGATGTTGACCTCGGTTTTCATAATCGCCTGGCTCAGCGCCGACTGAGAAATAAAGAGCTTCTCCGCAGCTTTTGTAATGCTGCCTGTCTCCGCCACTGTTAAGACATATTGAATTTCCTGAGTGGAAAGCCGCACACCGCACCCCGCCGTTTCCCCCGCTTGCATGTTCCCCCCCCGGATTCCGGACGGGCCCGCCGTCCGTCTCACCGCCTTGAAGGCATGCCCGATAAGTTTTCCCTATTTCCAGAATAAGTAAGACATATTAGACTTTTCACAGCCGCCCTGATAACATAATAACCATAAAGAGCAGGGGCCCCGCTCTTAAAATCAGAAGCTTTTACCAAATCTGCGGTGAAATTTCCCCCGCGCACGGATACGGCTGCCGGATTATACCTGCATATTGTAGCATTTGCACCCATGAAAGTCAAGCGCCCGCTGCCGTCCCACCTCCAGGCCCGGCAGGCAAAGTTTCCGCCGGCAGGCCGGACGGAGAGGGGGCTTGGGTGGCGGACAAGTCCGGACCACCGCAGAGAAACGGATTTGAACGGAGGGAGAATAATGTCTCAGGCGGCAATATGCGGTCTCATCGCGTTAGGCGCGATTGTCATGATGTTTACAAAGGTCCCCAGAGGCGCCACGGCAACGCTGGCCGTGATTTTGATGATTTTGGCCGGCATTACGGATTACTCCACCGCTTTCAAGCAGTATAGTTCTTCCACCATTGCGATTATGCTGTCCATGATGATTGTGGGCGCGGCCCTTTTTGAAACCGGCATGGCGACATACATGGGAAAATTTCTGCTGAAAATCACCGGAACGAAGGAAACCGGCATTCTTTTGGCCTCCATGGCCTTTGCCACGTTTGTTTCCGCCTTTGTCTCGGCTACAGGCGCTTATTACCTCTTCCTTCCCATTATCGTTGCCATTACGGTGGCGTCCGGGATATCCTTCCAGCGGACGCTGTACGCCTATATGACGGCTTTGATGATCGGGCAGTATATCACCCTTGTGGGCGGCACCGGAAATCTCACCAGCAACAGCATGCTGGTGGAGCTGACCGGGGAAGGCTGGGGCTTTTTTGAACTGCTCCCCTACGCCTGCCTGTTTGCGCTGACTCTTGTTCCAGGCGTTCTTTTCATGGCCAAGAAGAACATCCTGCCCAGCCGCCAAGTGATTCCCGCCATGGCCGCAGACGTTGCGGGCAAAGAGGTCCCGGAGAAGATTTCTCCGAAAATGGCGCTCAGCGGCGGGATTCTCTTGGGCACCATGGTTCTGATGGCGCTGAATATTGAAGGGCTGGATATGCACGTCATCGCAATTCTGGCGGCGCTTGGCTGTATTATCACAGGCTGTGTGGATTACAAAACGGCGCTTGCGAAGGTGGATTTTAACGCCTTGTTCATGGTTGCCGGCATGACTGCCGTGGCCAAATGCATCCAGTCCACCGGATTGATGGATCAGCTTATGTCCAGCGCCCTGAGCAATGTTGCCGGAAGTCCGTTTTTGATCTGCGCCGCCGTGTACCTGCTCAGCTGTATCGGCACGCAGTTCATGAATAACAGCGCCTGGGTCGCCGTGGCCACTCCCATTGTACTGCCCCTTGCCGCTCCTCTGGGCGTTCCCGTAAAGGCTCTGGCCGGCATGGTGCTGGTGGGGTCCTCCAGCGCGATGCTGACGCCGATGTCCACATCCCTGGCCGCACCCACCATGGAGCTGGCGGAAATGACCCAGGGAGAGTTCAGCCGCTGCGGGTTTGTCACGCTGGTGTGTTCCATGGCCGGAGCGCTGCTCTGGGCCGCAATTTTCCTGATTTAATTTAAGAGAAAGGAGTCAAGTGATCGAAAGCGGGATCACATAAAACGTCATGGGCATTTTGGACGGCATTACAATTCTGGATTTCACACAGTTTCTCTCCGGGCCCACATGCACGATGATACTGAGCGATATGGGGGCCGAGGTCATTAAAATTGAGCGGCCCAACAAAGAGCTGAGCGCCGGGCCTTATGTGGGCGGCGAACGCACCTACGATCTGAGCGTTATGCGCGGAAAGAAAAGCGTGACCATCGACATGAAGGACCCGGAGCAGCGCAAGGTTTTTTTCGACCTTGCCAAACGGGCCGACGTGGTCATCGAAAACTTCAAGCCCGGCACAATGAAGCGCATGGGCGTTTCTTACGAGGAAATCAAGCAGGTAAATCCGGAAATCCTGTTCGCGTCGATTTCGGGCTATGGGCAGTATGGCCCCTTCAGCGGCAAAGGCGCCCTGGATTTGGTGATTCAGGCTGCCGGAGGAATGATGAGCGTTACCGGTGAGGCGGGAAAGCCGCCGCTGAAGGTGGGAATTTCCGCCGCCGACCTCTTGACCGGCCTGTATACCACCGTCGGTGTTCTGGCGATGCTCTACCATAAAAAGCGAACGGGCAGAGGGCAGCGCCTGGACATGGCGATGATGGACGTAATGACCGCCTGCATGGGCGAGGCTGTCGTCCGCTACTGCGCCACAGGAGAGGTGGAAACGCGAAACGGCAATACGGGAAAGACCGTGGCGCCGGACGGCCTCTTCCAAACGGAAGACGGCTTTGCCGCCATCACCGCCGGGAGCCAGGAACAGTGGCAGGCTCTTTGCGCCGCGCTGGAGGTCCCGTCCCTGGCTTATGACCCAAGGTTTTCCGACGCGAAGCAGCGCCTGCTGCATGGGGAGGCCTGCCGCCTGGCCGTGGCCGGAGCTGTGAAAGACTATTCCACCGCGGCGCTGTGCGCCCTCTTGGAGGAAGCCGGAATTCCGGTTTCCCCTGTGCACACGATTCCGGAAGTGGCGGAAGGGGGACAGGCTGCGGCAAGGGGAATGCTGGCGGAGGTGGAGCATCCCACGGCGGGTAAGTACCGTCTTCCGAACACGCCGCTGAACTTCAGCAGGACGCCCAATAAGCTCCAGGGCGGCGCGCCTATTCTGGGTGCGGATACGCGGGAGGTTCTGCGGGAAATCGGGTATACGGATGAGGCAATCAATGGAATTTTAGAGAAACAGCGGCCCCTTCGAAAAATGTTTCCGGATTATCCCCTTTGAATTTGGCCGGGGCCTGTTTGAAGCAGGTCCCGGTTGGGAAAAAACATGAATTCCGCCAGGAGAGCCGGGGCGGTCCTATGGAGGTCAGGGAATGACGAACGAGCAGAAAATATGGCAGCTTCAGGAGAAAAAGGAACATCTCAAGCTTGGCGGCGGCGTCGAGCGGATCAATGTCCAACACAAGCAGGGGAAGCTGACAGCGCGGGAGCGCTTGGCGCTGCTTTTTGACGGGGGCCGCTTTCAGGAACTGGACATCTTTGCCAAGCAGCGCTGCGCCTACTTTGACATGCAGGGCAAGGAGGTGCCCTATGACGCGGTTGTAACCGGCTTTGGCAAGGTGAACGGCCGGAAGGTTTTTGCCTATGCCCACGACTTCACCGTAATGGGCGGCAGCACGGGCGAGGTGCAGTCCATCAAAATTACCCGCACCATGAATATGGCGCGGGAGGCCATGGTTCCCTGCGTGGGCCTGATTGACTCCGCCGGAGGCCGCATTCAGGAGGGCGGCGACACCTGCTCGCCAATGTTCTTCCGCGCCAACGTGATGAACTCCGGGGTTATCCCGCAGATTACAGCTCTGATGGGCCCCTGCGCGGGGGCGGCCGTGTATTCGCCTGCGCTGACGGATTTCATTCTCGCTGTGGATAAGGTCTGCCACGCCCACATTACCGGGCCGAAGGCCATTGAGAAGGTGACGGGAGAGAAGATCGACTCGGAGGCCCTTGGCGGAGCCATGACCCACGCGAAGATTTCCGGCGTGGTTCACAAGGTCGGAGCCGACGACTATGACTGCATTGAACAGATCAAGAAGCTTTTGAGCTACCTGCCGCAGAACTACCGGGAAAAACCGGCCCGCATTCCCTGCAGCGACAGCCGGGACCGGCGCTGCGAGGAGCTGAACCGCCTGATTCCCGAAAACCTGAACAAGGCCTATGACATGAAGGAGGTCATCACGGCCATTGCGGACAACGGGGAATTTTACGAAACGCAGGAATATTACGCCGCCAACCTGATCACGGGCTTTATCCGCCTGGACGGGCAGGTTATCGGCGTGGTGGCCAACCAGCCCAAGGTTATGGCGGGCTGCCTGGATATCAACTGTTCGGATAAGGGCGCCCGGTTTATCCGCACCTGCGACTGCTTTAATATCCCGCTTCTCAGTTTGACGGATACGCCCGGCTATCTGCCCGGCGTTTCCCAGGAGTACGGCGGCATCATCCGGCACGGCGCGAAACTGATTTACGCCTGGTGCGAGGCCACAGTTCCAGTGATTACCTGCGCCGTCCGAAAGGTCTACGGCGGCGCTTACGCCGGGATGATGGCGGCGGAAATGGAGCCGGATTTGGCAATCGCCTGGGCGACCACGGTCCGCGCCATTATGGGTGCCGACGGGGCGGTCAACGTCCTTTACAAGAAGAAGCTGGAGGCCGCGAAAAAGAGGGGAGAAGACGTGGACGCCCTCAAGCGCAAGTACATTGAGGACTATGAGCGGGAATTCAACAATCCTTACCGCGCCGCAGAGAGAATGCATTTCAACGACGTGATTGAGCCGGCGGAAACCCGCCGGGTGCTGATCGACGCGTTTGAGATGTTCTGCAACAAAAATCGAAAAAACCCGGACCGCAAACACGGGAACTTCCCGGTGTGATCGGCGGGCGCCCTTAAAAAAGGGCAGTGGAGGAACTATGGGTATTTTTTCTGGAGTCACAATTTTAGACTGTGCCCGAAGCGTTTCAGGAAACCTGTGCACGATGATTCTGTCCGATCTGGGGGCGGCGGTGATCCACATCGATCAGCCATATGAGACTTTGTTCCCCGGCCCAACCACCCACAGGGTTTCGTTTCAGGAGCTCTACCTGATGCGGGGAAAGAAGCGCGTGATGCTGGATCTCCGGGAATCCGCCCAGCAGGAGGCGTTTTTGAAGCTGGCGGCAAAGGCGGACGCGTTTGTCTCGGACCGGAGTCCTGCGGAAGCGGCGGCGCTGAATCTATCTTATGCGGCCCTTGCGCAGGCGAATCCGCAGATTTGCTATGCGGCCGTCTCCGACTTCGGTCAGACGGGGCCAAACCGGGAAAAGGCTTCCAGCGATTTGGTCATGCAGGCCTTCACCGGGCTTATGAGCGTCACCGGGGAGCTGGGCGGCCCGCCGATGCGGGCGGGTCTTCCCATAACAGAGCTTTATTCCGGGCTCTTTGGGGCCGTCGGTACTGCCGCCATGCTGCTGCATAAACAAAGCACCGGGGAAGGACAGTTTCTGGACATAGCCAAGGCCGACTGCATGCTGGCCATTTTGGAGAACGCCGTGGTCAATTATCTCGCCGTGGGGAAAGTGCCCAAGCCCATCGGCAACCGCCACAGCATCAATGTCCCCTTTCAGGAGTTCCGCACCAAAGACGGTCAGGACATTCTGATTACCATCAACCGGGACAACACCTTTGCCGCCTTGTGCAGGGTGCTGGGCTGTGAGGAATTGACTCGGGACCCGCGCTATGCCTCCAGCGAACTGCGCCGCCAGCACAGGGACGAATGCACCCAGGAGGTCATCGACCGCGTTCTCCATTGGGACGTGGAGGAGTTGGAGCGGCGGCTGAACGAAGTTGGCGTTCCCTGCGCCACCATACAGTCCGTAGAGCAAATCGTACACTCGGAAAACACCTCCGCGCGGGAAATGCTGATTCAAGGGTTCTTCCCTGGCGTCGGTACATATACCATGCCCAACAGTCCCTTCAAATTCACGCTGACGCCGGTGGAGGTGAACGGCGCGGCATACGCAAGGGGGGCGCATACCGGGGAGGTTCTGGATGAGTTTTCCTGAAACCGGACAGGTTTTAACGACGAATAAGAGGTGAGGACAGCATGACGATTTCGGAAAAAATTGCAAGATTTGTAAGAGAGCTCCAATTTGAAGACGTTCCCGCAGAAGTATTTGATGCGGCAAAGGCGCACATGGTGGATACCGTCGGCGTGGCGCTGCTGTCTGGCAAAACCGCTCCGACTTCCGCCATGATTCGAAAACTGGTGCGGGAGAAAGAAGAACGGCCGGAATGCACCTTGTGGGGGACCCGGGAAAAGACTTCGGCGGCCAGCGCCGTCCTCTGCAACGCCACGGTTATTCACGGGCTGGATTTCGACGACACCCACACAGGAGCGATTGTGCATCCCAGCGCCTCCGTGCTGGCGGTTGCCCTTGCCCTTGGCGAAAAGCTGCACAAAACCGGAGAGGAGGTTTTGCTGGCAGCGGTTGCCGGCTACGAGGTGGCCGTCCGGCTGGGCCTGGCGGCGGATGGACAATTTCACAACCATGGTTTTCACCCCTCCGGCATTCTCGCCCCCTTTGCCGGCATCTGCGTGGCGGCAAAGCTGATGGACTTGGGGGAAGACGTGATTGTCAACGCCTGCGGCATTGCCGGGAGCCAGGCGGGCACGATTATGGAATTCCTTCACGACGGCTCCTGGGTAAAAATGCTTCACCCGGGCTGGGGCGCTTTCAGCGCCATGTACGCGGTGGACTGCGCGCAGGTTGGGTTTACGGGACCTCGGACCGTTTTCGAGGGGCAGTACGGAGTCTTTCCGGTTCATATCGGCGGCCTGGGCCGCCTGGCGGAGGAGATTGACACTCTTGGAGATGCCTGGCTCACGCCGGAGATCGCGTTTAAGCTTTACCCGGCGTGCCATCATACCCACTCGTTTATTAACGTTATGGCATCGCTGATGGAAAAGCATCGCTTTTCCGCCGCCGATATCCGGTCGATTCGGGCGTACGGAACTCCCATGTGCGCGTCCCAGGTCTGCTATCCCAAGGAGGCCAAGGTCCGTCCGGAAACCGAGTATATGATGAAATTCAGCCTTTACTATATTATTGCGATGACCGCCCTGCACGGCGGCGTCACCACTGAGGAAATCGACCTTAAATACATGAAGGACCCGTTGGTCCTGGAAATGATGGATCGGATTGAATTTATCGAAGATCCCTCCATAGCCGTTCGCGGGCATATGCCCGCGAAGCTGGAAGTGACGCTGAAGGATGGACGGACCGTTTCGGAATTGCAGAAGTATGAAAAGAGCGCCAGGGAGAACCCCATCACACTTGAGGACGTCATACGCAAATACCACGGCTGTGTTTCCGGCATTTTGCCGGAGGCGGCGGAGCGGGCGGTGCTGGATGCGGTTTTAAATTTCGGCGGTCCGAACGCCGTTCCCGGTTTGATGGCGGCCATGGCCGCCCGCTGATGGGAGGACAATCATGGAGCTGCAAGTTACCCAGGCTCTGGCCGGCTTTATTACGGATATCCGTTTTGAGGACTTGAGCAGGGAAACCGTAGACTATACCAAAATGTGCGTACAGGACCTGCTGGGCGTATCCATCGCCGGGCAGGGTGCACCGGCTGAAAAAATCTGGGCGGCATACTATTTAAGCGGCGGTCCCCAGCCGGCGGAGGCCTCCCTCTGGACCCCCGGGTTCCAGAGGGCTGAGTATCACAAGGCGGCGGCCTATAACGCCGCGTGCAGCCATCTGCTGGACCTGGACGACGTGCACAACGCCTCCATCACACATCCCGGAACCATCACAATTCCCGCCGCCATGGCGGTTGCCCAGCGCCGCGGAAGCAGCGGCCCGGAACTGATTAGCGCGATTGTCGGCGGCTATGAGGCCGCCGCCCGGATCGGCGCGGCCATCAATCCCGGCGCTTACTGGTATTGGCATACCACCGGCGTAGTCGGCGCGTTCTCCTCCGCTGCGGCGGCGGGAAAGCTGCTGGGCCTGGACGGCGGACAGATGCTGCACGCCTTTGGTTCGGCGGGAACCCAGGCGGCCGGACTCTGGGAATTTTTGGAGGATGGCAGCATGAGCAAATCCCTGCACACCGCCAATGCGGCGCTGTGCGGCATCCGCGCGGCGGAGCTGGCCTCGCTGGGCTTTACGGGAGCCAGCCGTATTTTGGAAGGGCGGAAGGGATTTTTAGGCGCGCTGAATCCCCAGGCGGATATCGGCGCTCTGACGGACGGCCTGGTTCCGGGACGCTATCAGATCATGTCGAATTCCCTCAAGCCCTATGCCTGCTGCCGCCATATTCACTCCGCAATTCACGGAATCCGGCTGCTGGCGGAGGAAGAACCCATTGACCCGGAACGGATTGTGAAAATCACCGATTACACCTATCAAGTGGCGAAGGACACCGCCGGAAATCCGGCTCCTCCCACAGACTACGCTTATAAATTCAGCATCCAGTACTGCCTTGCCGCCGCCCTTTTATACGGGGAACTGCTGGAGGATGCCTTCAGCAGGGAGAAGACGCAAAACCCTGCGGCCCAAAGGCTGATGAAGAAGGTGGAGGTGGTTGTCGACCCGGAGCTGCAAAGGGCCTATGAGAAGAATCCTACCCGCTGGGCTCACACGCTGGAAGTCCGGATGGACGACGGCAGGGCCCTGCGCAAATCCGTGGCGTATCCTCCCGGGGATTTTCAAAATCCGTTCACCTGGGAGGCGGCCAATCAAAAATTCCTGAATATCACGGCAGGGAAACTTCCCAAAGAACAAGCCGGACGGCTTATGGAGAATATCCGGCGGCTGGACTGCCTGGAAGACGTCAATCTTCTGTTTCAGTTTTGACCCCCCGGGATAACGGAAAGGAGCGCGTGATGAACGAACAATTGGTCAAAGACGCCGTACAGGCCGCAGTCTTGCGGGCTGTGACGGAGATTTCCGAGGATGTGCGCACATTGATGCAGGAGGCGCTGGAGCGTGAGACCAACGCCACGGCACAGAGGATGCTGTCCTCTATGCTGGAAAACCTGGATATTGCAAAGGCCGCCGACAAGGGCGTATGCCAATCTCCGGGCTATCCCACCTCCTGGATCAGTTTTGGCGACGGCAATCTGCCGCCCCGGATGGAGGACGCCGTCCTATCCGCTTTAGGGGAAGCCACCCGGAGGGGCTATCTCCGCCCCAGCATGGTGGACCCGCTTACCCGCATAAATTCCGGGGACAATACCGGCGGCGGAATTCCGAACATTGAATATGAATACCACGCCGGACAGGAGTACCTGGACTATTTCATCAGCTTCAAAGGCTGCGGCGCCGAGCTGGGCAACGCCATGCAGATTCTCACCCCGGCAAAGCTCGGCCGGAATTTGGTAGGGCTGAAGCGGTTTATCCTGGAAACGGCGATCAACGCCGGAGGAAAGCCCTGTCCGCCCTTCGGCATCGGCGTGGGCATCGGCGGACAGATGGACATTGCGGCGAAAATGAGCCGGAAACAGATCAGCACCCGGCGCTGGGATGACGTGAACCCGGACCCGGAGCTGGCGGCGCTGGAAAAGGAGCTCAAAGACGAAATCAACGCCATGGGGTTTGGCGCGGCCGGCACCGGCGGCGATACGGTCTGCCTGGCGGTGAAAATTGCCCGCTGCCATACCCATACGGCTATCGCGCCGGTGGCCGTCAATTTCCACTGCTGGGTCGCAAGGCGCGCGGGAATCCGGATACACCGCGACGGCACGGTGGAAAAGTTGCTGTGAAGGAGGAGAGGGAATGAATACTTACAAGCTGTCGACTCCTTTAAAAGAGGAGGACATGCGCAGGCTGCGGGCCGGAGACGTGGTATACATCAGCGGGCATATCTTCACATCCCGCGATATGGCGCATCTGAAATACAAAGCCCTGCTCGCCGCTTCCCAGCCTCTGCCGAAGGATTTTAAAGGCTCCGCCGTGTTTCATGCTGGCCCGGTGTGCCTGAAACGGGAAGACGGCGGATGGGATTTGCTCCTCATCGGTCCCACTACCTCCATCCGCATGGAGCCCTACGCCAAAATGGTGGGGGAAATGGGCGTGAAAGCGGTCATAGGCAAAGGCGGCATGGGCGAGGACACCATCCGGGCCTGCCGGGAATATGGGTATGTTTACCTCCAGGCCATTCCCGGCGGCGCCGCGAAAGGCAGCCAGACGGTGGAGAGCGTGGTGGACGTTCACTATATGGAAATGGGAATACCGGAAGCCCTGTGGGACCTGAAGACCAAGGAGTTCGGCCCTCTGGTTGTCGGCATTGACACCCATGGAGTCAGCATTTACCGGGACCTGCGGGAAAAGGCCCTGGAAAGGCTGGAGCGGGACTATCCCATGCAGTAAATACACGGCGGGGTGAATCCGCCCCGGCGGAATGGAGATTCTTATGGAATATCGTATCGAACATGACTCTATGGGAGAGGTCCGCGTTCCTGCGGACTGCTATTGGGCCGCCCAGACGGAGAGAAGCCGTCAAAATTTTCAAATCGGCGTGGAGCGGATGCCCCGGGAAATTACGCGCGCCTTCGGCATTATGAAAAAGGCCGCCGCCGCTGCCAATCACCGTTTGAGACCCGAGCGCATGACGGCGGAAAAACTGGAGGCAATCGGCAAAGCCTGCGGCGAGGTGATCGCCGGTCTGCTGGACGAAGAATTTCCCCTGGTGGTTTGGCAGACGGGTTCCGGCACCCAATCCAATATGAACGCGAATGAGGTCATCGCCAACCGGGGAAATACCATAGCGGGGAAAAAGCTGCTTCATCCAAACGACGACGTAAACATGTCTCAAAGCAGCAACGATACCTTCCCGGCGGCGATGCACATTGCCGCCGCCTCCGCTATCGAGGATCGCCTTTTTCCCGCCTTGGACACGCTGATTTCCACAATGGAGCGTTTGGAACGGGAGAACGGCGACGCCGTGAAGTGCGGGCGGACCCATCTCCAGGACGCCGTGCCGATTAAGTTCTCCCAGGAGATCAGCGGCTGGCGGGCCATGCTGGAAAAGACCAAGGGGCAGCTGGCTCTCGCCCTGCCGGGACTTTATGAGCTGGCGCTGGGCGGCACCGCAGTGGGAACGGGACTGAATGCTCCCGCCGGATTTGATGCCGCCGTGGCGGAGGAGGTCAGCCGTCTGACCGGGAAACCCTTTGTAACGGAGGAAAACAAGTTTCACGCGCTGACTTCCAAAGACGCCATGGTGTTCGCCCACGGGGCGCTGAAAGCGCTGGCGGCGAACCTCATGAAAATCGCCAACGATGTGCGCTGGCTGGCCAGCGGGCCCCGGGACGGCCTGGGGGAAATCTTTATCCCGGAAAACGAACCTGGCAGCTCCATTATGCCCGGAAAGGTCAATCCCACCCAATGCGAGGCGCTGACCATGATTGCCGTGCAGGTTATGGGAAACGACGCGGCCATCGGAATCGCCGCCTCTCAGGGCAACTTCGAGCTGAACGTATTTATGCCGGTCTGCGCCTACAATTTTTTGCAGTCGGTACGCCTGCTGGCGGACGGCATCGAGTCGTTCGACAAAAACTGCGCCCGGGGAATCCGGGCCAACCGGGAGAAAATGCGGCATAATCTGATGAATTCCCTGATGCTGGTCACGGCGCTGAATCCCTACATCGGGTATGAAAATGCCGCCAAGGTTGCGAAAAAGGCGCATCAGGAAAATATCTCCCTGCGGGAGGCGTGCATTGCCCTGGGCTTTCTCAGCGCCGAGCGCTTTGACCAGGTATTCCATCCCGAACAGATGGTTTGAATAAAGTGAAAAGGAGTGCGACGGATATGGATTACGCGAAGGAATCTCTCCGGCTCCATGGGGAGTGGAAGGGAAAAATT
>CAJUBX010000043.1 GCA_910585165.1 uncultured Oscillibacter sp. | reverse complement strand
CCGAGTTCCCGGACCTGACCTTCTATGAAAACGGGGCCGTCACGGCGGGCTGGTCCCACAACCAGGGCTGGGCCGGGCGGTTCTGGCCCTACAATCTCTACCGCTATGACGGCGGGACCGGGGCCTATGAGCTGATGGGCGCGGTGGACGCCTGGGACCGGGCCCTTTTCGAGGACGACGAAACCCTGCGGAACGCCTTCCCCGCCGATGTGGACAAGGACGGGGACGGGCTGGTCTATTACATCCTCACCGGGGAGTGGTATCACAACGACCGGACGCCTTCCGGCGGGACGATGGACGGAAGCCTCTGGGGGACGGACCCGGTGGACGGGGCGGACCATGAGGCTTGGCAGCAGCAGTATCTCAATGGTTCGGAGATCGTCGATCTCCCCTGGCAGAAGCTGACGGAGGAGAACATCGCCGCCCTGGGCGCGCCCAAGCCGGAGGCGGCCCATCCCGAGCCCCTGGGATAAAGGGGCTTGCCAGCTCCGGGAAACTGTGGTATATTGCAGATGTCACAAGCCGCAGGAACAGGAGGAGTCTTTTATGAAAAAACTGCTTTCCATACTAACGGCCCTGGCGGCCCTGTCCGCCGCCCTGTGCGTCCCCGCTGCGGCGGAGGAAGCCGCCTCTGCCGCAGCGGAAACGGCTCCCGCCTTCGTCCGGGTGTGGGGCCGGGTTTCCCCCTGGGACGGGCTGGGAATTCTGCTGAAAAACGGCGACAGGGACGACCCCTTGAACGAGGTGGTCATCCATACGGGAGAGGCCCCGGCGGTGGACGCGGCCACGGGACTGCCGCTGGACCTGGAAGCCGTCAGGGAGGGGGACGTCCTCTACGCCTGGGCGGGCCCCGCCATGGCCCTGAGCCTGCCGCCCCAGCTGTTCGCGGAGGTTGTGGTGGGGAACGTCCCCGCCGGAGGAGCCGCGCCGGAGTACTGCGAGATTGTCGGGCGGGGCAGGGCCTCCGCCGCAGGAGGAACCGTCTTTCCCCTGGCCGGAGGCGGAACTTTGGAGGTTACGGACAAGACCGCCTACAGCCCCTGGCTGACCCGCCAGATTGTGCGGATGGAGGACCTGACCCCCGGAACCCGGGCGCTGGTGTGGAAGAGCGCCGCCGGCGGGGCGGAGAAGGTTTTGGTGTTTCCCTATGGCTACCGGGGCTATGTGACCGCCCTTGCCGGTAAGGGCGGCGTGGAGGCCATGGTCAACGGCGGCTTTGACCCGGAGCTGGACAAGGACGTTCCGAGGATTTCCTGCTTACAGACGGAGGCGGGCGTAATGGCTCCCATCCGGGCCCTTGCCGAGGCCGCCGGATACAGCGTCGTCTGGGACAGGAACCGGGGCGCGGTGGTGTATGACGGGGAGGAGAACCCGGTGCTCTCCGCCCGGCCCGGGGATGCCGCGCTCCAGACTCCCAAAGGGGAGACGACGGTCTCCGCCCCCTGCCTCAAGCAGGACGGCACAACCTATCTCCCCCTGGAGGACCTGTGCTACTGGCTGAATTTGTACCTGGTCCGGGAATAACCGGCATATGCGGACAGGCGGAAACGCCCTCCGCCGCGAAAGCTCGCGGCGGAGGGCGTTTTTTCATGGGGAGAACCGGGAAAGGGCTCAGGACAGACCGGGGAAAGACGGGTTTACCGGAACGTCAAGCGGAACGCCGCGCCGGGGTCCCCGGCAAGGGCAATCAGCCCGCCCTGGGCCAGCTTGACGGACTCGTTGCCCCACAAGACGGAGGAGGCGGCCAGGCTGCCGTCGGGGTTGTAGGCCCAGAAGCCCGCGTTCTCCGGCAGCTGGACCTCCAGGGTCTTTCCGGCGGCATCGGAGCCCACCTTATACCAGAGGGCGTAGCCCTGGGGCCCCACGGAGCAGGAAAGCTTGCCGCCCTTTCCGGCGGGGAGGAGGGGAGCGGCGTTTAAGTCCATGTACACGCCGCCGCCGGACTGGTAGAACCAGAGGGTCCCATCTTCGTCCCGGCGGATTTCCAGGTCGCTGCCGTCCCGCCCGGCGCTGCCGGGGACCTGGACCACATAGCGCAGGTGGGTTCCGTCCTCAATCCGCAGTGCGCCCACATAGCCGGGGGCGCTTTCGACGGCCCCGGACTCCGCCTGAAGCAGGGCCCCCATGGAGGCGTACACCTGGGAGCTGTACCGCTCGTTCATGGGCAGGACCGCGCCGCCCATAAGGGAGTCCCACGCTTTCTGGAGGGCGGGGTCCACCGGGTTTTCCGGCAGCTTCATGGCGGCGTAGTCGGAGGCGGGCAGGCCCCCCAGGCCGGGGAGAGCGGAAAAGGCCCGCTGGTAGAGATAGGTCTGGCCGTTTTCCTCCCGCACCAGGCGCAGGGCGGAAGCGCCGTCCTTGTCCCGGAAGGTTCCGTCGCTGTAGTAATAGAAGGTCTGGGCCGGGACCTGGGGCAGGGCGGGACAGCGCATGGTCAGCTCCCCGTTTTCCGACAAAGAGACCTCATAAATGGTCAGGGAGCCGTACCAGCCCGCGCAGTCCAGCAGCTCCTTAGGCATGGGGGCCCGTTGGGCCTCCGGCAGCGCAAGGGGCGTTTCGTCCACCGTTACGCCCCGCGCCCTCAGGGCGGCGGCGAGCATCTGGGAGGCAGCCAGCTCGTTATAGGTGGACACGCCGCCGGAGCTGAGCACCGCCGCCGCCAGCTTGTATTCCGGCAGGATCACAAGCCCGGCGTGGTAGTGCTGGGTGTCGCCGCCCTTCACCAGGGCGGTGACGCCGCTTTGGGAGAAGGGATACCATTCCACGCTGTCCCAGCCCAGGCCGTAGGACAGGGAGCCGGGCCCCTCCTCCGGCCAGAGGCCCCTGGCGTACTCCGGGGCGGCCATGGCCTCCAGGGAGGCTTTTTTCAAAAGGGTCTCGCCGGTGAGGGCCCCGCCGAAGGCCGCCAGGTCCTCCGCCGTGGCGTAGATTCCCCCAGTACCCACCACGCCCAGGCAGTCCAGGGGCAGAGGGCGGGTATCCTCGCCCTGATAGGCGGCGGCGGCGCGGCTGCGCTGGGGCCCGCTTACAAGCTCGCCGGGGAAATAGGTTTCCTCCAGCCCGGCGGGGTCCAGGATGTTAGCGCGGAGGTAGTCCTGGAAATTCATGTCCGCCGTCCGCTCCACCACCAGCTGGGCCAGGGTGAAGCCGTCGTTGCAGTAGACACTGTACGCCCCGGGGTCCGCCTTGAGGCGCTGGGTGGAAAGGCGCTCCAAAAGCTGGTCTGCGGCGGCGGTGCTGGAGTCCTCGAACAAGATGCCGCTGCCGAAGGAGGAGCCCATCAGGCCCGAGGAGTGGTTCAGCAGCATCCGCACGGTGATGTCCTTGTACCGCCCGTCCGCCATCTTGAACTCCGGCAGGTACTTCACCACCGGCTGGTCCAAATCCAGCTTCCCGGCTTCCGCCAGCTGCATGACGGCGGCGGTGGTGTAGATTTTGCTGACGGAGCCCACGCCGTAGAGGTCGCCGGGAGCAGCGGCGGGGCTGCCGGGATTTTCCCGGGGGCCTCCGGCCTGGCCGCGGGCGATGATCTCCCCGTCCTGCCAAACGGCCCAGGAGAGCTGGACGGCCTGGCCGTAAGTCATGGCGGCGGCTGCGGCGGCTTTTCCCGCCTCGGCCACGGAGGAGGCCGCTTCCGCTGCGGGGGAGGCCGTTTCCGCCGCCGAGGCGGGAAGGGCCAGGCTCAGGCTCAGCGCCAGGGCCAGCAGCAAAGCGGCAAGGGACTGCATTCTCGTTTTCATGTTCGCGTTCCTTTCCCGTCCCGGCCGCTTGCCGGGACGCTTTTGTGGGATGCTCTCAGGATACACCTTCCACCAGGGGGAATGTCAAGGGGAAAGCCGTAAATTTTCCATCCGCCCGGGCGGGGCGGGGCCCCGGCAAAATTTCCCGCCCCGCCGGGGGCATTCTTGTGCAATCCGCCAATTGAATAAATATTCATATTAGTTGTATAATTCGTACATCATTAAAACCGATGGAGGCGCTGTTATGAAAAAGAACATCAAGAAAGTCGTCCTCGCCTATTCCGGCGGGCTGGATACATCCATCATCATCCCCTGGCTGAAGGAGAACTACGGCGGCGTGGAGATCATCGCCGTGGCCGGGGACGTGGGCCAGGACCAGGAACTGGAGGGATTGGAGGAAAAGGCCCTCAAGACCGGGGCCAGCAAGCTGTACGTCGCGGACCTCACCGACGAGATGGTGGACGAGGTGATTATCCCCTCCCTGAAAATGGGGGCCAGCTATGAGCAGTACCTGCTGGGCACGGCCTTCGCCCGGCCCATCATCGCCCGGAAGCTGGTGGAAATCGCCAAGGCCGAGGGGGCGGACGCCATCGCCCACGGCTGCACCGGCAAGGGCAACGACCAGGTGCGTTTCGAGCTGGCCATCAAGCGCTTCGCGCCGGAGATGACCATCATCGCCCCCTGGCGGGAGTGGGACATCAAGGGCCGGGACGAGGAGATCGACTACGCCGAGGCCCACAACGTCCCCCTGAAAATCAGCCGGGAGACCAACTACTCCAAGGACAAGAACCTCTGGCACCTGAGCCACGAGGGACTGGACCTGGAGGACCCCGCCAACGAGCCCCAGTACGAGAAGGAGGGCTTCTTGGAAATGGGCGTGAGCCCCATCGCCGCGCCGGACGCGCCCACCTATGTGACGATTGACTTCGAAAAGGGCGTGCCCGTGGCGGTGGACGGCGAGAAGATGAAGGCCAGCGACATCATCCGTAAGCTCAACAAGCTGGGCGGGGAGAACGGCATCGGCCTTCTGGACATTGTGGAAAACCGGCTGGTGGGCATGAAGGACCGGGGCGTTTACGAGACCCCCGGCGGCACGATTTTGTATAAGGCCCATGAGTGCCTGGAAATGATTACGGTGGACAAGGACACCGCCCACATGAAGAGCAAGCTGGCGGTGGACTTCGCGGACCTGGTGTACAACGGAAAGTGGTTCACCCCCCTGCGGGAGGCCCTCAGCGCCTTCGCCGACAAGACCCAGGAGCACGTGACGGGCTCCGTGAAGCTCAAGCTCTACAAGGGCAATATCATCACGGCCTCCATCACCTCTCCCGAGAGCCTGTACTCCGAGGAGCTGGTGACCTTCAACGAGAGCGCCTACGACCAGACCAACGCCACGGGCTTCATCAACCTCTGGGGCCTGCCCGACACGGTTCTGGCCCTGCGGGAGCAGGGGAAGCTCTGAGGAGCTTAAAGAGGGGACTTCGTCCCCCCTTTAGATTCCCCCTCACCAGTCTGCGGACTGATGTGTGCGCCCAATGGCGCACGGGCCGGGGTATTTTTGCCACGCGCATGCCGCGGCAAAAATGGATTCAAATTTCTTTCTCCGCAGGGCGGAGAAACCAGGGGCTGCGGCCCCTGGACCCCGTTGAAAAGGAGAACAAGATTCATGAAACTTTGGGGCGGACGGTTCAGCAAGGAGACGGATTCCCTGGCCAACGACTTCCAGTCCTCCATTTCCTTTGACCAGCGGCTTTACCGGGAGGATATCCGGGGCAGCATGGCCCATGCGGAGATGCTGGCGGCCCGGGGGGTCATCTCCCAGGGAGACAGGGACGCGATTCAAAAGGGCCTGGAGGGCATTCTTTCGGATATCGAGGCAGGGAAGGTGGAGTTCTCCCCGGACAACGAGGACATCCACATGAACGTGGAGGCCCTGCTGACGGCGCGGACCGGCGAGGCGGGAAAGCGCCTCCACACCGCCCGCTCCCGGAACGACCAGGTGGCCCTGGACTTCCGCATGCACGTGCGGGAGGAGGCCGGAACCGTGATTGGGCGGCTCCTGGACCTGGAGGCCGTCCTCTGCCGCCGGGCGAAGGAGCACCAGGGGACCGTGATGCCGGGCTACACTCATTTGCAGCGGGCCCAGCCCGTGTCCTTCGCCCAGCACCTGCTGGCCTACGGGGCCATGTTCCGCCGGGACGTGACGCGGCTGGAGGACTGCCGGGCGCGGCTGAACGAGTGCCCCTTGGGCTCCGGGGCCCTGGCGGGGACCACCTATCCCATCGACCGCTTCCGCACGGCGCAGGCCCTGGGCTTTGACCGGCCCTGCGGCAACTCCATGGACGGCGTCAGCGACCGGGACTACGCCCTGGAGCTTTTGAGCGCCCTGTCCATTTTGATGATGCACCTGAGCCGCTTCGCCGAGGAGATCATTCTCTGGTGCAGCTGGGAGTTCAAGTTCGTGGAGCTGGACGAGGCGTACTCCACCGGGTCCAGCATCATGCCCCAGAAGAAGAACCCGGACATGGCGGAGCTGATCCGGGGAAAGACGGGGCGGGTCTACGGCGATTTGATGGGCCTTCTCACGGTGATGAAGGGCCTGCCCCTGGCCTATAACAAGGATATGCAGGAGGACAAGGAGCCCGTCTTCGACGCACTGGACACGGTGGAGCTGTGCCTCCCGGTCTTCACGGGGATGATTGACACCATGCGCGTCCTGCCGGAGAATATGCGGGCGGCGGCGGGCCGGGGCTTTATCAACGCCACGGACTGCGCCGACTACCTGACGAAAAAGGGCATGCCCTTCCGGGACGCGTACACCGTTACGGGCCGCCTGGTGGCGGACTGCGCCGCCCGGGGAAAGACCCTGGAGGAGCTGACGCTGGAGGAGCTGCGGGCCGTCTCCCCCCTGTTCGGGGAGGACGTGTACGAGGCCTTGAAGCTGGAAAACTGCATGGCCCTGCGGGCGAGCTTCGGCGGCCCGGCAGAGGCGGAGACCGCCAGGCAGATTCAGGAGATTGAGGCGTTTATCCAGGCGCGGAGAAGCTGAGAGGGAGGCGGGCCATGAAACCAAAGGTATTTATCGACGGCAGGGAGGGCACCACCGGCCTCCAGATTTACGACCGCCTGGCGGGAAGGGAGGACATCGAGCTCCTCCTCATCGGCGAGGCAAAGCGCAAGGACCCGGCGGAGCGGAAAAAGCTCCTCAACGCCGCGGACCTGGCGTTCCTCTGCCTCCCTGACGCCGCCGCCAGGGAGGCGGTGAGCCTTATCGAAAACGATCATACGAGAGTGATTGACTGCTCCACCGCCCACCGGACGGCGGAGGGGTGGGCATACGGCTTTGCGGAGCTGTCGGCGGAGCGCCGGGAGGCGATCCGCACCGCCAAACGGGTGGCCAACCCCGGCTGCCACGCCACGGGCTTCATCTCCATCGTCTATCCCCTGGTGCGCATGGGGCTTTTGCCCCGGGACGCGGCCCTGAGCTGCTTTTCCCTCACCGGCTACTCCGGCGGCGGCAAGAAGATGATCGCCCAGTACGAGGGGGAGAGGAGCCCGGAGCTGGACAGTCCCCGGATTTATGGATTGAGCCAGGAGCATAAGCACCTGCCGGAAATGCAGAAGGTATGCGGCCTGACGGTTCCGCCGGTATTCTCTCCCGTTGTGGCGGATTACTACAAGGGCATGGCGACGACGGTTCCCCTGTTCCTGGACCGGGAGGCCCTGCTTGCGGCCCTGACAAAATACTACCAGGGCAGCGGGAACTCCCGTATGGTCCGCGTCCGCGCCGCATGGGAGGGCCCTATGCTGGCGGCCAATACCATGGCGGGCTGCGACGGGCTGTATCTGTTCGTTCAGGGAAACCGCGAGCGCTCTACCGTCACCGCCCTCTTTGACAACCTGGGCAAGGGAGCCTCCGGCGCGGCGGTGCAGAACATGAACCTGATGCTGGGCTTTGACGAGACCAAGGGCCTGGCCCTTTGAGAAAGTACGAGGAACGGATATGCTGAACTTTATCGGCGGCGGCGTCTGCGCCGCCCAGGGCTTCCGGGCGGCGGGAGTCCACGCGGGGGTCAAGACCCACGCGGAATGGAAGAAGGATGTGGCGCTCATCGTCTCCGACGCGGACTGCGCGGCGGCGGCGGTGTTTACGAAAAACGTTGTCAAGGCCGCCCCCATCCACGTGGACCTCAAGCACCTTTCGGACGGAAGGGCCCGGGCCGTCATCGCCAACAGCGGAAACGCCAACGCCTGCGCCCCCCAGGGGGAGGAAAACGCGGAGCGCATGTGCGCCGCCGCCGCCAGGGCCCTCGGCTGCCGGGCGGAGGACGTGCTGGCGGCCTCCACCGGGGTCATCGGCCAGCGGATCAACGTGGAGGCCATCGAGGCCGCTGTCCCGGCCCTGTGCGCCGCCCTGGAGCGGTCGGCGGAGGCCAGCGACGCGGCGGGCCACGCCATCATGACCACCGACACCGTAAAAAAAGAGGCGGCGGTGGAGACCGTGGTGGGGGGAAAGACCGTGCGCCTTGGCGGCGTGGCCAAGGGAAGCGGCATGATTCACCCCAATATGGGCACCATGCTCTGCTTCCTCACCACCGACTGCGCCGTCTCCCCGGAGATGATTAAGGCGGCTTTGCTGGAGGCGGCGGCGGTGAGCTTCAACCGCATCAGCGTGGACGGGGACACCTCCACCAACGACACCTGCCTGGTCCTTGCCAACGGCCTGGCGGGCAACGCCCCCATCACCGCCAGGGGGGAGGACTACGACGCCTTCCTGGCGGCGCTGAAGGCCCTTTGCGTGGAGCTTGCCAAAATGATGGCCTCCGACGGGGAGGGGGCCCGGCACCTGATTACCTGCCATGTGGCCGGAGCAAAGTCCGAGAAAAGCGCCGAGACCATCGCCAAGTCCGTGGTGTCCTCCACGCTGACCAAGGCGGCCGTCTTCGGCGCGGACGCCAACTGGGGGCGGGTCCTCTGCGCCATGGGCTACTCAGGGGAGGAATTCGACCCGGAGCGGGTGTCCGTCCATTTCGCCAGCGCCGCCGGGGAGGTCCAGGTCTGCGCCAACGGCCGGGGGCTGGATTTTGACGAGGCGCTTGCCAAAAAGATTCTCACCGAGCACGACGTGGAAATCAACATCTCCATGGGAGAGGGAGAGGCCTCCTGCGCCTGCTGGGGCTGCGACATCACCTACGACTATATCAAAATCAACGGAGACTACAGAACCTGATAAAAGAGGGGAGGAAGTCCCCTCTTTGGACGAAAGGAGGGAGCCATATGTCCTCCCATGAACAGCAGGCCCAAACGCTGATTGAGGCCCTGCCGTATATTCAGAAGTTTACGGGGAAAACCGTCGTGGTGAAGTACGGCGGCAACGCCATGATCTCCGACGAGCTGCGCCGGGCCGTCATGAGCGACGTGATCCTTTTGAACCTGGTGGGCATCCGGGTGGTGGCGGTCCACGGCGGCGGGCCGGAGATTTCCGCCATGCTGAAAATGATCGGCCACGAGTCCAAATTTGTGGACGGCCTGCGCTATACCGACGTGACCACCATGGACATCGTCCAGGCCGTCCTCTGCGGCAAGGTGAACAAGGACCTGGTGTCCCAGCTCAACCGCCTGGGGGGCCGGGCCGTGGGCCTTTGCGGCATGGACGGGCAGCTGTTCCAGGCGGAGCAGCTGGACGAGAAATACGGCCTGGTGGGCCGGATTACCGGGGTGAACCCCGAGCCGGTGAAAAGCGCCCTGGAAAACGGCTATATCCCCATCGTCTCCACCGTGGCCCAGGGGGTGGACCAGGACACCGCCTACAACATCAACGCCGACACCGCCGCCGCCAAGCTGGCGGAGGCCCTGGGGGCGGAGAAGCTGATTCTGCTCACCGACGTGCGGGGCCTTCTCCGGGACCCCAAGGACGAGTCCACCCTCATCCACGTGGTCCGAACCCGGGAGGTTCCGGCCCTGGTGGAGGCGGGGATCATCTCCGGCGGCATGATTCCCAAGATGCAATGCTGCGTGGACGCCATCCACGGCGGCGTGGAGCGGGTCCACATTCTGGACGGCCGCATTCCCCATTCCATCCTCATTGAGCTGCTCTCCGACGAGGGCATCGGCACCATGATGAAAAAGGAGGAAACCCTATGACTTCCGAGGCCGTCAAGGCTTTGACCCGGCAGTATGTCATGAATACCTACGGCCGCTTCCCCGTGGCGCTGGACCACGGGGAGGGCGCCACCCTCTACGACCCGGAGGGCCGGGCGTACATCGACTTTACCAGCGGCATCGGCGTAACCGCCCTGGGCTATGGAAACCGCCTTTGGGCGGAGGCCGTGGCGGACCAGGCGGGAAAGCTGGGGCACGTATCCAACCTCTTTTACACCGAGCCCCCCGCCCGGCTGGCGGAGCTTCTCTGCAAGCGCACCGGGGAGAGCGCCGTCTTCTTCGCCAACGGCGGCGGCGAGGCCAACGAGGGCATGATTAAGCTGGCGAGAAAGTACAGCTTCGACAAGTACGGCCAGGGGAGAAGCACCATCGTCACGCTGGAAAATTCCTTCCACGGCCGGACCATCACCACCTTGAAGGCCACGGGCCAGGACGTGTTCCACAACTACTTCTTCCCCTTTACCGAGGGGTTTCGGTACGCCCCGGCCAACGACCTGGAGGCCCTTAAGGACCAGGACCAGGGAGACGTGTGCGCCGTGATGGTGGAGCTGGTCCAGGGGGAGGGGGGCGTGCTGCCCCTGGACAAGGCGTACGTCAAGGCCCTGGAGGCCCTTTGCGCCGGGAAGGACTGGCTGCTTTTGGTGGACGAGGTCCAGACCGGCGTGGGCCGGACGGGGACCCTCTTTGCCTTCCAGCAGTACGGTATTCTCCCCGACGCGGTGAGCTTCGCCAAGGGCATCGCCGGGGGCCTGCCCATGAGCGGCATCCTGGCAAACGAAAAATGCAAAGACGTGCTGGGCCCGGGGATGCATGCCACAACCTTTGGCGGCAACCCCGTCTGCGCCGCGGCGGGCCTGGTGGTCCAGGAGATTTTAAGCGACGAGTTTTTGCGCCAGGTCCGGGAGAAGGGCGAATACCTCCGCAGGGGCATTGAGGCGCTGAACCTTCCCTGCTTCGGGAAGACCCGGGGCCTGGGGCTGATGATCGGCATCGAGGTCCGGGAGGGCTGGACCAACAAGGAGATTGCCGCAAAGCTCATTGAAAACGGGCTGCTGGTTCTCACCGCCGGGCCGGGAATGCGGCTGCTGCCGCCTCTGGTCATCACGAAGGAGGAGATGGACCGGGGCCTTGCCATCATGAAAAAGGTCTTGGCATAACCGGGAAATTATGCGATAATGAAAATGGGGTCTGGTGTGCGCCGGGCCCCATTTCGGATGTTACGGAAGGATGATACATATGAATCAAAAGCACTTTTTAAAGCTGCTGGACTTTACCCCGGCGGAGATCGGGCAGTTCCTGGACACGGCGGCGGACCTGAAGTCCAAGAAGAAGGCGGGGATTCCCCACAGGTATCTGGAGGGGAAGAACGTGGCGCTGATTTTTGAAAAGACCTCCACCCGGACCCGCTGCGCCTTCGAGGTGGCCGCCCGGGACCTGGGGATGGGCACTACTTATCTGGGTCCCACCGGGTCCCAGATCGGCGTGAAGGAGTCCATCGCCGACACCGCCCGGGTACTGGGGAGAATGTACGACGGCATCGAGTACCGGGGCTTCGGGCAGGAGATTGTGGAGGAGCTGGCGGAAAACGCCGGGGTTCCCGTCTTCAACGGCCTCACCGACGAGTTCCACCCCACCCAGATTCTGGCGGACTTTCTGACCATCCGGGAGCATTTCGGGAGGCTGAAGGGCGTGAAGCTGGTGTACCTGGGGGACGCCCGGTTCAACATGGGCAACTCCCTGATGGCAGGCTGCGCCAAGATGGGGATGCACTTTGCGGCCTGCGCCCCCGAAGCGTACATGCCGGACCCGGCCCTGGTAGAGGCCTGCCGGGCCATTGCCGGGGAGACCGGGGCGGTTCTGGAATTCCTCACGGACCCCATGGAGGCGGTAAAGGGCGCGGATGTGCTCTATACCGACGTGTGGGTCTCCATGGGTGAGCCGGCGGAGGCCTGGGCGGAGCGCATCGCCGCCCTGGGGCCCTATCAGGTCACGAAGGCCCTGATGGACGCGGCGGGGCCCCAATGCCGCTTTATGCACTGCCTCCCCGCCTACCATGACCACAAGACCAAGGTGGGCCGGGAAATGGGCGAGCGCTTCGGCCGGGAGGCCATGGAGGTGACGGACGAGGTGTTTGAATCCCCCCGGTCCATCGTCTTCGACGAGGCGGAGAACCGGATGCACACCATCAAGGCCGTACTGTACGAGCTGATGAAATAAGAGCCTATCCGCAAATAATCCGCACACAGCTTGCCTGCATATTTTCCGCCATTCTGCGTTGCTTTTCCTTGCCGGGCGACAGCCCGCCTGCGTCAAAGCGCCTTGTCTGGCGATCGGACAGCCGTTGGCGGCTTTGCCGCTTAGGGATGTCACATGCCCTTGGGGCAAAAATCTGACGGCGCAATCTGCCCACGTCTTATTCGCGGATAGGCTCTAAGGCGCTGACTATACCGGGAGGGAAACGAAATGGAGATGAAGACCGATCTCGCGGCCATGGGGGAAACGTACCGGAAAATCATGGCGAAATTCACCTTTCAGGGCCGGGAGCCGGAGGGAAAGGAGCGGCTGCGGTATCTGCTCCGCAATCAGACGGCCTCCGTCGCCTCTTTGTCCCCGGCGCCGGGGGACTGGAACGCCTGGACGGAGGAGTGCATTCAAAAGAAGGACTGGCCCGGGCTGTGCCGGGTGATCAGCCAGCGGGGCAAGAGCGCCATGCTGCCGGTGATTTACGGCGGCTACAACTACGAGAGGAACGTCCACTGCGCGCTGGAGTGCCTGGCCTGCGGAAATACCGGGGCGGTGGAGCGGATTCTTCCCCCGGAGCTTGCGAAGGTGCAAAACTGCAGCGACCCCTTTTTCCCCGCCGCCGCCCACCTGCTGATTGGCCTTTGGTACAAAGACGGGGCGGTGCTGGAATGGGCCGTCCCCGGCGGGGAGCGGTTCCTGGAGAGAAAAAAGTCCACCCGGCTGGAAAAGGGAATCGTCGCCTTTTTGCTGGACCTGGCGGCGGGCGACGTGGAAAAGGGCGGAGGGGACCTGCTGGCGGTATGCAAGGGCTATCCCCAGGACAAAAAACACGTGCTGGGGACACGGCCCTTCTGCACGCTGGCCCACGGGCTGTACTGCCTGGCCCAGCTCCTTTTGCCCCAGGAGGCGTTTTTGCGCCTCAAGATGCCGGAGTACCAGAATTTCCTGCCGGAATTCGCCCTGTGGCGGCGGGAGCACCCGCAGGTGGACCTGTCCCTCTGGTTCCGGTATCCGGAGGACCTGGCATTGCTGAGCGGCATCTATTCGGCGCCGCCGCCCAAACTGGTGCTCCTGCCGCCCGGCCCGGAGGATAAGAAGCAGGAGTGGTTCGCCCACGGGGTGAAGTGGGTGGACGGCTACGCGGACGAGCTTTGGGACATGGGAGTCGGCCGGGAGTGAGGCTTCGCGGGATTTCCGTCCCTGGCATTTTTCCGTTTCAGGTATAAATTTCCCCTGCCGCTGGAAAACTGGAAGCAGAGTCAATCCTCTTTGAAAAGCGCCTTGCCGTTTTTCAGGGGAACCGACGATATAGTCCGTTAACTTGAAAAATGGCAATGCCATTTTTCAAGCAGCAGGCTCTAGGCCTGCTGGCGCGCAAAGCGCGTAGTAACGGAACTATGAAGTCATATAAACTGGTCGCCGAAGGCGGCAACGGCGAAAGTCGCTGTTGAAAAGTATCTTTGATACTTTTCAGGTTTATTGACTATACCAATTTGCAGGAGGCATACACAAGCGATGGTGAAAGGCATTTCCAGACGGGTGGTCGTGGTGGACTCCCCGGACCAGCGGTTTTTTGAGCAGGCGATTTTCATCGTGCGGAACGACGCCGCCGGGGAGGGGGTCACCTCCCGGGAGCTGGTGGAGGAGGCCCGCCGGGTGGCCCGGAACTACGCCGGGGGAGACCACGGGCGGTTCAGCCGGGCCTGGCGGGACCTGAGCCCGGCGGTGTACACCCTCATGGGCGCGGCGGCCATCGGCCTTTTGTGGCTGGCGGTGGCGCTGATTTGAGAGGAAACCCTGGAAGGGCCTCCGGCGGGAGGGCTTCCAGGGTTTTGTATTTCCGCCCGTCGGCTCTGGAAACAGGCTCTCTCAGCCCTGCGGGCCATCCAGCGGAATCACCTTTGTGGCCGCCGCCTCCTGAAAGGCCCGGTCGTGCTCCACGAAAATCATCGTGGGAGCAAACTGGCGCAGCAGCTCCTCAATCTGGAGGCGGGATTCGATGTCCAGGAAGTTCAATGGCTCGTCCCAGATATACAGGTGGGCTCTTTCGCAGAGGCTGGCGGCGATGAGGGCCTTTTTCTTCTGCCCTCCGGAGAAGTCCTCCAGGTTCCGGGCGAACTGCTCCCGGGAAAAGCCCAGCTTCCGCAAGACGGCCTTGAACAGGCTCTCGTCCACTTCCCGCCGCCGGATGAAGTCCTCCAGGGAGCCCCGGAGGAAGGAGGTATCCTGGGGGACCCAGGAGATGTTCAGCCCCGGAGCCAGGTCCAGGGTCCCCTCATGCCGGATATCCCGCCCCATGAGGAGCTTTAAAAGGCTGCTTTTCCCGCTGCCGTTCCGGCCGTCCAGGGCCGCCCGCTCCCCCTGCTCCAGGGTGAAGCGCAGAGGGCCGCAGATTTTCCGCTCCCCGTACCAAAGCGTCAAATCCGAACAGGAAACCAGCCGCCTTGCGTGGTGGGCCAGGGGGGAGAGCTTCAGGGCTTCCGCCGCCTCCCGGTTTTGGAGAAGCCCCTGCTTTTCCTCCAGGGCCTTTTCCTGCCGGGCCTCCAGGGCTTTGGCCCGCTTCATCATCTTGGCGGACTTGTGGCCCACAAAGCCCTTGTCGGCGGCTCCAACCTTGGAAGCCTCCACCCGGGCGGACCAGACGGAGGCCCGTCGGGCCGCCTTCTGGAGGCGGCGGACGTCCTTTTGGAGGCGGTCGTTTTTCGCCTCCTCAAACTGCTGGAGGCGGTCGAAATTCTCCTTCCAGGGAGCTGTAGGTCCCCGCCTGAACCTGGATATCCGCGCGGTTCAGGGCTAGAATGTGGTCCACGCAGCCGTCCAGGAACCGCCGGTCGTGGGAGACCAGGATAAAGCCCCGCTGCCGCCGGAGGTAGGCGGCGACGGCTTCCCGCCCCGGGCGTCCAAGTGATTGGTGGGCTCGTCAACAAGGGGAAAGAACCCCTCCCGGAGGAGCAACGCCGCCAGCCGCTCCGGCTCCGGTACGGGATGGGGGAAATAGTCAAAGCGCCCCGGGGAGGACAGGACCCCCTCGTGGGGGTATTCCCCCGTCAAAAGGCGCAGCAGGGTGGTTTTTCCCTGGCCGTTCCGGCCGATGAGGCCCAGCCGCCAGCTGGTGTCGATTTGAAAAGCGGCGTCTTGGAACACGGGGTCCGGACTGCCAGGATAGGAAAAGGCCAGGCCCTCCGCCTGAATCATAGGCATACGCGTCATCTCCTTGCCATGAAAAGAATAAGAGCCGCGGGAAAGCCTCCCGCGGCCCGGCGCAGCACGGCGCAAACCGCCCCCGAAAGGGGCGGCGGCATCTGACGCGAGGGGCGGAAGGTGAGCTTGCTTTCCCGCTTGACGGCACAGCGCCGCCCCGGCCCCGCCCAGGCGGCGCCGGAAACCAATGTCCATTGGCGTTCAGCAGGAAGACAGTCTCACATTTCCACCCCTTCCGGTTTGTTCTCAGGGAAGTATACCCCGTCCCGGCCCTGCCGTCAAGGGGCGGAAAGTTGCACCGCTCCGTGCAACCGGAGGCGGAAGGGCCGCCGTACATAGGAGACCAAAACAAAAGGAGGACGCTTTATGCAAAAGACAGAGCAATACCAGCTCAACCAGTGGGAGTTGTCTGACCGGGTGCGGATGGAGGATTTCAACGCCGACAACGCCAGGCTGGAGACCGCCCTGGCGGGGCTCCAGACCAGCCTTTCCACTTTACGCACCAGCCTGGACGGGAAATGCGGCCGCTTTCAGCTCATCACCTCCCGCAGCATCTCCGCCAGCGAGGGGCAGCGCTACGCCGCCGGGTCCCTGGCCGTGACGAACTGGAACAAGTGGGACTGCGCCGTCTGGTTCTTTGACATGCACGAGACCACCTTCCAGGCGGGGGAGACCATGACCTTCACCCTGAACCAGGCGGCGGGCCCCTTGAGCCGCTACGAGGTCACGCTGGACGCGGGCTCCCTGGTGATGATGCTCTTTCCCATGGGCGACAAGACCTCCACGGTAAAGGGGTTCATACTGGGGGGCGCGGCCAGGCCCCTGGTAATGGACGTGGCCTTCGAGACGGTCACCGGCTACAACATTTACCTGCCCGCCAGCACCGCCACCCGGTTCCACAACGCCGTCATCACGGCCTACGGGCTGAAGTGATTCCGCAGAACGAGAGGCCCCCGGCTTGCGCCGGGGGCCTTTTGTGCGCAGCCATTATATCCATGTTCCGGCAAAATAGCAGGAATTTCGAAAACCCCCTTTTTCTTCCGGGGAAAGTGCGCTATAATAGCCCCTGTCAATTCAACATCTATGGAGGATGATTCCATGCGGCAAAATGAAATGTTCCTTCTGAAGCTGGGCGAGGTGGTGCTCAAGGGCCAGAACCGCCGTTCCTTTGAGGACAGGCTGGTGGCCAACACGGCCCGCCGCCTCAAGCCCTGCGGCAGCTTCCAGGTCTACATCCGCCAGAGCACCATCTACGCCGAGCCCACCTCGGAAACCTGCGACATGGAGGGGGCCTACGCCGCCGCCCGGCAGGTCTTCGGCGTGGTTTCCGTGGCCCGGGCGGTGCCCTGCGGCAAGGAGGTGGAGGCCATTGCGGAAACGGCGAAGGACTATCTGGCGGACGCCTTTGCCGCCGCCCGGAGCTTCAAGGTGGAGAGCAAGCGGGCGGACAAGACCTATCCCCTGAACTCCATCCAGCTTTCCCAGGCTGTGGGCGGCGAGCTGGCGGAGGCCTTCCCCGGCGTGGCGGTGGACGTGCATAACCCGGACCTCACCGTCCATGTGGAAATCCGGGAGAAGCACGCCTACGTCCACGCCCCCGCCGTCCCCGGCGCGGGGGGGCTTCCCGTGGGTATGGGGGGCCACGCCGTCAGCCTTCTCTCCGGCGGGCTGGACAGCCCCGTGTCCTCCTGGATGATGGCCCGGCGGGGAGTGGAGCTGGAGATGGTTCATTTCGTCTCCCCGCCCTACACCTCCCGGCAGGCCCAGGACAAGGTGCTGGAGCTGGCGAAGCTGCTGACGGCCTACTGCGGCCGCCTCCGGGTTCACATCGTGCCCTTCACGGAAATCCAGGAGGAGATTCGAAAGAACTGCCCCGAGGAGTACTTCACCCTGATTATGCGCCGCTTCATGATGCGCCTGGCCCAGGCCATCGCCAAACGGGCGGGGGCCAAGGCCCTGATTACCGGGGAATCCCTGGGCCAGGTGGCAAGCCAGACCATGATGGCCCTGGCCGTTACCGACGACGTGGCGCAGATGCCGGTCCTCCGGCCCCTCGTCGGCATGGACAAGGTGGAGATTATCCGCCGGGCCCGGGAAATCGGCACCTACGATACCTCCATCCTGCCCTATGAGGACTGCTGCACCGTCTTTACCCCCCGCCACCCCGCCACGCGGCCCAGGCTGGAGGACGTCCGGGCGGCGGAGGCCCGGCTGGACGTGGAGGCCCTGACGGCCAGGTCTCTGGAGGGGGAGGAATGGGTTTGGGTGAAGCCCTGACATGCGCAAAAACGATAGAAGGAGGCATATGGTATGATACTGAACGAGGCGGTCTGCTGGGGGATGCTGCGGCACAATTACGCGGAACGGGTGGAAAAGAAGGTGCGCCACACGGAACGGGTTTTGCGCAGCTGCATGAAAATTGCGGAAAAGCTGGCGGAAAAAACGGATGCGGAGATTGACGCCGGGCTGCTCGCCCAGGCCGCCATCCTGCATGATATCGCCAAGTTCAACGACGAGGAGAACCACCATATAAAGGGCGAAAAGGTCCTTGAAAAAGAGTATAAGCGCCTGACGGGCCGCTCCTTGGACAAGGAGACGCGGAAGAAGCTGGCGGCGGTCATCGCCGCCCACAAGGGAGACTTTGACCCGCCGGGGAAAGTGAAGTTTGAAGCCGCGATTCTCCGCATGGCGGATAAGCTGGATAAATACAGCCGGGGAAAGCCCTCCGCCGACGAATCCTATGAAAAGAGCATGAAGAGGATCAAGAAGTATTTTGAGGACTCCGAGGAGTACCGGAGCTTCGCCAAAGTTTGTGAAAAGCGCCGGGAGAAGCTGAAGGGAGCGGGCAGCGCAATGGTTTTTTGAGGCCGCTCCGATTTTAGAAAGAAGGGTTTTCATGTCCCACACCGCAGAGCTCATCGCCGTCGGCACGGAATTGCTCCTCGGCAACATCGCCAACACCAACGCCCAGACCCTCAGCCAGAGCCTTTCCGCCCTGGGGGTCAACGTCTTCTGGCATACGGTGGTGGGCGACAATCCGGACCGCCTCCGGGAGGCCCTGGACATCGCCCGCCGCCGGGCGGATATCATCATCACCACCGGGGGCCTGGGCCCCACCTACGACGACCTCACCAAGCAGACCATCTGCGAAGCCTTCGGCCAGCCCTTGGTTTTCCACCCCGGTATCCTGGAGGACATCCGGGCCTTTTACGAGTCCGCCCTCCATGTCCCCATGCCGGAGAACAACGCCCAGCAGGCCGAGTTTCCCAAAGATTGTGTGATTTTTGACAATCCCGTGGGCACCGCCCCCGGCTGCGCCTTCGAGGCGGAGGGGGTCCATGTCCTGATGCTCCCCGGCCCGCCCCACGAAATGGAGACCATGCTGCATCGCCATGTGGAGCCGTATCTGCGCAAGCTCTCCCACGAGGTCATCGTCTCCCGGGACATCATGACTTTCGGCCTGGGGGAGAGCTCCATTGACGAGCTCCTCCACGACAAGATGGTCCATATGACCAACCCGACTCTCGCCACCTACGCCAAGCCCTGCGAGGTCCGCCTCCGGGCCACCGCCAAGGCCGCCA
>CAJUBX010000042.1 GCA_910585165.1 uncultured Oscillibacter sp. | reverse complement strand
CCTGCTCCAGCGACGGGAACTGGAAATACGTCAACGTCCGCCGCCTGTTCATCTTTTTGGAGGAGTCCATCCGGGCCAGCACCGGCTGGGTGGTCTTTGAGCCCAACGACGAGGGGCTGTGGTCCCGGGTCCGGGGCACCATCTCCCTGTTTCTGGAAACCCAGCGTCGCATCGGCGCACTGGCGGGCTCCACGCCGGAACAGGCCTACTACGTAGACGTGGGGCATACCACCATGACCCAGGACGACATCCTCAACGGGCGGCTTATCTGCGAGATTGGCGTGGCCCCCGTGCGGCCTGCGGAGTTCGTGATTTTCCGCATTACGCAGATCACCCAGTCTGCGGCGTAACCAGTAAGGAGGGAAGCGCGCTATGGCAGAGATCATCTATCCGTTCAAAAAATACAACTACAAGGTCTTGATCGACCAATCCGAGGAGGCCGGGTTCTCCGAGGTATCCTCCCCGGACATCACCGCGGACCCCATCGAGTACCGGGAGGGCAACATGGCTGGCAAGACGCCCGGCAAGCAGCCGGGCATCCTGAAATATTCCAACGTGACCCTCAAGCGGGGCACCACGGACTCCCAGGTATTCTGGAATTGGATCAAGGAGATTCAGTCCGGCAAAGCCCTTCGGAAGACCGTGGTCATCACGCTTATGGACGACGAGATGAACGAGGCTGCCTCCTGGCAGCTGGAAAAGGCGTGGCCCACCAAGTACACCGCTCCCGACTTCAACGCGTCCAGCAATGAGATCGCCATTGAAAGCCTGGAGCTGGTGACGGAGGGCATCACGCGGACAAAGTAAGGAGGAGTATCCATGGAGCTTCAGACCATATATCCCTTCCGTCTTCCCCGGGGCTATGTGGACGGGGAGGGCACGTTGCACCGGGAGGGGCAAATGCGGCTGGCCACCGCCGGCGACGAGCTAGGCGCAATGCGGGACCCCAGGGTCAAGGCGGATGAGAGCTGCATGAATTCGCTGATTCTCAGCAGGGTCGTCACCATGTTGGGCACCCTGCCCCAGGTGACGCCGGAGGTAATCGAGGGGCTGTTTGTGGCCGATATGGAGTTTTTGCAGAATATGTACGACACCATCAACCAGGCGGAAAAGCCGCAGATTCAAGTGACTTGTCCCCACTGCGGGAAGCAGTTTGTGGATACCATAAATTTTCAGGGGGCGGGATGAACCTTCAGCCGCCCAGGGAGCTGTACCGCCAGCTCTCGTTCATCTCGTATTATTTCCACTGGGGCCTGGGGACCATCCTGGAGCTGCCGCACCTGGAGCGAGAGCGGTTCTGCCGCGAAATCAGCCGGATCAACCGGGAGGCCGGAAGCCAGGAAAAGAATGTGTTTGACGCCTGAGCCATAGAGGAGGTGCCGTTATATGGACCCGTTGGCCGCCTATGCCTTTCGGATTTTTCTGGACGCGCAGGAGTTTGGCTTTTCCAGGGTGTCCGGCCTGGGCCGGGAAGTGGAAGCCGTCGTTTATCAGGAGGGCGGCCTTAACGACCGCGTTCATGTTCTGCGGGGGGCCGTAAAAAACTGCGGAACCCTGCGGCTGGAGCGGGGCGCGTACGCCGGGGAGTATTTCCCGTTTTACCTGGCGGGAGAGCGGCTGGGTGTGCCTATGCGCATTGAGGTCCGCCCGGGCGGCGGAGGGAACCTTTCTGGAAAAATTTACACGCTGGCGGGGCTGGTGGTCAGGAAATGGGAGGCGGGTGAACTGGATGCGGTGCAAAGCGCGATTCTCATCGACCGTTTTGAGCTGGACTACGAGTACCTCCATATCTCGGTTGAATAACAAAACCGCCCGGCTGACCGCCGGGGCCAAAACGCCCCGCGCCGGACGGCACAGCCGCACCGCCCGCAGCTGCGAGCTTTTTTACCGCCGCGCCCGTCCGCCGCAGAGGCCCCTTCAGCCGCCGCCGAAGATCATTCACAATACCATCCATCAGACGGTGGTGCATCTCCATCCGGCTTCCCACTGCCATACCCAAAGCCGCATCACCGTCCAAACGGCCAGGCATGGCCGGGCCGCGCTGCTGGTGGGCCGGGCTCCGGCAGCTCCGGCGGCCGGACACGGCCTGGACCTCTCCCGCCCCTCCCGGATCGCCCGCAGGCTGCTTCGCATTTTGTCCATGGAGAGCGCCCGCCGGATCATGCGCCCCTTTTACCAGGATATGTTCCGGCGCTTTTGGGCCCGGGAGCGGGAGGCGCGGCCTGGAAAGCCCGCCCGTTTCTTGCCGCCGGACTTCCCGGACCGCCGCCGGACGCTGTGCATTCTGTACAGCCTGTTTCGGCGGACCTCCCGGACGCTGGAGGAAACGGTTTTGCAAAGCCTGCTTTTCCGGCGGTATGCGCGAACCTCTCAGCGGGCCGGAGAGCGAATCCTCCTTTACCGCTATGCCATCCGGGAGCTGCCTGTGGCGGAGGACCTCCGCCGCCTTCCGCCTGCCGGGCGGGTTTCCCCGCCCCCGGAACCGCAGGTACGAGGGCCCGCCGCCCGGGCCCCGGAGCGAAGGGAATCCGCGCCGCCGAAGCCGGAGGGCGTTTTCCGCCTGAACGGCGCGGAGTTTCAAATTCTGGTAAGCCGCGTCGCGGACACGCTGGGCCGCCAAAGGCGTTTGGAGTCCCTGCGCCAGGGGGGGATGTAGCCGGTGGCCGTATTGGAAAAAGCCCGAATCTTTGACCCCGACGCGCCAAAGAGCGGCTTCTACGTGCAGTTCAACCCCAACACCCTGGAGTACTCCGCCGGCATGAGCCGCCAGGCGTACAAGGGCGCCGCGGACCGGACCGGGCAGGACGGCGGGGGCGTGCCGGACCTGCAAAGCGCGCCGCTGGCGGAGCCCCAGGGGGCGGCGCTCTCCGTCAAGCTGTTTTACCACACGTATGCCGGCCCAAGCCATTTTACCGACGTGCGCGCAGACATTCACCGCATCCGAGCCTTCTTGCCCCGCGCCGCTGAAAATGCGCGGGCCAAAAGCCCCCGGATAACCTTCGCCTGGGGACCCCTGGCCCACACCGGGACGCTGGAGTCCTTCAGCGTCTCCTACCAGATGTTTGCCCACGACGGCACTCCGGTCCAGGCGGAGGTTTCCATCACCATCTGCGGCGAGGACCCGGACGTCTGCGCCGCGTCGGCTGACCGGGCGGCGGAGGGTCCGCAGGAGATCGAGCTGCGGCTGGACGGCGCTTCCTCGAGGGACGTTCCGGCCTGGCTGTTTCAATCATAGGAGCGCGTTTCATGAAATTTTCCTCACTGTATCAATCCTATGCCGCTATGCGCGAGCCCTGCTTCCGCCTGGAAATCGGCGGGAAAGTCCTGGAAAACTGCCAGGGGGCCCGCCTTCTGCGGATCGAATGCGTCCTGACATGCGCCCGGCAGGCAGGCGCACTTTTCCTGAAAGCCGCCCTGGACCCAAGCGGGGACCCCGGCGCGGCGTGGCTGAACGCCTTCCAGCCCGGCGCGGCGTGCTCTTTATCCCTGGGCTATGCCGGCCAGTTGAAAGCCGTGTTCTGCGGCTTTCTCTTCGAGGTGATGTGGGACGACCCCCTGGAGGGGGAAACCATGGTGCTGGAGGCGGTGGGCCTGGACGTCCGGGGGCGGCTGATGCTGCTTTCCTGCGCCGACGCAGGCGCGAAGCGGAGCGCCGCCCAGCTGATCGGCGACATATTGAACCAGCCCTGCTGCGCCCAGCTCTGCCCCAAGCGCACCGTCCAGCCGCCCCCCAAGGACTGGGACGGGCCCGCCCTGCGCCCCGGCCCGTCCGATTACAGCGTCGTCTGCGCGGCGGCGGATTTCCTCTGCTATGAGTTTTACGCCTTTGCGGAGGAGCTCTATTTCGGGCCGCCCAGGCCGGAAAGCTCCCCGGCGGTCATCTTCGACGGACGCAACGGTCTTTTGAGCCTCAGCCGCCGCCGGAGCCTGGCCGGGCAGTGTGCCGCCGTGGCGGTGGGCGGGACGGACGACACAGGCGGGCACATCTGCGCCCGGAGCCCCCGCAAGCGGGACGGCGGCTTTGGCGCGGACCGCATGGGCGCCGCGCTTACAGGCCAGCTCTACCAGCCAGAGGCCTTCGTGCGGACCATGGCCCAGGCCCAATACCTCTCCCAGGCCCGGATGGAACAGCGCCAGCGCCGCTCATCCGGCCTGTCCGGGCACGGCGTGGGCCTGCCGGAGCTGCGGCCGGGCCGGTACATCCAAATCTCCGGTTTAAGCGAAGCCGTCAACGGGTCCCACTACGTGCATACCGTCCGGCATGTGCTGGACGAAACAGGCTTTGAGAGCCGGTTTGAAGCGGAGGGGTAGCGCGTGGGAGAACGGGAGATCCTGCGGGGCAGGGTGACGGCTTACCCCTCCGAGCAGGACAAGGGCCTCGTGGAGGTATCCATCGGGGCCTACGACCAGGCAAACGACACGGTCTATGCCCGGGTGGAGCAAAGCGTTTCCGGCCTCTACTGGCTGCCGGAAATCGGGGACGTGGTAGAGGTGGAGCTGTCCGGGCTGCCGGGCTGCGAGCCAAGGATCGTCCATGTCCACCGCCCGGAGGGGGAAAGGCAGACTGCCCGATGCTGGACGGAGAAAAACGACAAAAAGCAGGTTTTGACCCGTTCGGGACACTGCGTCACCCTGGACGACGCCCAGGACCAGACCGCCGTCACCGTCCATACCGCAGGCGGCCTGGAGCTGCGGCTGGAGGACAAGGCGCAAACCGTCACGCTCTGCGGGGAGGGAACGGACGGGCCCGTATTCCTGCTGGATATGAAAAAGGACGAAATCCGGCTGGCCGCCGGGAAAAAGCTCACCATTGCCTGCGGCGGCGCGTCCATCACCTTTGACGGCTCCGGCAATATCACGGTGGAGGCGAAGGGGAAGCTGGCCCTGAACGGGCAGGATGTGGCGGCAGCCGCCAAGAACAAGCTGGCCGCCAAGGGCCAACAGGCCGAAGTAACCGCAGCCATGGCCGCAAAGGTAGCCGGGCAGAGCCGTCTGGAGCTCAGCTCCGGCGGCGTCACCCAGGTGAAGGGCGGCATGATTCAGCTCAACTGACGCGAAGGAGGCGTTTTTATGCCCGCCATGTCCTTTCCCTGCCGTCTGGAATCCGGCCTTGGCCGGTTCCGCTCCCTGACCGAGGCGGAGGAAATCGCCCAGTCCGTGCATTTGATCCTCTCTACCCGCCGGGGGGAGCGCCCCTTCCGGCCCAGGTTCGGAACGCGGCTGGACCAGTACGCCTTTGAGGGGATGAACACCACCACCTGCAGCCTCATCCGCCAGGAGGTCGTATCCGCCCTTCAAATGTGGGAGCCGCGCATCCGAAACATTCAGGTGGATTTTGACCGCCGCCCGGAGGAGGGGCGGCTGGTTGTACTGGTCTCTTACGAGGCGCGGCGCTCCGGGATTTCCGGCAGCGAGGCCGTCAGCCTCCGGACGGGATAGGCATTTTGGGAAAGGGCGGGGTGACCGGCATTGGAATCCTTTTGGGACACATTTCACGCATACGTCCGCTCCTATCTCCCCCAGTGGCGCTTTGACCCGGGCGGGGGGGAGATCGAGTCCGCCGTGCTGCTTGCCGCCGCAGAGCTGATGGAAGAATCCGAAGCGCGGGTTGACCGCCTGCCGCAAAAGCATGAGCTGGCCTTTTTGCAGGGCTGGGCGCTGGAGCCCCTGGAGCCGGACCTCATGTCCGCCTATGCCGCCCTGACCGCCCCGGAGAGCCGCCCGGTCCCCGCCGGGACGGAGTTCTACCTCTCCGGCGACGGCGGACGGCTGTGGCGGACGGCGGAGGACGCCCAGGCGGAGGGAATCCGGCTGACGGACCAGTTTCTCACCGGAGGCGGAGCCGTAATTCCCCTGCCGCTCCCGGCTCCCGGGCGTCCCACGCGGCTTTTCGACTTCCGGGAAGGCGGGCTGCCCGGACCGGAGGTCCGGTTTTCCCACCCCGGCGCTTTCCGCTCCCAAGGGGGCTGCGGGGCGGCTCTGGACCTGCCGGAAGCGTCCGGGAAGATGCTGGAGCTTTTCAGCGGGAACTCCGCCCGCTGGAGCCTGTCCGGCGAAGAGGGGACGGAATATCCCCTGCCCGCGCCAACCCTCGAAAACCACCGTCTGGCGTTCCGCCTGCCTCCCGCGCCGGACGGGCGCGCCCTGTGCTGCTGCCTGCCCGCCGCCGGACTGCCGGAGGAGCCTGCCGGCCCCGCCTTCGTCTCCGCAGAGAGGACCACCCTGCCTCCCGCCCTGGTCTGGAACGAAACCGTCCCCTGCGCCGGGGACCGCTGGCTGCCCTTTGGGGAGGAACCCAGGGCCTTTGACGTTTGCTGCTTGGCCTGCCCGGACGCTCTGACGCTGCGGGGAGCGCGGATTACGGTTTCCTTTTCGCTCTCCATCCGGCAGCGGGAGGAGCTGCTGCCCGGCATGGAGCAAGCGCCCGTTTACCGCCCCGTCATGCGCCGCCTTCCGCCGCCTCCACCGCCTGTCCGGGACGTATGGGCCAGCCAGGTGCTGTGGGAATATTGGAACGGGCGGGTTTGGCTGTCTATCCCCGGGACGGAGGGCCACACAGGCTGTTTTTCCCAAGCGGAGGAAGGAGCGGCCTACATAGAGGTTTCCTTCCTTTGGCCCCAAGACGCCGCCCCCTGCGAAATTGGCGGGCGGAGCGAATTCTGGCTCCGCTGGCGGGTGGGCCGGGCGGACAACAGCGGATGGCTTCCCCGGCGCTGCCACGCGCCGGAGGTTACCGGACTGCGCTTTTCCGCTTCGCTGGAGAATTCCCCGGCGGAGCCGTCCGTCCGCGGGCAGGCGGAGCGGGAGTTTCATCCTCCGCTTAGCGCCCGGGCGCCGCTTTTCGCGGCGGAGGGCCCCGGAGGGGACTGCTGGTGGCTGGGCTTTGACGCGCCGCCCTCGGCGCGGCTTCTGCGGCTGTACCTCACGCTCCAAAGCCACGTTCCCGGCGGGCGGCTCATCCCGTGGGAGGCGGGAACGGACGGCGGGGAGCGCCCCCTCAGCCTACTGGAGGACGGCACCGGCGGCCTCTCCCACAGCGGCCTAATCGTGATTGACGGCATTGCGGGCAATTGGAGCCGGAGATTCGGCCTGGAGCGGTGGTGGCTTTGCTTGCAGGACGGCAGCGCCCAGCTGGCGCAGAGCCGGAATCCGCCCTGTCTGGAGCGGGTCTCCTGCGGAGCCGTCCTCCTCCAGGCCGGGAGCGCCGGACAATGCCAAAAGGGAGAGGCCTTTTCCCCCCTTCGGGGCGGGCCCGTAAGGGGAACGGCGCTGACCGGCGGATTCGGCGGCTCGCCGGAGGAGGACCGTCCCGCCCTGCTGGCCCGCGCCCGCGCCCTCCGGCACCACTATGGAAGGTGCGTATCCTCCCTGGACGCGGAGCAGATAATCTGCGGGCGGCTGCGGGACGTGCTTCGTACCCGCTGCGTCCGGGAGGACGGCACCTTGTTTGTGGCCGCCCTGATGCGGGACGTTTCCTGCCATGAGGCGGCCTTTTCCAGGCGGAAGGAGCAGATCGAGGGCCTGCTGGAACAATGCAGCGCCCTGCCCGCCCTGGGACTTCGCATTGCGGCGCGGCAGCCGGTCTTTTATCCCGTAAGCGCCATAGTCTGGCTTCGCCCCGCGGAGGGCATGACCGCAGAAGCCGCCCGGCGGCGGGTATGCGGCGCGCTGGACCGCTTTCTCCATCCAGCCGCCGGGCATTTCCAGGGGAAGGGCTGGCCGATCGGAAGCCTTCCGGGTGAAATGGAGGTTCGGAATTATCTCCAGTCCATTCTGCCCGGCCCCGCCGTCGCCAGGCTTCTTCTGACCGCCGCAGCGCCGGACGGCCGGGAGCTGGACTGCGCCCAGGTGCGCGACCCCTACGCCCTGCCGCTTCCCGGCACGCATACGGTCCGCTTGATACAAGAGGAGGGATTGCCCTGTACACCCTGAATCTGGATACCCAAAGCCGGGAGGAGCTGTACCAGCGCTCCTGCGGGCGCGTGGCGCAGCTGGTCCCAGGCTGGAACGGCGCGTTTCCAAGCGACCCGGCGGCAGCGCTGCTGGAGCTGGCCGCCCTCCTTTCCGCCGCGCAGAACCGGGAGCTCAACCGCCTGGGAGAGCGGCACTATCTTGCCTACTTAAAGCTCTTGGGGAAAATGCCCCGAGAGGCCGCTCCGGCCCGCCTGCTGGCGGTTCCCGCTGCGGGCGGCGTTCCCTGCCTTGGGACGCGTTTTGAAATTGACGGCGTTCCCTTTGAGGTGACTGGAGCCCCTAGAGAAGGGGAGCCCCAGGTGCGGGAGGCCGCCCTGCTTCAAGGCCGCCGCCGGACCGTCCTGCGGGAGGAAAGGCCGCTGGCCATATCCCATGACGCCCCCGCCGTGTTGGAAATTACCCTTGCTCCGCCTTTCAGCCCCGGCGTTCCCGCCCCCCTTTGGCTGGAATTGTTGCCGGAGCCCGGGCGGGTTCCCCCGGACGCGGATACGCCGCCCCCCGTCCTCCTGACGGCGCAGGTTTGGACGGAGGGCACCTGGCGGGAGGTTCCCTGCGAGGACGGCACCTGCGGCTTGCTGCAAAGCGGATATGTCACGCTGACGCCCCCGGCGGCCTCCGGGAAAATCCGCCTTCTGGTACAGGGTATGATCGAGGGAGAGCCCCGGATTTCCGCCATGGCGCTGTTCCCCGTTGCGCTGGAGCAGCGCCGCACCCGGAGCCGGTACTTCGACCTGAAGTCTCCCTTCCTCCTGCCCCCGGATTTGGCCGGGAAGTGGAAGCTCCGCTTCTTCCTCCCCCAGGGGGACGGCTGGCGGGAGGACCCGTCCCTCGTTGTCCGGGAGGGCCGTGTCTGCGGCCCCCGCCGCGAGCTTCCTCCGGTGGTGCGCGCGGCGGCGGCAGAGGCGGACTTTCCCGCCCTCCATACACTGCGGGAGCTGCCCGGAGAGGAAATCCGCCTGGAGGAGGAGGGAATACTGCCCGGTTCTCTGCGGCTGATGATCGAGGAAAGCGGCCTGTGGTACGACTGCCCGGTATGCCCGCCTGAGGAGGGCCGGACCCTGCCCCGGGGCTGCCGGTGGGACGCCGCGCGGGGCGTCCTCCGGTTCGGCGACGGGCGGGATTTCTGCGTTCCCCGCGCCGGGAGGGTTCTGATAACCGGATGCGCCCGCACGCTGGGAGCCGGGGGCAACGGCGCAGGCGGCACGCTGAAGCGCGGCGGAGTTACGCTGCGGGCCCTGCGCCCCGCCTGGGGCGGGCAGGACGGCGAGGATGGGAAAAGCGCCTTCTTCCGCGCGGCAAGGGAGCTGGAAGCCCCGGCCCGTGCGGCGGCCCTCTCCGACTGCGAGGCCCTGGCCCGCAGCGCGCCCGGCCTGTCTCTGGACCGGGTGAAGGCGGTTCCCGCCGCAAGGCTGGGGAAACCGGGCCCCGGCGTGATTCTGCTGGTCAAGCCCCGGGCGGCGGACCGCCTGCCCCCTCTCACCCGGTGGCAGAAGGAGCGCCTGCTGGCATGGCTGGAACCCTTTCGGATGCTTGCCGTGCCGCTGGAGGTGCGGGGGCCCCGCTACTGCCCCGTCGCGGTGCGCGTGCGCGTCCGGCCCGGCGGCCTGGCGGGGTCTCTGCGGGCGGTGGCCCTGGAGTACGCCGACGGCGTAGCCGGGCCCCTGGACTTTGGGGCGGAGCTCTCTTATACGGCGCTGTTTTCCGCTCTGAGCGCCGCGCCCGGCGTAAAGGCGGTGCTTTCACTGGAGCTGCGGGCCCTGTCCGGCGGGGGACGGCCCTCCCCGGAGGGCGGCATCCGCCTGGAGGCGGACGTTTTGCCCTATCTGGAGGAATTTCAGCTGACGGAGGAATAGAACGGGATGGAGCAGGAAATCCGCCGCTACCGGTCTGACCGGGACCTTGCCCGGTGCGGGCGGCTTGAAAACGGCGTTTATTATTCCCGCTGGTATCCGGGACTGCGGGACGGAATGGAGTGGCTCAGGCTGTCCCTGGAGGCGTCCGGGCAGGTCCTGGTCCGGGTCTATGCCGCGGACGGTCCGGACCCCGGTCCCGCCTGCGGAGCGGCCCCGGCCTTGGAGCGCAACGCTTCGGACATTCTTCTCTACGGCGTGAAGGGGCGTTTCCTCTCTTTTACGGCGGAGCCGGGAGAGGCGCTTGAAAGCTATGAGCTGGCCTTTCCCGGCTTGTCCATTGACAGCATGCTTCCTGCGGTGATGCAGGGAGACGATACCCTGCGAAAACTGCTGGGGGTTTACCAATCCCTCTACATGGACCTGAACCGGAGGCTGTCCGATTTTCCTGGCCGGCTGTTCCCTCTGGGCGGCGATCCCCTGCCGGAGCTGCACCGCTGGCTGGGCGCGTCCTCCTGGATGGGGCTGGGCCTGCCGGAGCGGGAGCTGCTGGCCGCCGCCATAGAACTGAACCGCAGGCGGGGAACGAAAGCGGGCCTCCTGCTTTTATCCAGGCTTGTAACCGGGCAGGCATGCGTCATCGTGGAGCCGTTTCAATGGGAGGAAACCCTCCGCTCCGCCCGGGAGCGGGACGACTGCAAGCGGCTCTACGGCGGGGAGGAGCCCGGCGTGACGCTGCTGTTTCCCGCCGCCGTGCCCGCCCGGACGCTGGCCGCGCTGAAAGCGGTTTTGGACGATTTTATTCCCCTGGGCGTTTCTTATACGGTGGTACAGCCGGGAAGCGGGGCCGAGCTGGACGGATACGGCTGTCTGGACGGCGGCACCGAGATTTTGGACCCGCCGCCCGCCGAGCTGGATGGGCCGGAGAATGGGGAATGGATTCTGGGATAGGCGCTAAAAAAGCGGCCGGCGCTGCGGTCGGATGGGCGGTCTGCCGCCGGAAGGCGGACTCCAAAAAAAGGAGCGGGAAAATGGACGGATATCAAACGAATTCCCAATGCATTCTGGACTATCTGGCATTGTTCCAGGCCCTGTCCGCAGAGGACGGGGAGGCAGAGCCCCGGCGGCGTTCAATTGCAAGCCGGGAGCAGGCGTCCGGCGGCGTCCGGCTGGCCCCTCCGGTTCTCCGGCTGCGGTTCCGCCTGGGAGAGCGGGACTTCCTGCTGGCGATGGCGGCGCTGGCTCTGGAGATGGACGGCGGGCTGCGGAACACGTTCCGCCGGAAATACGCGCTGGCACTGCCCACTCTTGAATACGGCCTCCAGCTGATCTCCCCCCTCTGCCCCAGCGGCTGCGAAACGCTGGCGGAGCTGGCCGGAAGCACGGCGCTGTGCGATCTGCTCCTCGCCGCCGCCGAACCGGCGGCCTACCCCCTGGAGCGGCCCTTGATCCTGTGCCGCACCGCGCTGGCCTTTCTGACGGGATTTTCCGTGGCGGAACTTCCCGCCTGCACCCCCCTTCTGGAGGATGGGACACAGTGGCTGCCCCTTCATGAGCCTGCGCTTGCCCAGGTGGCGGCATGGCGCGCCTGGGGAACGGAAAACACCTTATACCTGTGCGCCCCCGCCGGGTCCGGGCGAAAAACCCTGCTGCGCCGCGCCTGCGGAAATGTGGTATGGGTCCGCTTCGACCAGCTGGCCCGGCTTCCGCCGCCGGACCAGCACCGCGTCCTGCGGGAAACGGCGGCCCTGGCGGCGCTTTTGGACGCGCCGGTCTGCGCCGCGCCCGACGCGGAGCGGAGCCTGTTTTGGCAGCTGGAGGAGCTCTGCCGGAGGCACAAAATCCCGCTGGCCGCCCTGGCGGAGGAGGAGCGGGCGCTGGAGGACGCGAAAGAGGTTGTGCGTCTGCCCCGCCAGCTTACGGCGGAGCGGCGGCGGGCCGCATGGGCCGCGTTTTGCCCCCAGGCCGGGCCGAGCTCGGAACCCCAGGGGGCGATGACCATAGGCGCGATGCGGGAAACCGCCCGGCTGGCCTCGCGAATCGCGGCGGGCGGCGGGCGGCGGTCCGTCTGCGCGGAGGATACCCGCCAGGCCATGCTCCGGCGGGGCGGGGCTTTGGAGTTTGGGGTGCGGTATCAGGACGGCGCGGCTTTGGAGGATATGGTACTGCCCGCCGGAGTGCGGGAGCAGCTGGAGCGCATCTGCCGGGCGGCGCTTTGCGGCGGCGCTCTGGCGGCCTGGGGCCTGCCCCGGCAGAGGGAGGGCGTAACGGCTGTGTTCCACGGCCCATCCGGCGCCGGCAAGACCATGGCCGCCTCGGCCATCGCCCGCAGGCTTGGGATGCCGCTGCTGCGGGCGGACCTGTCTCAAATCATGGACAAGTACGTGGGCGAGACCGAAAAGCACCTGGGGAGGCTTTTCCGCAGCGCAAGGGAGGCCCGCTGCGTGCTGCTCTTTGACGAAGCGGACGCCCTCTTTGGAAAGCGGGCCCAGGTGACCTCCGGCCACGATAAATACGCCAATCTCTCCACCTCCTACCTGCTGCAGGAGATCGAGCAGTATGACGGCATCGCCATTTTGTCCACCAACCTGCTCGGCAGCTTTGACGAGGCGTTTTTGCGGCGGCTTCAATACATCGTGCGGTTCCCCCTGCCCGGCGCCGCCCTGCGGGAAACGCTTTGGCGAAAAGCGCTGCCGCCGGAGCGGTGCGCGGAAGAATTGCCCTATGCCCGGCTGGCCTGGGCGGAGCTGAGCCCGGCCCGGATTTTCGCCGCCGTTCGGAGCGCCGCAGCGGAGGCCTTGGGCAGCGGGCAGGAACGGGTTGCGGCAGGCGGCGTAATCGCCGCTTTAAAGCAGGAACTGGAAAAGGGCGGCAAGGCCCTGCCAAGCTCCCTGGCGGAGATCGGCGGGGCCCGGAAAGGCGGGAATGCATATGGAATTTGCGCATCAGCGGCAGAAGCCTCAGAAAACCCCGGCGGGCATTCCGGACCGGACGGGCATTCCGGCCCAGATGAAGCTGGACTTTGAGCGGCGGAGCGGCCTGGACTTTGACGACGTGCGGGTGCATTACCATTCGGATAAACCGGCGCGGCTCGGGGCTCTTGCCTATACCCAGGGATCCCAGGTTTATTTGGGGCCCGGGCAGGAGCGGCACCTGCCCCACGAATTGGGCCACGTCGTCCAGCAGAAGATGGGACTGGTAAAACCGACGCGGTATGCCGCCGGTATGCCTCTCAATGATTCTCCGGACCTGGAGCGCATGGCGGACCAAAGGGCCAGCCTGTCCCAGGTGGGACCGGGCTATGCGGGCGGCCTTGTCATCCAGAGAAAGACCATTGTCATCCCGATCAGCGAAACGGCACGCGTGGAAATCGACGAAGCAGAGATAAGAGATACCATCTTCGATGTGTTCAAAGGAACATATTCCGAAGAGGCTATTGCGGATATCCTCAACAACCTGGAGTTCAAGGAAGTTACGGAGCAACTGAAGCAGGCGGGCATAGGCCCCTGTTACATGTTTGAGGGCGAAAAGCATGTTATATACTATTCCACCGACCCTGAAATTTACAAGAAGGTTCCGGATATGCTGTCGGATTTTTACCGGGAGGGAACGCCCAACGCGGAGGCCAAATTTATCAGGGAGGCCTTTATGGCCACCGCCGTGCATGAGTTTGGCCACGCGGTTCAGAGGGAGCTTTTCAAGCACACGCCCGATGCTCCCGGGCGTGCGCTGAACGAGCATCACAACGTCCTGATGCATGAAAACTTATATCCGGAAAGAAAGCGGGGCGCTTATAATCCGCCCGACTGGATACGTGGTTCTCTTACAGACGGTTATTGGGAATTCAACAAGGCCGGAAAAAAGCAAAAAGCGCTGATTTTGAAGCTGCTGGACGCGCCCCCCTTGAGCGGCGAACAGCTTGGACAAATCCTGGGAAGGCTTGACCAGGCGGCCTCCGCCGGCGGCCAAAACTCAACCAGCCCTATAGAGGACAAGCAGCCTATGCAGCAGAAAACATTAAAAGAAATTGTAAACAAATTGACGGGGCTGGTCTCCGCTGATGAACGGGACAGCGATTTTTTAAAGAGCCTGCTCTCCTCTTTAGTGTTGGAGTCGGATACGCGCAAGTGGTTTGCCCCCACATTTGAAACGATCATGAGCGAGGTCTTTCCAGCGGGCCGCGCCGCAGTGCAGCCGCCGCGTCAGGGGACGTCCGGCAGTCCCTGAACGGTGCCCGAAAGCGCCGCGGCGCTGCGGGCAGCTCCAGGGACAGTTTATACCGGTTTGCAGATGTGGTGCAAAAACGGTTTCCAATCTCCCCCAGGGAAATTGGAGAGCTCTTTGCTCCGCAGGGAGGGAGGAATGGTATGCCGAAGCAGCTGACCGTCATTTCATATGGGTTGCGGGAGGCGTTTCAGAGAGGACTGACGCATTATAAAATCATCTTCCTCTCCGCAGGCCCCGGCTGGGGCAAGACCGCCGCCGTGAAGAAGCTGCTGGAACGGCAAAGCGCTGTTTTCCTCTCTCTGCGGGAAAAGCCGCTTCCAAGCCGTTTCTCAAAGGCGCGCGCCGTCGTTCTGGACGACTTTCAAAATCTTCCTCCCCAGGCCGAAGGGCCGCTCCGGGAAATCTTGCGCAAATCCTGGCCGGGGCAGCATTTTGTCCTGATCTCCCGGGGGCCTCTGCCGGAATACCTGTCCCCCTATGAGGCTTCCGGCGTGCTGCTTTGGCTGGAGGAGGGCGATCTGGCGCTGGATGCGGAATGCCTGGCGCGGCTTGCGCAGGCCCGCAGTCTCAGCCTTTCCGCCGAGGACCTTCAGCGCCTCCGGGACGAGACCGGCGGATGCCCCGCCGCAGCCGGCCTTCTTCTTCAGATTCTCTTCGCCGGGCAACCCTTTCAAAAACCGGCGGTGGACGCCATGCACCGGAAAATGGGCGCTTACCTGGAAGAAGCCCTCCTGCGGCCATTGGACCCGGGAGCGCGAAAGCTGCTATCCGATCTAGCCCTGTTCCGGCAGTTTGATCAAACGCTGGCGGAACTGCTCACAGGAGACAAGGCCGCCGCCCGCTCCGCCCTGGAAGCCCTGGGGCGTGAAGGCGGCCTGCTCCGGCGGACGGGAACCCTCTGGCAGATCGCCGACCAGCGGTTTCTTCTCCCCTATCTGCGCCAAAAACTCCTGTTTGGCCGTTCGGAGGAGCATATCCGCTCCCTTCATCTCGCCGGGGGACGCTGGCACGCCCTCCGGCAGGACCTTCGCGGCGCACTTTACCATTTCCAACAGGCGGACAGCCGGGCGGATATGTTAGAAATCCTGCTTCAAACCGCCCGCCGCCATCCGGGAGCCGGGGCCTGTTATGAAATGCGGGATTACTATGACCTGCTGACCGATGAGGAAATCCGCAGCTTCCCGGATTTAATCTGCGCCATGAGCATGCTCCGCTCCATGACCTTTGAAACGGAGGAGTCGGAGCGGTGGTATGCGGTTTTAAAGGAGCATGTCCGGTCCATGGACCCCCGGGACAGCGATTATTGCAGGGTGCTGGGCCTGCAATTTTATCTGGAGATCGGGCTGCCCCACCGTGGGATAAGCGGGCTTGAAAAAAAGATTCCCGCCGCCTGTAAGCTCTTGGCCTCCAAAAAGCTGGCCTTGCCGGAAATGTGCGTAACCGGGAATCTCCCCAGCCTTCTGCGGGGCGCAAAGGACCTTTCCCAGTGGACGCTCAAGGATACCCTGCTTTACGACTCAATCCGCGTCCCGGCGGAAGCGGTTTTCGGGCGGTACGGCCTGGGCCTTGGGGAGATTGCCCTGACGGAGAGTCTGCTGGAAAAGGGCGATGATGTGTCGGGCCGGCTTTTGACCCTGGCCGCTTTGCAGGAAAATCTGCGAACCAGGGGCACGCCGGAGATGGGGTTTGTTTTGACCGCCCTGCTGGTGCGCACGCTACTGTCCGCCGGAAACCCCGGCAAAGCGCGGGAGCTGCTGGAGCGCTTCCGCGCCGAAGCCCTGGAGGCGGGAGCGATCCGGCTGCTGCCCAACATCGACGCCATGCGCTGCCGCCTGAGCCTGATGGAGGGCAGCCCCTTTGCCTCCGTCTGGTTTTCCCGGCAGGCTCCCGGCGAGGAAGCCTTCAGCGGGGCGGAGCGTTACCGCTGTCTGACCAAGGCCCGCTGCTGCATAAAATATCGGGAGTACCACCCGGCGCTGCTGCTGCTGGGCCGGGTGCTGGAAGACGCCCGGCGGTATGACCGCCCGCTGGATATGCTGGAGACTCTGGTCCTTATTTCCATCTGCCGCCATCGCATGGAAAGCCCGGACTGGCGGGAACATTTTGCAAGGGCCCTGGAGCTGGGCGCGAACTACGGCTACGTGGCGGTATTCGCCCGGGAGGGCGCCGCGTTGCTGCCGCTGCTGGAGCATTACGGCCGTGAAACGGCAGCGCCGGACTACTGGGAGCGAATTTTGTCCGCCGCAGTAACTTACGCCGGGTACTACGGTTCCTATCTCCGGCCGCCCGACGTCCCGCTGGCCCGCCTGACGCAGAGGGAAACCATGATCCTGCGCCTGATCGGCCAGGACAAGAGCAACGAGGAGATATGCTCCCTGCTGCACATTAAGATGCCCACGGCAAAAACCCATGTCCGAAACCTGTTCAAAAAGCTGGGGACCGGCAGCAGAGCCGAAGCGCAAAAGGCCGCCAGGCGGCTGGGGCTGGTATGCGAAAGCGGCTTTTCCTCCCTGCCGCCCCCATGGCCCTGATCTCCGCCGGAACCAGGAAAACCGGACTTGACCGGTACGCACAATCTTGTGGCACAGGCGCTTGGGTGATACCATTGGAAGGTTTTCCCGGGGTTACCTTTTTGCGCTTTCAGGGCTTTCGGCCGCTCCAAATTTTTGCCGGCGGACGCTGGTGCGGCTCTTGACAGCGTTTTGCCCTTTACAGTAAAATAGGGATATATCATGTTGGAGGACGCCGCCATGAAACTCGCCATTAAAACCTGTACCCTTGACATGCCTTATACAAAGATGCTGGATTTCTGCGCCGCCCAAAACGTATTCAGCCTGGAAATCGGAACCGGGAACTGGTCCGCCGCGCCCCATATCGACCTGGAGGAGCTCCTGTCCTCCGAGACGGCCAGGACCCGTTGGCGGGACAAGCAGCGGCGGCGGGGAATCGAGCTGTGCGCCTTGAACTGCTCCGGGAACCCCTTGGCCTACCGCCATGACATGGAGGTGACGGAGAAAACCTTCCGCCTGGCTTCCATGCTGGGCGTGAAAAAAATCGTGATGATGAGCGGCCTTCCCGCCGGGTGCCCCGGGGACAAAACGCCGGTTTGGATCACCACCTCCTGGCCCCCGGAAACCCAGGACATTCTGGATTATCAATGGAACGAGATAGCCGTTCCCACCTGGCGGGAGCTGGTCCGCAGGGCCGCAGACTGCGGCATAGAGCGGATTGCCCTGGAAAACCACGGGATGCAGCTGGTGTACAACCCGGAGACCCTGCTGCGCCTCCGGGAGGCCGTGGGCCCCATGATAGGCATGAACCTGGACCCCTCTCACCTGTTCTGGATGGGCGGGGACCCCATTGAGGCCGCCCGGGTACTGGGAGAGGCGGGGGCCTTGTACCACATTCACGGCAAGGATTCCCGCCCGGAGCAGCGCATGTGGGGACCCAACGGAATGCTGGACACTAAGCCCATCGGCGATTTCCGCCAAAGGAGCTGGAACTATGTGGCGGTAGGCGCGGGGCACGGCGTTCAGTGGTGGCAGGAGTTCTTTTCCGCCGCCCGCATGGCCGGGTATGACGGGGAGGTCTCTTTGGAGATGGAGGATTTGACGCTGCCCATGCTGGAGGGCCACCTGTCCTCCCTGCGCACGCTGAAGGAGGCCCTGGTGCTTTAAGCGCAGACGCAAAAGCGCCGGAATGCGGAAGGGGAGACGGCTCTTGCAGCCGTCTCCCCTTCCGTTCATTCCAATACGCTCCGTATATTCTCGCCGATTTTTTCCGAAAGCCGGCCGTACTGCGCCCGTTCCTCACCGCTGAATCCGGCCAGGCGGGCCTCGCCGAAATCCCGCCAGGCTGCCTCCAAATCCGCCAGGATGGGCCCCGCCGGGGGCAAAAATGCGACGCTGAGCGCCCGCTCCCTGGCTCCGGGGACGCGGGATTCCGATACCGAGACCAGGCCTTTTCCTTCCAGGCGTTTTAAAAGCACGGCCATTGCGCCGCGGCTCAGCCCGGCAAACTCCGCCAGTTCCTTCCGCGTCCCGTTTCCGTACTGCCGCAGGTACAGCGCCAGCCGGGCCTCCGGCAGGGAGAGGCCGTTTTTCAGAGCCGCCGCCTCCAGATAGTAGTCCAGGAGCTTCCGTTCCCGGAAAAAGTCAAAAAGGAGGCCCTCCCTCTCCAGGATCCCGGAGGAGACCCGGACCCGCTCGCTGCCCAGCCTCGCGGCGCCCAGCAGCAGCGGTGCGGCGCCGTCCTGGGCGGCGTCGATCAGAAAACGGTAAATTTTCAGGCGGTGCTTTTCGTACTCCTCCTCGTCCAGCACCGTCTTATAAAATTGATTGTAATACTCAAACACCGTCAGCTTCATCTGAATGGTCCTGGAGATGCTGATCCCCTGGGTGCACAGGGACCCCTCCGTTTTCACATAGTAATAAACGGGCACCTGCAGCGCGAAAAAGCGCTGGGCGTGGCGGATATACTCCAGGTTGAACATGAAGTCCTCGCACCAGCGGATATCCGGATTCATCCGAAGGCCGTGGGCCTCCACCAGCTCCCGGCGGTAGAGCTTGTTCCACAAAACGCCGTAGTAGTAATCGGCGGGATTTTCCATCATGCAGGCGGCGTATTCCTCCCGGCTGAGGACCTGATTGCCGTCAATATCGCCTTTGTGGGAGACCCGCTCCCCCACCACCCGGTAGAAATCCGAGATAACCAAATCGCATTGGTGCTCTTCCATGGCCCGGACCAGCAGCTTGGTGGCGTCCGGCGTGATCCAGTCGTCGCTGTCCAAAAACTGAAGATAGCGGCCCCGGGCCCGGTTTAGGGCGGCGTTCCGGGCGGCGGAGACGCCGCTGTTCTCCTGGTGCAGCACATGCACGCGGCCGTCTGACGAGGCGAACTCCTCGCAGAGCGCCCCGGAGCCGTCCCGGCTTCCGTCGTCTGCAAGGATCAGTTCAAAGTCACGGTATTCCTGATTCAAAATGCTCTCCACACAGCGGCGGAGGGTGGCCTCCGCATTGTAAACAGGCACAATGATGCTGACCGTCGGTTCCATGCTGGCGCTCCTTTGCAAAATGGTCCGGGGCGCTGCGCGCCGCGGCCTCCCCCGCAAATGCGGGCGGCTTTTATTATAGCGCCTTTTTCCAGAAAACGCAATCGGGGCCGCAAGCGCAGGAGTGTCCAAAAGCGCAGTTAAAGGAAGTCGAAGACAGAGAAAGGCACAGTG
>CAJUBX010000041.1 GCA_910585165.1 uncultured Oscillibacter sp. | reverse complement strand
CGGTGTACGACAACCTGGAGCGGGCGGCGGCGGCCCCCGGCGGGGAGGACGATCCCCACAAGAAGGGCCTGGAGATGATTTTCACCCAGTATAAGGAGCTTTTGAAGAAGCTGGGCGTCTCGGAAATCGAGGCCAAGGGCCGGCCCTTCGACCCGGAGCGGCACGCGGCGGTTATGCACGTGGACGACGAGAGCCTGGGCGAGAACGAGGTGGCCCAGGTGTTCCAGACAGGCTTCCTCATGGGGGAGCGGGTGATCCGCCACGCCGTGGTGCAGGTCGCCAATTAAAGTTGCGTTCAAATATATTTTCATATAGTTCAGGAGGCTTTCATTATGTCTAAGGTAATCGGTATCGATTTGGGAACCACCAACTCCTGCGTGGCGGTGATGGAGGGCGGCGAGGCCGTCGTCATCGCCAACGCCGAGGGCAACCGCACCACCCCCTCCGTCGTCGCCTTCTCCAAGACCGGCGAGCGCATGGTGGGCCAGGTGGCCAAGCGCCAGGCCATCACCAACCCGGACCGGACCATCTCCTCCATCAAGCGGGAAATGGGCTCCGACCACAAGGTGGCCATCGACGGCAAGAACTACACCCCCCAGGAAATCAGCGCCATGATCCTCCAAAAGCTCAAGGCGGACGCCGAGGCCTATCTGGGCGGCACGGTTACGGAGGCGGTCATCACCGTCCCCGCCTACTTCACCGACTCCCAGCGCCAGGCCACCAAGGACGCGGGCAGAATCGCGGGCCTGGACGTGAAGCGCATCATCAACGAGCCCACCGCCGCGGCCCTGGCCTACGGCGTGGATAAGGAGCAGACCCAGAAAATCATGGTCTACGACCTGGGCGGCGGCACCTTCGACGTCAGCATCCTGGACATTGACGACGGCGTCATCGAGGTCTTGGCCACGGCGGGCAACAACCGCCTGGGCGGCGACGACTTCGACGAGTGCGTCATGAAGTGGCTGGTTTCTGAGTTCAAGCGCACCGACGGCGTGGACCTCTCCAGCGACAAGGTCGCCATGCAGCGCCTGAAAGAGGCCGCCGAGAAGGCCAAGATCGAGCTCTCCGGCGTCACCACCTCCAACATCAACCTGCCCTATATCACCGCCGACGCCACCGGCCCCAAGCATCTGGACGTGACCCTCTCCCGGGCGAAGTTCAACGAGCTCACCGCCCATCTGGTGGACGCCACCATGGGCCCCGTGCGCCAGGCCATGAGCGACGCCGGGCTCAAGCCCTCCGACCTTTCCAAGGTTCTGCTGGTGGGCGGCTCCAGCCGCATTCCCGCCGTGCAGGACGCGGTGAAGGGCTTCACCGGCTCCGACCCCTTCAAGGGCATCAACCCCGACGAGTGCGTGGCCATGGGCGCGGCCCTCCAGGCGGGCGTCCTCACCGGCGACGTGAAGGGCCTCCTCCTGCTGGACGTGACCCCGCTGTCCCTGGGCATCGAGACCTACGGCGGCGTGTGCACCAAGCTGATTGACCGCAACACCACCATCCCCGTGAAAAAGAGCCAGGTCTTCTCCACCGCCGCCGACAACCAGACCAGCGTGGAGGTCAACGTCCTCCAGGGCGAGCGGGAAATGGCGGCCGCCAACAAGTCCCTGGGCCGCTTCCACCTGGACGGCATCGCTCCCGCCCGGCGGGGCGTGCCCCAGATCGAAGTCACCTTCGACATTGACGCTAACGGCATCGTCAACGTCTCCGCCAAGGACCTGGGCACCGGGACGGAGCAGCACATCACCATCACCTCCTCCTCCAACATGAGCAAGGAGGACATTGAAAAGGCCGTCAAGGAGGCGGAGCAGTACGCCGCCCAGGACAAGAAGCTGAAAGAGGAAGTGGAGACCCGGAACCAGGCGGACCAGATGGTCTACCAGTGTGAAAAGACCCTGGCGGACATGGGCGGCAAGATTCCCGAGGGCGACAAGGCCCAGGTCCAGGGGGCCCTCGACAAGCTGAAGGAGACGCTGAAGGGCACGGACAGCGCCGCCATCAAGGCGGACACGGAGGCTCTCCAGCAGGCGTTCTACGCCGTCAGCGAAAAGCTCTACCAGCAGGCCAATCCCCAGGGCGCCCAGCCCGGCGGGGAAGCGGGCGGAGCCCAGGAGGGCCAGTACTACGACGCGGATTACAAGGTCGTGGACGACGACGATCAGAAGAAATAAAACAGCTTTGTTCGTTCAATGGGACGGGGAGAACTCCCCGCCCCATTGAACGGCGCTAAGAGGAAACGGCGTGAATTGTCCATTCATGGAGGCACTATGGCAGAGCAGAAACGTGATTATTACGAAGTCCTGGGAGTTCAGAAGGGCGCTTCGGACGACGAGATCAAGCGGGCCTACCGGAAGCTGGCCAAGGCCAACCACCCGGATTTGAATCCCGGGGACAAGGAGGCCGAGGCCCGGTTCAAAGAGGTCAACGAGGCGTACGAAATTCTCTCGGACAAGGAAAAACGGAGCCGGTACGACCAGTTCGGCCACGCCGGCGTGGACCCCAATTTCGGCGCGGGGGGCGGCGGCTTCGACGGGGGCTTCGACTTCGGCGATCTGGGGGATATTTTCGGCAGCTTCTTCGGCGGCGGCTTCGGCGGCGGGCGGAGGGCCAACCCCAACGCGCCCCAGCGGGGGGAGAGCATCCGCATGTCCTTGATCCTCAGCTTTGAGGAGGCGGCCTTCGGCTGTGAGAAGTCCGTCACCCTGGAGCGGCTGGAGCCCTGCGCCGCCTGCCAGGGCAGCGGCTGCGCCGAGGGTTCCGCCCCCGAGGTCTGCCCCGACTGCCGTGGAACCGGGACGGTCCAGGTCCGGCGGCAGACGCCCATGGGGGTCTTTGCCACCTCGTCCCCCTGCACCCGCTGCGGCGGCAAGGGGAAGATTATCCACCAGCCCTGTAAGGAATGCCGGGGCGCGGGCTCGGTGCGCCAGCGCCGGACCATCCAGGCCAGCATCCCCGCAGGCATCGACAACGGTCAGACGATTTCCATCCGGGGCCAGGGAAACGCCGGGAAGAACGGCGGCCCCGCCGGGGATTTGCTGATCACCATCACGGTCCGGCCCCACGAGTTCTTCCGCCGGGAGGGCACCTCCGTCCTCTGCGAGACGCCCATCACCTTCGCCCAGGCGGTGCTGGGGGCGGAGCTGGAGATTCCCACCATCGACGGGAAGGTGCGCTACGACCTCCCCGAGGGCACCCAGAGCGGCACCACCTTCCGCCTCAAGGGCAAGGGCATCCCCTCCATCAACGGCCGGGGCCGGGGGGACCAGTACGTAACCGTCTGCATCGAGACTCCCCGGAACCTGACGCGGGAGCAGAAGGAAGCCCTGCGGAAATTTGCCGAGGCCATGGGCGACGAAAGCGGCGAGGAGCGCAAGGGCATCTTCGGCAAGGGCAAGAAAAAGAGGTGAGCGCCTATGTATCTGGCTGACTGCCATCTCCACTCCCGCGTCTCGCCGGACGCCGGGGACTCCATGACCACCCTGGCGGAGGCCGCCATTGCGGCGGGCCTGGATGAGCTGTGCTTTACCGACCATGTGGAGCCCATCGTATGGGCCAGCACGGACCTGAGGGGACCCTATGACTGGTCTGCCCTGGCGGCGGAGTTCGACGCGGCGCAGGCCGCCGCAGGGGACCGGATCAAGCTGCGCCTGGGCATTGAGCTGGGGGACGCCTGCTGGGACTTCGCCCACACGGAGAAGCTGCTGGCGGACGCGCCGCCCCTGGATTTCATCATCGGCTCCGTCCATATGCTCTCGAAGCGGTACGGCGGCCTGGACCTCTATTACTTTGACCCGAAGACGGAGGAGGAGGCCTATGACGGCGTCGCCGACTACCTGGGGCAGGTGAAGGAGCTGGCGGAGTGGGGGAAGTTCGACGTGCTGGGCCACCTGACGCTGCCCCTGCGCTACTTGAACGAGAACCGGGGCTGGAACCTGAGCATGGACCGCTTCGGAAGCGAAATCACGGACATTTTCGCCATTTTGAACCGCAAGGGCATCGGCATCGAGCTGAACACCAACCGGGGCAATACGCCCCTGCCGGATGAGAAGTGGCTGCGGCTGTATAAAGACATGGCGGCGGAGCCCATCATCACCCTGGGTACCGACGCCCATACGCCGGACTTCGTGGGCCGGGCCGTGCAGGAGCGGCAGGCGCTGCTGCGGGAGTGCGGCTTCAAGCGCTTTTGCACCTTTGAGAGGCGGAAGCCCGTCTGGCACGACCTGTAACGGAAAAGGACAAATCTGCGTCTGAAAATCATATTGATTTTTCAGAAAATCCGGAGTACAATATAAGCCACAAAAAATTGATTGCATGGAGGAATACGGCCATGAAAATTGCGTTGGGCTGCGACCACGGCGGCTACGATTTGAAAGAGCACGTCCGCAAGGTTCTGGAGCGCCTGGGCCATGAGGCGGAGGATTTCGGCTGCTTTTCCAAGGAGAGCTGCGACTACCCCGATTTCGGCGGCGCCGCCGCCCGGGCCGTGGCGGAAGGGAAGTGCGACCGGGGCATCGTGATCTGCACCACCGGAATCGGCATCTCCATCGCTGCCAACAAGGTTAAGGGAATCCGCTGCGCCCACTGCGCCGACTGCCTCCAGGCGGAGATGACCCGCCGCCACAACGACGCCAACATGATGGCCATCGGCGCGGGCTTCACCGGCCCCAACATGGCCGAGCGGATGGTGGAGGTATTCCTCTCCACGGAGTTCGAGGGGGGCCGCCACGCCCGCCGGGTGGACAAGATGATGGCTCTGGAGAGCTGAGAGGACAAAGAGAAAAGAAGCGGGAGCGCCGCTCCTGAAAAGAGGTGACGCGTATGGGGGGAGCCAAAGGCTACAGCAGCTACCGGGGCCGGGGGCCCAAATGGAAAATTGTAATCGCGTTTTTTCTGGTGGCAGTCATCGCGGCGGCTGTCAGCGTCATCTACCTGGGGGAGCATATGGTTTACAGCAGCGACGGCCGCCGCCAGATTGTCCTCCCCTGGCAGAAGGAGGACGGCCCGCCGCCCGCCGAGGGCGGGGAGAATCCTCCGGCCGCGCCGAAGGTGGACGTGGTTGTCCAGCCGCCGGAGGAGCCGGAGCCCACAGGGACGACGGCCTTTTCCCTCCCGGCCCAGGCGCTGACGCAGACCCTCTGGCAGGAGGCCCTGGCCTCCATGCCCGCGGAGGCCAACGCCGTGGCCGTCCGGCTGAAAACCGCCGACGGTACGGTCTATTTCGACGCCTCCGCCGTGGTTTCCGGCGCGGTTAAGACGGAGGCGGACACTGCCGCCGCCCTGGCCGCCGTAACGGCCCGGGAGGACCTGCATACCATCGCCTGCGTGTCCTGCCTTCAGGATTTCAAGGCGGCCAAGGCCGACGTGGAGGGCCGGGGGTTGAAAAATACCGGCGGGTATATCTTCTATGACGGGAACAACAGCCTCTGGCTGGACCCCGCCAAGCCCGCCGCCCGGGAGTATGTCTGCGCCCTGGCTCGGGAGATTGCGGAGCTGGGCTTTGACGAGCTGCTGCTCACCGATTTCAGCTACCCCACCGAGGGCAAGATCAATAAGATCAATTACAACACCGACGTGCCCCTGGCCAACAACCTGGACCTGCTTCTCAGCGATTTGAACGCGGCTCTGGAGCCCTATGACATCCTCTTGTCCGTGGAGGTGCCGGAGTCCGTCGCCGCCGGGGCCCCCGACACGGTGGCGGGGCTGGACCTGAACCGCCTTGCGGGCCGGGTGGACCGGATTTATGCCGCCACCACGGCGGACCGGGTGACGGCGCTGGCGGATGTGGTGTCTAAGGCGGCGGGGAACGACGGAACGGCGGAGTTTGTTCCGGAGCTGGCGGAATACAGCCCCGCCCTGGCGGATACCCGCCTGAGCTGCCTGCTTCTGGCGGAGCAGCAGAATCCTTGAAAACCGATCTCCCGGAGGGACGCCCTCCGGGAGTTTTTGGCATAGGGAAACGACGCGGGGGAATGGAAATGGGAAAGAACAAGGCGGCCCTCCCGCCGTCGGAGGGCGGAAGATGAGGCGGCTGGCGGTCTTCGCCGGGGGCTTCTCCCTGGGCGTGTTCCTGGCCCAGTATGCTCTCCGGGGCGGCGGGATTCTGCTTGGGGCCGGAGGGGCCCTGGCCCTGGGACTGGGGTCCCTGCTCCTTCCCTGGGAGTGGCGGCGGCGGGGTGTGATCCTTTGCGCGGCGCTGTCCCTGGGCCTTGGCTGGAGCTGGCTTTACGCCCGCCAGGTCCAGCGTCCCGCCCAGCAAAGGGCGGGGCGGACGGAGGACTTTGCCGCCACCCTCTGCGGCTATGCCCGGGAGAGCGGTTTCGGGGCCCGGGTCACGGTCCGGCTGGAGGGCGTGCCCGGCAGGGCGGTGCTTTACGCCGGGGAGGAGCTGCTGGACCTGGTTCCGGGACAGGTAGTTTCCGGACAGGCCCGGTTCAGCGACGCCGCCCGCATCCGGGACGAGGACGTGTCCGCCTTCACTTCCAAGGGGGTGTTTCTCTTGGCCTATGGGCGGGGCGCGCTTACCGTGGAGGACGGGACGCGGGACAGCCTCCGCTGGCTCCCCGCCCGGGTGGGCCGGGCCATGGCGGAGCGCATCCAGGTCCTCTTTCCCGGGGATGCCGCCGGATTTTTGGCGGCCATCCTCACCGGGGACCGGGGGGAGGTTTCCGGGAAAGCCTATACGGCCCTGACCGAGGCGGGGCTCAGCCACATTCTGGCAGTGTCCGGCATGCACTGCGGTTTTTTCATGGCCCTGGCGGGCCTGCTTCTGCCCAGCCGGAAGCTGCAGGCCCTGCTGGGTATCCCGCTGCTGGCGTTCTACGCCGCCCTTACCGGCGGCAGTCCCTCGGTACTCCGGGCCTGCGTCATGCTGTCCCTGCCTCTGCTGGCCATCCTGGTCCGCCGGGAAAACGACGGGCCCACGTCCCTGCTGGCGGCGCTGTTCCTGATCCTCCTGGCAAACCCCTTCGCCGCCGCCTCCGTGGGCCTTCAGTTGTCCTTCGCCGCCATGGCGGGCATCCTCTGGCTGACCCCGAAGCTTTGCAAGGGGCTGATGGGCGAACAGAAACGGGGAAAGTTCTTCCGCCTTTTGGCCGCCGCCGTGTCCGCCTCCCTGGGAGCCATGGCCTTTACCATGCCGCTGACGGCCTGTTACTTCGGCGCGCTGGTGCTGATCGCCCCGCTGAGCAGCGCCGTCTGTCTCTGGGCGGCGGCGTGGGCCTTCGGCTTTGGACTGCTGTCGGTGTTCATCAGCTTTCTCTGCCTGCCCCTGGGGGCGCTGCTGGCCCTCCCGGCCCGGCTGGCGGCGGAGTATATCCTCCTTGCCGCCGGGCTTCTCTCCAAAATTCCCGGCCATGCGGTCTACACCGCGAATCCCTATCTGAAATACTGGATTGCCTACGCCTACCTCCTGTTCGCCGCCGCGTACCTGGCCCGGCGGACGGGGCGGCGGAAATATGCCCTGGCCTCCCTTCTGGCGGCGCTGACGCTGGGCTTGACCGTCCGCCTGGGGGCGGCCCGGTATAACCATGACCTGGACGTTCTGATGCTGGACGTGGGACAGGGACAGAGCGTGATCCTGGCCTCTGGTGGGAGCTTCGCCCTGGTGGACTGCGGCAGCGCCAACAGCTGGAAGAACGCCGGAGAGACCGCCGCCCGTCAGCTGGCCTCCATGGGATGCGGGCGGCTGGATTATCTGCTGCTTACCCATTACGACAAGGACCACGTCTCCGGCGTGGAGGACCTTCTGGAGCGGCTGGGAGTGGAAACGCTGCTGGTTCCGGAGGAGGCGGAGGACGTGGGGCTGCGGGACGCGCTTCTCGCAGCCGCAGAGGAGGGCGGTGCGGCCGTCCGCTTCATCACGGAGGAGGAGCGCCTGGACTTTGGCCGGGGAACGCTGGCCCTTTACCCGCCCCTGGGGGACGCAGGGGACAACCAGCGGGGATTGAGCGTGCTGGCCTCCGGCGGGGGCGGCGGCATTCTCATTACCGGGGATATGGACGCCGCCACGGAGGCGAAGCTGGTGGAGACGTATGATCTGCCAAAAACCGGCGCCCTGGCCGCAGGGCACCACGGCTCCAAATACGCCGCGTCCCAGGCCCTGCTGGAGGCCCTGGAGCCGGAGACGGCCTGCATCAGCGTGGGGTCCAACGGCTACGGCCACCCTGCGGAGGAGACCCTGCTCCGCCTGGCGAGGCAGGGCTGCGGCATTTACCGGACGGACCTGCACGGGACCATCCATCTCGCCTGGAATCAGGAGGACAGCCATGGCTGACAAGAAAAAGGCCCCCCGGAAGGGGGCGGCGCTGCAAAAATTGAAGGAGGACCTGGCCGCCGGAACCATCGGCCCCGCCTATGTCTTTTACGGAGAGGAGAGCTATCTCCGGGAGTACTATCTGCGGGAGCTTCGGAAAAAGCTGGTTCCCCCGGGCTTTGAAACCTTCAATTACCACGCTCTGGAGGGAAAGGACCTGACGGCCCAAATTTTGACGGAAACGGCGGAGGCTATGCCCATGATGGCGGAGCGGACGCTGACCGCCGTGACGGACTGGGACATTTTCAAGCTGGGGGAGGACCAGCGGGAGAAGCTCATCGCCCTGCTGGAGGACCTGCCGCCCTATGGCTGCGTGGTGTTTGTCTACGATACCCTGGAGTACAAGCCCAACAAGACCATGAAAAAGCTCTGCAAGGCCCTGGAGGCCCACGTGGAGGCGGTGGAGTTTCCCGCGGCCTCCAGCGCGGACCTTCTTCCCTGGATTTCCCGGCGCTTCAAGGCCCTGGGGAAGGAGATCGACCGCACGGCGGCGGAGCACCTGGTCTTCACCTGCGGCGGGCTGATGACGGGCCTGGTGCCGGAAATCGAGAAAATCGCCGCCTATGCCAAGGGAACAACCGTCACCCAGGTGGACGTGGACGCGGTGGCGGACCCGGTGCTTTCGGCGGAGGTGTTCAAGCTGTCCGACGCGGTGCTCCAGGGGCGCTGCGACCAGGCGGCCGCCATTCTGGGGGACCTTTTGAAGATGCAGACGGAGCCCATCATGATTCTGGCGGCCCTGGGGAGCCAGCTCCGCCGCATCTGGACGGCCCGGCTGGCTCTGGACGGCGGAAGGGACCGCTATTGGCTGATGGAGCTGTGGGGCATGAAGTCCGACTACCCCGCCAGGCTGCTGCTGGACGCGGCCCGGCGGACCACGGCGCAGTGGTGCGCCCGGGCGGTGCGCCGGTGCCAGGAGCTGGACCGGCGGATGAAAAGCGAGCGGGGCGTGGACAGCGCAGGAGAGCTGAAATTACTGCTGGTCCAGCTGTCGGCGGAGAGGAGCTGAGGAATGGAGCGGGTCCGGGAAGTGATTGTAGTGGAGGGCCGCTACGACAAGAACACGGTCTCCCAGGCGGTGGAGGCCGCCGTGGTGACCCTGGGAGGCTTTGCCGTCTTCAACGACAAGGAGAAGCTGGCCTTTCTCCGCCGGCTGGCGGAAAAGCGGGGCCTCATCCTCCTGACGGACAGCGACGGGGCGGGCTTCTTGCTGCGGAATTATCTGAAAGGGGCGCTGCCCAAGGAGCAGGTCAAGCACGCCTATATTCCCGACGTGAAGGGAAAGGAGCGCCGCAAGCGCAGGGGCGGCAAGGAGGGCAAGCTGGGCGTGGAGGGGATGTCCCCCGCCGTTTTGCTGGAATCCCTCCGCCGGGCCGGGGCCACCTTCGAAGGCGGGCCTCCGCCGGAGCGGCGGGAGGCCCTGACCAAGGCGGATTTGGTTGCCTTGGGCCTCAGCGGCGGGGAGGGAAGCGCGGAGCGCCGCCGCCTCCTTTTAAAGCGGCTGGACCTGCCCGAGCACCTCACCGCCAACGGCATGCTGGAGGCGCTGAACCTCCTGTTTGGCCGGGAGGAGCTGGAGGCCCTGCTGGCGGAAATCCGGGAGACCATTTAGTCCGGGGCCTTTCCGAGCCTTCGACGAAATCCGACAGGCTTCACAGGCCCGCGCGTGTTATGCTGGCAGCAGAAAACACCCGCCGGCTCCGGAGGGACAAGGCGGGTCCGAAAAGGAGGAGGCGGTTTGCGCAAGCTGTTCGTGGGAGAGGCCCAATGCCGTATGAAAAAGGCGCGGTATTACCTGCTGGGGGAGGACCCGGAGGCCCCCGGGTCCTACGGCGTTCAAATTAAGATGGAGGGGGAGGAGGCGTCGGTAAAAAACCTCAGTCCCTCCCGGGAGAGGGTATTGGAACTGGCGGAGGCCCTGGCGCGGGGCGCAGTGACGCCGATGGCTCTGCACGACGTGGTGGACGACTGGCTGCTGGAATAGGAGAGGAGCTCCAAATACTGGGACCCCCGGCAACATTTACAAATTCTTCATAACTTTTGAGAAAAATCCCCTTTACAAACGGGGGCGGCTGTACTATGATAATCACTGTTAGCACTCCGGGTATTTGAGTGCTAACAGTGATTAAGTTTTTTCAAATTTTTATATTTTAAGGAGGAACCCGATATGAAACTCACCCCGCTTGCAGACCGCGTCATTTTGAAGATGGTGGAGACCGAGGAGACCACCAAGGGCGGCATCATCCTCACCGGCTCCGCCAAGGAGAAGCCCTCCGTGGCCGAGGTTATTTCTGTGGGCCCCGGCGGCACCGTGGAGGGCAAGGAAGTTACCATGACCGTGAAGCCCGGCGATAAGGTCATCACCAGCCAGTACGCCGGGACCAAGGTGAAGCTGGAGGACGTGGAGTATACCGTCGTGCGGCAAAACGACATCCTGGCCATCGTCGAGTAAGTAAAGAGGGGATTTCGCCTTCCCTTTTACATGCTGCGGCGGATATGATTCAAAAAGTTACTATATCTTCATTGGAGGCTGATTGATTATGTCTAAACTCATCAAGCGCGGCGAGGACGCCCGCAAGGCGCTGGAGACCGGCGTCAACACTCTGGCCGATACCGTCAAGATCACCCTGGGCCCCAAGGGCCGGAACGTGGTTCTGGACAAGAAATACGGCGCGCCCCTCATCACCAACGACGGCGTGACCATCGCCAAGGAAATCGAGCTGGACGATCCCTTTGAGAACATGGGCGCGCAGCTGGTGAAGGAAGTTTCCACCAAGACCAACGACGTGGCCGGCGACGGCACCACCACCGCCACCCTCCTGGCCCAGGCCATGATCGGCGAGGGCCTGAAGAACCTGGCCGCCGGGGCCAACCCCATCGTGGTCAAGAAGGGCATGGCCAAGGCCGTGGAGGCCGCCGTGGCCGAGGTCAAGAAACAGGCCAAGACCGTGGACGGCTCCAAGGACATCGCCCGGGTGGGCGCGGTCTCCTCCGGCGACGAGGAAATCGGCAAGCTGATTGCCGACGCCATGGAAAAAGTCTCCGCCGACGGCGTCATTACCATTGAGGAATCCAAGACCGCCGAGACCTACAGCGAGGTCGTGGAGGGCATGCAGTTTGACCGGGGCTATATCACCCCCTATATGGCTACTGACATGGAGAAGATGGAAGCCGTTGTGGATGACGCGTATATTCTCATCACCGACAAGAAGATTTCCGTCATCGCCGACATCCTGCCCCTGCTGGAACAGCTGGTCCAGTCCGGCAAGAAGCTTCTCATCATCGCCGAGGACGTGGAGGGCGAGGCTCTCAGCACTCTGATTGTCAACCGTCTGCGGGGCACCCTCAATGTGGTCTGCGTCAAGGCTCCCGGCTTTGGCGACCGCCGCAAGGAGATGCTTCAGGATATCGCCGTCCTCACCGGCGGCACCGTGGTCAGCGAGGAAGTGGGCCTGGAGCTCAAGACCGCCGACATCTCCCTGCTGGGCCGTGCCCGCCAGGTGAAGGTCACCAAGGAAAACACCACCATCGTGGACGGCGCGGGCGATTCCCAGGCCATCAAGGACCGGGTGGCCCAGATCCGCTCTCAGATTGCCAACACCACCAGCGACTATGACAAGGAGAAGCTCCAGGAGCGCCTGGCCAAGCTGGCCGGCGGCGTGGCCGTCATCAAGGTCGGCGCGGCCACCGAGACCGAGATGAAGGAGAAGAAGCTCCGCATCGAGGACGCGCTGAACTCCACCCGGGCCGCTGTGGAAGAGGGCATTGTCGCCGGCGGCGGCACCATCTTTGTCAATGTCATCCCCGCCGTGGAGGCCCTGATAGACGGCGTGGAGGGAGACGAGAAGACCGGCGTGCGCATCGTCGCCAAGGCGCTGGAGGCCCCTGTCCGCCAGATTGCCGCCAATGCGGGCCTGGACGGCTCCGTCATCCTGGAGAAGGTCCGCTCCGGCGAGAAGGGCTACGGCTTTGACGCCTATAAGGAAGTGTACTGCGACATGGTCGCTTCCGGCATTGTCGATCCCGCCAAGGTGACCCGCAGCGCCCTGGAGAATGCCGCGTCCGTAGCCGGCATGGTGCTGACTACCGAGTCCCTGGTTGCCGATAAGCCCGAGCCTCCCGCTCCCGCTCCCGCCGCTCCCGACATGGGCGGCATGTACTAAGCGCCCATCCGCTAGTTTTCTCCAGGCAATCATGGCGAAAGCAAAGTGGATAAGAGCAAGATAGTTCGCGGCTTTTTCTCAAAACAGACCAGAAGCTTCCAGAATCGGTTCAGGTAGGAATACGTGACCTCAACGACCCAGCGGCGGGTATGAAAATCCGGATTTCGTTTCAATCCCTTTTTCTCCCCGCCTCTGGGCCGGATATGGGCAATATATCCCCTGGTTTTTAACTCGTCGTGGTGTCCGGTATAACCAGCGTCAAGGCAGAGATTTTGAGGAGTCTCGCCACTGGGTTCCAAATGTGAAATAATCACACCGTCCAGCGTGTTCGCCAGCAGTTTTACGTCATGTGTATTTGCTCCGGAGAGGACCACCGCCAAGGGAAACCCTTTCTCATCGGTGAGGATCGAGCGTTTTGTGCCCATTTTTCCTCGGTCTGTAGGATTCTTCCCCACAGATTCCAGCGCCAACGTTGCTTTTACCATACAGCCATCCACGCTCTGCCACTCCCAGCCAATCCCTTCCGGTACCCGACTCTTCGGCAGAGGCTTTTTTCCTCCTCCGGGCTTTCGCTGATATGCTTTCTCTGGTTTCCGATTCCAGTTTGGGATTTCCCCTTTGATTGCCTCCCAGAAGGCGTCTGATATTGTCCATTGCTGAAGGCGCATTTGCCGGGACAGCGTGGTCAGTGGGGAGGAATTGCACAGGATAACCGGCGCTTTATCAACGCAGTCTTTTGGGTGCTGCGTACTGGAGCGCCCTGGCGTGATTTGCCAGAAACGTACGGGAACTGAAAAATGTGCGCCGTCGTTTTTGCCGGTGGCGGGACAAGGGAATCTGGGAAAGAATTCTGGAAGCATTGATAGACGACACAGACTTTGAGTGGTTGATGATTGATGCCAGCCATATCAAAGCTCATCCTCACGTGGCCGGAGCAGAGGGGCTGCGACTCGTTATACGAAAGCCTCAGATGCTTTTATCGCTGCGGTACAGATTCGCTGTATCGCTATTTGGGCCGCTTTTCGCGCCTAATTCCTGTAGACGCTACGGGAGGAAATTTTGTAAAAAACCGCTTGCAATCCATGGCGAATTGTGATATCCTATTCAGGCTTACAAAGGGCGGTCCTCTGCCGCGCGCGGAAAGACGCGCAGGGAAGCGGGTAAGAACGCCTATTATAACAGGAGGAACTATCCAATGGATCTCATCAAGGAACTGAACAAAGAGGCGCTGGGCAAGGAGACTCCCAAGGTGCAGATCGGCGACACCGTCCGCGTCCACGTGAAGGTCAAGGAAGGCTCCCGCGAGCGTATCCAGGTTTTCGAGGGCACCGTCATTGCTAAGAAGCACGGCGGCATCGAGGAGACCATCACCGTCCGCCGCATTTCCTACGGCGTGGGCGTGGAGAAGGTGTTCCCCGTTCACTCCCCCTCCATCGACAACATTCAGGTTGTCCGCAACGGCGCTGTGCGCCGGGCCAAGCTGTACTATCTGCGGGGCCGGGTGGGCAAGGCCGCCAAGATCAAGGAAAAGCTGTAAGTTCCCGGAGAAAAAGAGAGGCAGATGCCTCTCTTTTTTGTTCTCCCGCTGAAATCCGGATTGACTGGCTGCCAGGGAAGGTAGTATGATATAGTTAACGCACTTGAAAATCGGCTTTTGCCGATTTTCAACCAGCGGCTATAGCCGCTGGAAGGGCAAAGCCCTTGTGCGTCAACCATGAAGGAGACACACAGGCCGCTATTGCGTCCCCTGCGGCTTGCGCCGCAGGCGTGGAAAGAAGGTTTACTTCTTTTCAAGTGTGTCGACTATAAAAGAAGAAATTGCGCAAACGTTTGAGCACTTACGCATGAAAGGAGGCCCGGCGTGAAGACCATTCTCGGCTATCTCCGGCCCCATCTTCCACGGGTGGCGGTGGGCGTGACGGTGAAATTCACCGCCGCCGTGCTGGAACTGCTGCTCCCCCTTCTGCTGGCCCACATTATCGACGACTGCGTTCCCGCGCGGGACCTGCCCGGAGTCTTCCAGGCGGGAGGAGGGATGCTGGTCATGGCCTTCGGCGCGGCCTTCTGCAACATCACGGCCAACCGCATGGCGGCCTGGGTGTCCATGGATATGACCCGGCGGCTTCGCCGGGACCTTTACCGGCGGACGATGCTTCTTTCCCAGGCGCAGATGGACCGCTTCTCCGTATCCTCCATCGTTTCCCGGCTGACCAACGACACCTATAATGTCCATCAGATGTTCGACAAAATCCAGCGGGGCGGCATCCGGGCTCCCATGCTGGTGCTGGGCGGGCTGGCGCTGACCTTCCTCCAGGCCCCGCCCCTGGCCCTGGTGCAGCTGGCGGTCTGCTCCGCCACGTTCCTCGCCATCTGGCTGGTGACCCGCCGGGGCATCCCAAGATACGCTCGGGCCCAGGAGGCGGTGGACACAATGGTCCGCATTCTCCGGGAAAACGCCTCCGGGGTCCGGGTCGTAAAGGCCCTGGCCTGCCAGGGCAGGGAGCGGGAACGTTTTACCGCCGCCAGCCGGGCTTCCAGGGAAGCGGAGGAAGCCGCCGGCAGCGTCATGGCCGCCGCCAACCCCCTGTCGGACTTTCTTTTAAACCTGGGCCTGGTGCTGGTGGTGCTGGCCGGAGCGGCGCTGGTGAACCGGGGATGGATGTCCTCCGGGCAGATTGTGGCTTTCCTCTCCTATTTCACCATCATCCAGACCGCCACGCTGGGCCTTGCGAAGCTCTTTGTCAAGTTCAGCAAAGGAGCGGCCTCCGCCCGCCGGATTGAGGAAGTGCTCCTGGCCCCGGAGGACCAGGCGGCCCGCCCCGCCGGGGAAGCGGACCTCCACGGCCCGGAGCTTGGAATGGAGAATGTGTCCTTCTCCTACCTGGGAGTGGAAAAGGACCTGGACAGCGCCTCCTTTTTATTAAATAAGGGAGAAACCCTGGGTATCCTGGGCCCCACCGGGGCGGGCAAAACCACGCTGGTCTCCCTGCTTCTCCGGCTCTATGACGCGGACGGCGGCGTGGTATGGCTGGGGGGACGGGACGTGTCCACCCTGGACCGGGAGGCTCTCCAGGGCCGCTTCGGCGTGGTCTTCCAGAACGAGGCGCTGCTGAATGACAGCGTTTACGAGAACATCTCCTTTCTTCGAAATCTCTCCCGGGAGGACGTGGCCGCCGCCGCCAAAACCGCCCAGGCGTGGGAGTTCATCGAAACCCTGCCCGGGGGACTGGACGCCCGGCTGGATATCCGGGGGGCCAACCTCTCCGGCGGGCAGCGGCAGCGTCTGCTGATTGCCCGGGCTCTGGCGGCAAGGCCCGGCATTTTGGTCCTGGACGGCGCCGACAGCGCCCTGGACTACCGCACCGCCGCCGCCCTCCACGCCGCCGTCCGGCGGGACTTTCCCGGCGTGACCCTGGTGGTCATTTCCGAGCGGGTGGCCTCCCTCCGGGACGCGGATCGCATTCTGGTGCTGGAGGACGGCGTGATCGTCAGCCAGGGGAGACACGGGGAGCTTCTGGAATCCTGCGGGCGCTACCGCCGCATGGCGGAGCTTCAGATGGGAGGCCGGGTATGAAAAAGCATTTGTTTGCCCGCCTGGGCCGTTTCCTCCGGCCCTACGCGTTCCGTTTTTTGCTCCTGCTGGCCCTGCTGCTGGGGGGAAATCTGCTGGCCCTGGCTGCGCCGCTGCTCTCCGGCAGAGCGGTGGACGCCGTGGGCGTCCGGGCCGGAGGCGTGGATTTCCCCGGCGTATTCCGAAACTGCGCCGGGATGCTGGTATGCTACGCCCTTTCCTCCTTATTAAATTACATGGTATCCTCCCGCCTGCTCCGGACGGCTCAGGCCGTGTCCCATGATCTGCGCAAGGCCGCCTTCGACTGCATGAGCGAGCTGCCGGTGGGCTATTTCGACACCCATCCCGCCGGGGACCTTATCAGCCGGGTCTGCTATGATGTGGACACCGTCAACGCCACCCTTTCTACGGACCTTCTCCAGCTTGGCACCAGCGTTTTCACCGTGGCCGGGTCTTTTTTGATGCTGCTGATCCTCTCCCCCCGGCTGACGCTGGTGTTCTTGTTTACCGTTCCCCTGTCGGCGGCCCTGACCCGCTTTCAGATGAAGCGCATTCACCCGCTGTTCCGCCTGCGCTCCCGAGAGCTGGGGGCTCTTAACGGCTTTGCCGAGGAGCGGATGGGCTGCCGCCGGTCCATTCGGGCCTACGGCGTGGAGGAGGCGGACCTGGGCCTCTTCGACATGCAAAACGACGCGGCCTCCAAGGCGTACTACGACGCGGACCGGGCCAGCGCCGCCCTGGGGCCCTCGGTGAATTTCATCAACAATGTCTCCCTGGCCGCCGTCAGCGTTTTCGGGGCGCTGCTGTACCTGGGAGGCGGGCTGTCCCTGGGGAGCCTTTCTTCCTTCGTTCTCTACTCCCGAAAGTTCTCCGGCCCCATCCGGGAGGGGGCGAACCTCCTGGCGGAGCTCCAGGCCAGCGCCGCCGCCGCAGAGCGGATTATGGACCTGCTGGACGAGGAGACGGAGGCGGGGGACCCGCCGGAAGCCCTGCCTGCGGAGCATTTGAAAGGCTGCATCCGATTTGACCACGTCACCTTCGGCTACGACCCCGCCCGGCCCGTCCTACGGGACTTCACGGCCCACATTCCGGCGGGAAGCCTGGTTGCCGTGGTGGGCCCCACCGGGGCGGGGAAAACCACCCTGGTTTCCCTGTTGCTCCGGTTTTACCGGCCCCAGGGGGGAACCATTACCATGGACGGCGTACCTCTGGACGCTTACAGCCGGGACGGGCTCCGCCGCCGCCTGGCCCTGGTGCTCCAGGATACCTGGCTCTTTGGCGGCACCGTGGCCGAAAACATCGCCTACGGTGCGCCGGGGGCCGGCCGGGAGCAGATTGTGGAGGCCGCCAAGGCCGCCCGCATCCACCGCTTCATCACCTCCCTTCCCCTGGGGTACGACACCGTTCTCACCGGCGAGGGCGTCTCCAAGGGACAAAAGCAGCTTCTCGCCATTGCCCGGTGCCTTCTCACCGACGCGGACGTGGTCATTCTGGACGAGGCCACCAGCAGCGTGGACACGGAGACGGAAGGGGAGATCAGCCTGGCCATGGAGCGGCTCCGCCGGGGACGGACCTGCTTTGTCATTGCCCACCGCCTGGCCACCGTCCGGGGGGCGGACCGCATTCTGGTGCTGGATCGGGGCGGCGCGGCGGAAAGCGGCACCCACCGGGAGCTGCTGGCCGCCGGCGGCGTTTACGCCCAGCTCTACGACGCCCAATTCCAGCCGTAGCCATGGAAAAATCCGGCGAAAACGTATCCGCAGTTTCAGAAATTCTCAAAAATATCAATTGGCAGAATAGCAAAAATGGCCTGGCTCTATTTGTCTAAATTGTAAACAAACCGTGAAAACGAACAAAAAAGCCCCCCTAAAATCGGGAGGCTGACAATTGACAAACCTATGAGAGATTCTTTATAATGAACACAGGAAGTCGCAAACGTTTGCGCAAAGCGGACCTGTTTCCGCCTGCGCGGACGCCCCGGGCGAGAGCGGATGGGAGGACTCGATCGCTCGGGGAAATTCCCGGCAGTTATCAGAAAGAGGTGTTATCGTGTCAAATGCAGTAACTGTGACCAAGGAAAGACCCCCCAGAAAGAAACTGACGGCACGTCGGTTGAAGAACCTGATTCTGAACGTGCTCAAAAACCCCTTCAACATGGTCGTGCTGGTCAGCCTGATCGTGTTGTTCTGCCTGATTGTCATCCCCCTGCTGACCATGATCAAGTCCACCTTCACCCTGGCCCAGGGCGAGCTCCGCCGCGTGGACGGCAAGGTGGGCGACTTCACGCTCTACTACTGGCAGTACATGCTGCTGAGCAACATGTCCAAGGCCGTGCTGTGGGAGCCCCTGCTGCACTCCTTCGTCTGCGGCTTCTTCACCACGCTGATCTCCGTGCCTCTGGGCTCGGTGCTGGCCTGGCTGATGATCCGTACCGACCTCCCCGGCAAGAAGGTCCTGGGCATCCTCATCACCGTGCCCTACATGATTCCCTCCTGGACCAAGGCCATTGCCTGGCTGGCGGTGTTCCGCACGCCCACCAGCGGCGCAAACGGATTCCTCACCGGCATGGGCATACCGATTCCCGACTGGCTGGCCTACGGGCCCACGGCCATCGTGCTGTGCATGTCCATGCACTACTACGCATTCTCTTACATCCAGGTCTCCGGCGCCCTCCGCTCCATCAACTCGGAGCTGGAGGAGATGGGTGAGATTCAGGGTGCCAACAAGGCCCAGATCCTCCGCTACATCACCCTGCCGCTGATCCTTCCCTCCGTGCTCTCCGCCCTGGTCATGACCGTGTCCAAGTCCATCGGCACTTACGGCGTGGCGGCCAACCTGGGCAACCGCATCGGCTACTACACCCTGGCCACCCGCATGCGCGTGTACATCGACCAGGGTCCCCGGGGCGTGGGCTACGCCATGTCCATCGTCCTGGTCGGCCTGGCGGCTCTGATTCTGATGAGCAACCAGAGGGCCATCGGCGTGCGCAAGTCCTATGCCACCGTGGGCGGCAAGGGCGGCCGCAGCACCCTGATGCCTCTGGGCGCGGCCAAGAAGCCCATGATGGCCTTCCTGGCCATCTTCCTGTTCCTGGCCATGGTCATGCCCTTCTTCGTGCTGATTATGGAGACCTTCCAGATCACCACCGGCGCGGGCTACGGCCTGAACAACCTGACCCTCTACAACTGGATCGGCGAGGCCGGAGAAGCGGAGAAATACACCAACTACGCGGGCATCTTCCGCAATCCCGAGTTCTTCAGCGCCCTGTGGAACACCGTCCGCCTGACCATCATCACCTCCCTCATCACCGCTTTCTGCGGCCAGTTCCTGGGCTACATCAGCTCCCGCGGCCGCGGCAAGTGGTACGGCAACCTCACCGAGCAGCTGGTGTTCGTTCCCTATCTGATGAGCGGCGTGGCGTTCTCCACCATGTACTTCTCCATGTTCAGCGTTCCCCATTTCGGCGGGCTGATCCCCTCCCTGTACGGCACCTTCACCCTGATCGTTCTTACCTCCGTGGTCAAGCACTTCCCCTTCGCCAGCCGTTCCGGCACCGCCAATATGCTCTCCATCAGCGTGGAGCTGGAGGAGGCTGCGGACATTGCCGGCGCAAGCTTCTGGAAGCGGATGGCCACCATCATCGTCCCCTTGGCGAAGAACGGCTTCATCTCCGGCTTGATGCTGGTGTTCATCTCCATTGCCAAGGAGCTGGACCTCATCATCATCATGATGACCCCCACCACCCGGACCATGT
>CAJUBX010000040.1 GCA_910585165.1 uncultured Oscillibacter sp. | reverse complement strand
AATTTTTCCCTTCCACTCCCCATGGAGCCGGAGAGATTCCTTCGCGTAATCCATAATACGGTTCCTCCTGTTTAGTTCTGATCCTCAAAGGGGAAGTGATAGGGCAGGTTCAGCTTATCCCGGACCTCGAGGATCTCCTTTTGAATGGCCTCGCCCACGGGCACGCCCTTATCCCTGCGCTCCTGCCAGGCCAGCCATTCCTTCTCCCCGGCGGTGTAGATGCGCTCCGCGCCGGGGGCCTTCTTTGAGGCCCGCAGACCGCGGCAGATGTCCCCGGCGGTCTTTTTAAAGGTGTCCAGGCCCATGAAGAACTCCGGATTGATGACGAAGAAGAAGTGGCCCAGGCGGTAGAACTGATTGCTTCCGTCAGGCGCCTTGCCGCTGAGGGCCTTCATGAAGGGTCCTCCGGCCAGGGCGGCGGAGAGAATTTCCACAATGGTGGTAAAGCCGTAGCCCTTATAGCCGCCGGAGGCCTCCCCCGGGCCGCCGATGGAGAGAAGGGCGCAGTTCCCGTTCCGCATCTCTTTTAAAATCTGCCCGGAATCGGTCATCGTGCCGCCGTCCCTGGTAACCACCAGCCCCTCCGGCGTGGGCCTGCCCTGGCGCTCGTAAAACTCGATCTTGCCGTTTTGCACAATGGAGGTGGCGCAGTCGAAATTGAAGGGGAACTCCTCGTCGGTGGGCATGGTAAAGGTCAGGGGATTGGTGCCCATCATGGGCTCCACGCCCCAGGTGGGGGCCACGGAGGGCCGGGCGTTGGTTCCGGTGATGCCGACCATCCCGGCCTTCTCGGCCATGGTGGTCCAGTAGCCCGCGATGCCGTAGTGGGTGGAGTTGAAAATGGTGCCTCCGGCCATGCCGTACTTCCTGGCCTTCTCAATCAGCATTTCCATCATGTGATAGCTGGCCACCATGCCCATGCCGTTATTGGCGTTCATCACCACGGTGGTGGGGGTGTCCTTTACGATGTCCATTCTGGTCACCGGGAGCAGGGTCCCGTTGACAATCCGGTCAATGTAAATGGGCTTGAAGCGGTTGCAGCCGTGGCTCTCGATGCCCCGGCGGTCGGACTCCAGCAGAACGTCGGCGCAGATTTTCGCGTCGTCCTCGGGAACGCCGTAGCCCTTGAAGGCGTCGATGAGAAAGCGGTTCATCAGGTCCCAGGATACGTAAGGCCTTGTTTCCATGGTTCCGGTTTCCTCTCCTTTTTTTAATTTTAGAGGCGCTCATGCATGGAAAGAGAGCGCCGCAGCCGCACCCTGCCGGGCAGCTGCCGCACTCGTAACCGCATACGCCGTTTATCCTCGAACCGGCGTCAGCGTTTTAAGTATAACAGGCATCTTCGGGAATTGCAAGAATCATTTTTCGTGGATTTTTCCCGAGAAAGAGATTGCATTTTCCCACCGCTTTGCTTATAATCAAGGGAACAAATTGAAAAGAGGGTGTTCCCCACCATGCACATTGAACAAAAGCTGAACATGACCATGCTCTGCGACTTTTACGAGCTGACCATGGGCAACGGCTATTTCCAGGCGGGCTTCCAGGACCGGATGACCTACTTCGACGTGTTCTTCCGGGACGTGCCGGATAAGGGAGGGTTTGCCATCTGCGCGGGCCTGGACCAGCTGATCGACTATATTCTGGATTTGCACTTCGACGAGGCGGACATCGAATACCTCCGGGGCCGGAACCTGTTCTCCGAGGAATTCCTGGCCTATCTGAAGGACTTCCGCTTCACCGGCGACATCTGGGCCATCCCGGAGGGAACGCCCATCTTTCCCCAGGAGCCCGTTGTGACGGTCCGGGCCCCGGCCATCCAGGCCCAGCTTATCGAGACCTTCACCCTGCTGGCCGTCAACCACCAGAGCCTCATCGCCACCAAGGCCAACCGCATCGTCCGGGCGGCCCAGGGGCGGACGGTGCTGGAGTTCGGCTCCCGCCGGGCCCAGGGCACCGACGGGGCCATCACCGGGGCCCGGGCGGCCTACATCGGCGGCTGCGCCGGGACGGCCTGCACCATCTCCGACCAGCTCTACGGCGTCCCCGCCGGGGGCACCATGGCCCACGCCTGGGTCCAGATGTTCGACACCCAGTACGAGGCCTTCGAGACTTACTGCAAGCTCTATCCCCACAACGCCACCCTTCTGGTGGACACCTACAACACCCTGAAATCCGGCGTGCCCGACGCCATCCGGGCGTTTGACGCCGTACTCAAGCCGCTGGGCATCAAGCAATGCGGCATCCGCCTGGACTCCGGCGACATCGCCTATCTCACCCGGAAGGCCCGGAAGATGCTGGACGACGCGGGCTGGACGGAGTGCCGGATTTCCGCCTCCAACTCCTTGGATGAGTATATCATCCGGGACCTGCTGATTCAGGGAGCCCAGATCGACCTGTTCGGTGTGGGTGAGCGGATGATTACCGCCAGCAGCCAGCCGGTTTTCGGCGGGGTGTACAAGCTGGTGGCCGTGGAGGACGGGACCGGAAAGGTGGTTCCCAAGATCAAGGTCAGCGAGAACGTGGACAAGATTACAAATCCCCACTTCAAAAAGGTCTACCGTATCTTTGACACGGCCACCGGCAAGGCCGAGGCGGACTATATCGCCGTATGGGACGAGAAGATAGACGAGACCCGGAGCCTGGAGCTCTTCGACCCCAGGGCCACCTGGAAGCGGAAGACCTACACCAATTACACGGCAAAGCCCCTTCAGGTCCCCGTCTTCCAGGGCGGGAAGCTGGTATATAAGCGTCCCGCCCTCCAGGAGATTCGGGCGTACTGCGAGGAGCAGGTGGAAACCCTGTGGGATGAGGTCAAGCGGTTTGAGAACCCCCACACGTACTATGTGGACCTCAGCCAGCGGCTGTGGGACATCAAGCAGGGTCTTCTGTGCCAGAGCGAGTAAGGGAATTTGGCCCCTGCCCGGATTTGCAGACAGCTATCTCATCATCTAAAAAACCAGGAGGCTCAGCATGGCCGCTTTGAAAGACGAAATCGCCCGGAGACGGACCTTCGCCATCATCTCCCACCCCGACGCGGGCAAAACCACCCTTACGGAAAAACTCCTGCTCTACGGCGGGGCCATCGCCCAGGCCGGCGAGGTCAAGGGCAAACGGGCCCGCGCCGCCACCTCCGACTGGATGGAGATTGAAAAGCAGCGGGGCATCTCCGTCACCTCCTCCGTTATGCAGTTCCAGCACGACGGATACTGCGTCAACATTCTGGACACCCCGGGGCACCAGGATTTCTCCGAGGACACCTACCGCACCCTGATGGCGGCGGACAGCGCCGTCATGGTCATCGACGCCGCCAAGGGCGTGGAGCCCCAGACGCGGAAGCTCTTCCGGGTCTGCGCCCTGCGGCACATCCCCATCTTCACCTTCATCAACAAGATGGACCGGGAGAGCCGGGACCCGCTGGAGCTCTGCGGCGAGGTGGAGGCGGAGCTGGGCATCGACACCTATCCCGTCAACTGGCCCATCGGCTCCGGCAGGGAGTTTCAGGGGGTCTACGACCGGGAGGCGGGCCGCATCCTCTTTTTCTCCGGCGAGGGCCACGCCAAAAAGGCCGAGGCCACCGAGGCGGACCTGAACGACCCGGCGGTGGGAGGATGGATCGGCGAAAGCCGCTGGCGGCAGCTCCAGGAGGAGGTGGAGCTTTTGGGCGCGGGCCGGGAGTTCGATCTGGAGGCCGTCCGGAACGGAACCCTCTCCCCCGTCTTTTTCGGCTCCGCCCTGACCAACTTCGGTGTGGAGCCCTTCTTGAAGGAATTCCTCCGCATGACCACCGCCCCCCTGAGCCGCATGGCGGGGGAGGAGGAAATCGACCCCTTCTCCCCGGACTTCTCCGCCTTTGTCTTCAAGATTCAGGCCAACATGAACAAGGCCCACCGGGACCGGCTGGCCTTTCTGCGCATCTGCTCCGGCCGCTTCCAGCGGGACGCGGAGTATTTCCACGTCCAGTCCGGCAAGAAAATGCGCCTGAGCCAGCCCCAGCAGATGATGGCGGCGGAGCGGGAAATTGTGGACGTGGCCTACGCCGGGGACATCATCGGCGTTTTTGACCCCGGCATCTTCTCCATCGGCGACACCGTCACCGTGCCGGGGAAGAAATTCCGCTACGCGGGCATCCCCACCTTCGAGCCGGAGCACTTCATGCGGGTGGCCCCCAAGGATACCATGAAGCGCAAGCAGTTCATCAAGGGCACGGAGCAGATTGCCCAGGAGGGCGCCATTCAGATTTTCAAGCGCCCCGGCGGCGGCATGGAGGAGGTCGTGGTGGGCGTGGTGGGCACCTTGCAGTTCGACGTGTTCCAGTACCGCATGAAGGCGGAGTACGGCGTGGAGCTGTATATGGAGGGCCTGCCCTACGACCATCTGCGGCTGATTGCGAAGTGCCCCTGCAAGCCCGGCGAGCTGGTGCTGTGCACCGGCGCGGCGGTGCTGGAGGATTTTAAGGATCGGCTGCTGGTGGCCTTCGGCGGCGAATGGTCCGTGGACTTTTTGACCAAGCACAATCCCGGCCTGGTGCTGGAGGACGCTTTGTCGGTTTCATGAAACGGATTTTAATTGTGGAGGACGACCGGGCCCTGGGGGACGGGCTGTGCCTGGCCCTGCGGAGCCCGGAGGCGGAGCCGTTGCTGTGCCGGACCCTCTCCGCCGTCCGGTCCGCCCTGGAGGCGGGGGACTTCGACCTTCTGGTGCTGGACGTGAACCTCCCTGACGGGAACGGGCTGGACTTTCTCCGGCGGCTCCGGGAGGGAGGCGGCAGGACCCCCGTCATCCTGCTGACCGCCAACGACATAGAGACGGACATCGTGGCAGGCCTGGAGTCCGGGGCCGACGATTATGTCACCAAGCCCTTTTCCCTGGCGGTGCTCCGGGCCCGGGTCAATGCCTAGCTCCGCCGGGATGGGGGCCAGGCCGGGCCCCTGGTTCTGGGCGGGTTCTCCTTTGACTTTGAACGCATGGAATTCCGCCGGGACGGGCAGCTGGTGGAGCTGAGCAAGACGGAGCAGAAGCTGCTCCGCGTTCTGGTGGAAAACCGGGGAAGAACCCTGCCCCGGGAGCTGCTGGTGGACCGGGTCTGGACCGGCGGGGCCGAGTACGTGGATGAGAATGCGCTGTCCGTGACGGTGAAGCGCCTGCGGGGAAAGCTGGAGGAGAATCCCTCCAAGCCCCGCTATCTGAAAACCGTCTACGGCGTCGGCTACACCTGGACGGGCGGAGAAAACGGGGGCTGAGGCATGACGCAGACGGGATACCTCCTTCTTGCCGTCCTGGCCCTGGCGGCGCTGGCCCTCTGGGAGCGCCGGAGGATGGGGCGGCTCCTCCGACGGCTGGACCGGATGCTGGACGAGGCCGCCCGGGGAGAGTTCCGGGAGGCCGTCTTTGACGAAAGCCTCCTGTCCGCCATGGAGACGAAGCTGGCCCATTACCTCAGCGCCTCCGCCGTCTCCACCCGGAACCTCCAGGAGGAAAAGGACAAGATCAAAGCCCTCATCGCCGATATCTCCCACCAGACGAAAACCCCCATCGCCAACGTGCTGCTGTACACCCAGCTTTTGGAGGAGCAGGCCCCGGAATGCCGGGAGTACACCGCCGCCCTGGGCTCCCAGGCCCGGAAGCTCCAGTCCCTGATTGAATCGCTGGTGAAGACCTCCCGGCTGGAGGCGGGGGTGCTGGTCCTCCGTCCCCGGCCGGGGCCCCTGGGGCCCATGCTGGAGGAGGCCGTGGGCCAGTTCGCCCCCAAGGCGGCGGAAAAGGGCCTGGAGCTGACCCTGGAGCCCACCGGGGCGGAGGCGGTGTTCGACCCCAAGTGGACGGCGGAGGCGGTGTGCAACCTCATCGACAACGCCGTGAAATACACGCCCTCCGGCTGCGTCGCCGTCAGCGCCCGGTCCTATGAGCTGTTCTCCCGCATCGACGTGGCGGACACCGGGCCGGGCGTGGCGGAGGAGGAGCTGGAAAAGCTCTTTCAGCGGTTCTACCGGGGCGGGGCGGCCTCCTGCGCGGAGGGCGTGGGCGTGGGGCTCTATCTGGTCCGGCAGATCGCCCAGGGCCAGGGCGGGTATGTGAAAGCCTTCTCCCGGCCTGGGAAGGGGGCCAAGTTTTCCCTGTTCCTGCCCAGAACCTGATGGAATGCAAGAATGCAAAGGAGCGTCCTTTATGAAATTGGATTTCGTGCCTGTGGGCCGGATTGTGAGCGTTCACGGCATCCGGGGAGAGCTGCGGGTCCTGCCCCTGGAGGAAGACGCGGCGTTTCTCACGGGCTTTCGGACCTTCTATCTGGACGGGCAGGCCGTGAAGCCCGCCTCCTGCCGGGTCCATAAGGGCATGGCCCTTCTCAAGCTGGAGGGGGTGGAGGACCGCACCTCCGCCGAGGCCCTCCGGGGAAAGGAGCTGCTGGTCCGCCGGGCGGACGCCCGCCTTCCGGAGGGGACGTACTTTGACGGGGAGCTCATCGGCCTGGACGTGTACGACGGCGAGACGGGGGAATGCGTGGGGGAGCTGGTGAGAGTGGAGCGCTACCCCGCCAGCAGGGTCTACACCGTCCGGGGGGTGAAGGAGTTCCTGGTCCCGGCGGTGAAGGACGCCTTCATCCTGGGAGTGGACCTGGAAAACAACCGGATGGACATCCGGGTCTGGGAGGGGCTGGCGGAGTGAACATTGACATTTTGACCCTGTTCCCGGACTCTGTGGACGCGATGCTGAATGTCAGCATCCTGGGCCGGGCCCAGGAGCGGGGATACATTGCCATCCGGACCCACCAGATTCGAAGCTACACCACCAACAAGCAGATGCAGGTGGACGATTACCCTTACGGCGGGGGCCGGGGGGCCGTCATGCAGGCGGACCCGCTGTACCGCTGCTGGGCCCATGTGGTGGAAGCCCACGGGCCGGGGCGGACGATTTTCCTCTCCCCCTGCGGCCGGACCTTCACCCAGGCCATAGCCCGGGAGCTGAAGGAGCGGTACGAGCACCTGATTCTGGTCTGCGGGCACTACGAGGGCGTGGACCAGCGCTTTTTGGACGAGTGTGTGGACGAGGAGATTTCCATAGGGGACTTCGTTCTCACCGGGGGGGAGATTCCCGCCATGGCGGTGGCGGACGCGGTGTGCCGCATGGTGCCCGGGGTATTGCCGGACGAGGAGTGCTTTCAGGAGGAGTCCCACTGGAACGGGCTTTTGGAGTACCCCCAGTACTCCCGCCCCGCCGTCTGGCACGGCCGGGCGGTGCCGGAGGTGCTTCTCTCCGGGGACCACGGAAAGGTGGCGGCCTGGCGGCGGAAGGAGAGCTACAAGCGGACCATGCGCCGCCGCCCGGACATGTTCGCCGGGTTTGACGAGAGCCAGCTGACCACCAAGGCGGAAAAAAAGGTCCTCCAGGAGGCCAGGGAGGAACTGGCCCGGGAGGAGGAAGATACGTAAAAAGGCCCGTCCGGCAAAACCCCGCCGGACGGGCCTTCTCCTATTCATTTACAGGCCGCATAGGAGGCCGGGATACCGCCGATCCCCCGTTCAAAACACGCACAGCGCCGTGAAGCAGGAGCCCCGGGGACCAATCCCCTCCACAAAATAGCCCTCTTTGCTCCAAAGCCCCTCCAGCCGCAGCTCATCCCCCAAGACAGCCTCCCGGCTGTAGTTAATATAAAATTCCCTGGGGGACCGGATCTGCAAATCCTCCGGCAGGGCGTCCCAGACAATGTCCCCGTAGTTCCCGCTGAAAAGGTGCCCGTTGCCGTCCAGATCGGACCAGCGGACCTTCCGGGTTCCCAGGGCCTCCCGTGCCTCTTTGGGGAAAACAATCTTTTTCGTCTCCGGGCAGTCCAGGGGCCGGTCCGAGGTCATGAGGGGCTTGGCGGTAAAGGACGAGGGGCGCAGAATCTTCCGGGTTCCGGGGTCCACCAGAATCCAGTCCGTCCGGGCGGCGGCCCGGAGGCGGCCCTGCCGGTCCTTCATCTCATAATTCCGCACCATGTGGGCGGCCTTGGGTCCGGCCTCCCAGGTGGTGATGTCCAGCACGTCCCCCGCCTGGGGGCAGTCGTGGATTTTCAGAGCCGCTCGGGAGAGGAGAAACACCTCCCGGTTCGCCCACAGCACCTCATGGGTCAGGCCCCTGGCGTCGTAGTCGTATCCGGCAAAGGCCCCCAGGCGGCTTAAAAGCGCCGCCACCCGGACCCGCTGGTCCGGGCCGCAGTCCCAGAAGACCAGCTCCTCCTGCCGGAAGTAGCCGTTTTCATACAGTTCCTGCCTAAAATGTTCCATGGTAAAACTCCATCCTCCGCCGTTCATTCCTTCCCGGCGCTTTGTTTTAAAGCGCGCCCGTATTCCGCCTCTGCCGCCCAAGGCGGCGGGCAAGGCGGCTCCCATCAAGCGGCCGTATTTCCGGGCGGGCGCAGCCGGGGGAAAACCGCCCGGAAGGCCGACGAGGCCAGCATGGCCCCCACCGCCAGCGCCGCCGCCATGCCGAAGGTGTGGAGCAGGGTGCTGAGGAACCGCTCCGTCTCCCCCGCCACGCAGTAACGCATAGCGTAGTAAACGCCCCCTCCGGGGACCAGGGGCAGCAGGGCCACCAGCACATAGCCCGTCACCGGACAGCGCCGGACCCGGCTCATCACCTCGGCAAAGACCCCGATGGCCGCCGCCGCCAGGAAGGCCGCGAAAATGGTCTTCCCTCCCAGCAGGTACACCAGCCACCCCAGGGCTCCGCCCACCCCGGCGATCAGCTTTCCAAGGCCGTGGATGTTGAATGTCAGCGTAAAGCCCACACAGGCCAGAAAGGCGCACAGGCAGGGCAGAGCGTAATCCAGAAAAACCGTCTCCATACCGCCCTCCTCAAAGAAATCCGCCCAGGGCCTGCCCCGCCGCCGCCCCCAGGGCGATGGCGGAGGCCACCAGAATCGCGTCCGCCGTGCGGCTCAGGGCGGAGAAGGTGTCCCCGGCCATAATCTCCCGCATGGCGTTGGTCAGGGCCACGCCGGGGACCAAAACCATCAGCGTGGAAATGGTCACCACGTCCACGCTCTCTCCCAGTCCCGCCCCCACCAGCGCCAGGGCCAGGAAGGCCGCCACGGCGCTGCACACCGCCGTGCGGAAAAAGCTGTTGGCCCCGATGAACCTTCCCCCGTAAAGAAGGCACAGCCCCACCGCCAGGCCGCAGAAGAAGGAACAAACCGTGTCCCAAAGGCCGCCGCCGAACAGCGGGGCAAAAAAGGCAGGGGCCACGCCGTAGCCCAGCAGCGCCAGCCGGGGGGAGTGCCGGGGAACGGCCTCCGGCAGGGCGCTCACCTCCGCCTGGGCCTTGTCCAGCGGCGGCGTCTCGGCGCAGAGGCGGCGGCAGAGGCTGTTGCACCGCTCCAAAAGCTCGATGTCCGTGCCGTGGGAGGGGACCCGGCGCATCCGGGTGACGGGGTGTCCCTGGGGGGTCGAAACGCTGACAATCAGGCAGTTTGGAATGGCGAAAACCTCCGGCTCCTCCAGCCCGTAGGCCCGGAGGAGCCGCCGGGCGGACTCCTCCACCCGGTAAATCTCCGCGCCGCTGTACATCAGCTGGTAGCCCAGCTCCGCCGCCATATTCAGCAGCTTGTCATAGTCCATCCTTCAGTCCAGAATCTCCTTAAAATCCGCGCAGAAGTTCTTCCGGTGAACGTCCAGTATCAGGGGAAGCTTCCCCTCCACAAAGCGGCGGCTCAGCTCCTCCATGCCGTATTTCAGTTTGTATTCAATTTCTTCCTTGTAAGCGGGAATCAGCATGAAGAAGCTGATCTGCTTTCCGTCCTCCGTGGTCAGGGGCGGGACCAGGGAGGGCTGGCTCAGCACCGCGCCGCCAAAGCCAAGGCCGGGGCAGACGGGCGCGTAATCCGGCCCGTTGGGGATGCTGTGCCCCCAGCCCAGCCAGGTTTTGTACTCGTGGGGGAAGCGAGCCAGGAATTTCAGCATCTGGACGGGCCAGAAGCGCTCATAGGGCAGGTCCTTGGGGCTGGTCCCCTCCCCGCCCAGGTCCCAGTCCCCGGGAAGGAGCATGTAAAGCTCCGCGTATTTCAAATCCTCCCGGTCCGAAATATCCTCCGGCAGGCTCATGGGAAGATCGCTCATGCCCGTGGTGTACAGGAGGATGCAGTCGTCCTCCTTGGGCCCCCGGAGAACATGTACGTCGATATGGACCAGGTCGCTGATGATCTCATGATAGACGAAGCCCTCCCCGCCCGGGAAGATTGCCTCCATGTGCTTTTCAATGGCCTCCATGGAGACGCACGACTCCTCCGGAGGCCGGAAGCCCGGATTCTCCGGGGGCTGATAGCGGTAAACGGCGGAGCCGCCGGGGGTGTACTCCTCCGTCTCCGGGGCCGTGCCCGCCTTCTGGGGCCGGGCGGGAGCCTCTTTCTTCTTCTTAAATTTATCCAGGAAACCCATAGGTAAACCCTCCTCGTGAAATTCGGAAACTTATTCTTATCCTACTCCTTTTCTTTCCTGCTGGCAATTGTTTTTTTGCCGGAAATCCGTTACAATGGAACCGGGCAAACTTCCATCATTTCAAAAGAGGTGCTTTTATGAAACTGGTTTCCTGGAACGTCAACGGCCTGCGGGCCTGCCTGAAGAAGGGCTTTTTGGACTTCTGCGCCTTTGCCGACGCGGACGTCATCTGCCTGCAAGAGACGAAAATGCGGCCCGAGCAGGCGGAGTTCGACCTCCCCGGCTATGAGCGCTTCTGGAACAGCGCGGACAAGGCCGGATACTCCGGCACCGCCGTTTTCACCCGGCGCAAACCCCTGAACGTCACTTACGACTTCGGCATCGACGAGCACCGCCACGAGGGGCGGATTATCACGGCGGAGTTCGAGGACTTCTACCTGGTCTGCTGCTACACCCCCAACTCCAAGGACCAGCTTCTCCGCCTGGATTACCGCATGGCCTGGGAGGACGACCTCCGGGAGTACCTCTGCGGGCTGGACGCGGTGAAGCCCGTGGTTTACTGCGGGGACCTGAACGTGGCCCACCAGGAAATCGACCTGAAAAATCCCGGCCCCAACCGCCGCAATCCCGGCTTCACCGACGAGGAGCGGGAGAAGATGACCAAGCTCCTATCCTCCGGCTTTGTGGACACCTTCCGGGCGCTGTATCCGGACAAGACCGGGGCCTACTCCTGGTGGAGCTACCGGGGGCGGGCCCGGGAGAACAACACCGGGTGGAGAATCGACTACTTCATCGTCTCGGAACGCCTCCGCAGCCGCATCCGCGGCGCCGACATCTGGAGCGAGGTCCACGGCAGCGACCACTGCCCGGTGGTGCTGGAGCTGTCCGAAGAGTAAACGGGAGGAGGGGCAAACCCCTCCTCCCGCTCTTATCTTTCCGGTCACTCCGCCGCTTCCGTCAGCTCCAGGGTGACTTCCAGGGTCTCCCCGCCCCGCAGCAGGGTCAGGGTCAGCCGGTCCCCCACGTAGAGCCCCCGGCGGACGCGGAACAGGTCCTGGTTCGTATATACCCGCTCGCCCTGGGCGAAGACGATATAATCCCCCGCCTGTACCCCCGCCGCCTCCGCGGCGGTGCCCGCGTCCACGGAGCTTACCAAAAGGCCCTTTTCGTCCGTCTGCACCCAAACGCCGATTCGCGGCTCGGGCCGGACCTCGCCCCATTTTAAAAGGTCGTTGACAATCCGCTCCAGCTGGGCGGAGGGGATGGCGAAGCCCAGGCCCTCCACGCTGTCCCGGTTCCAGTCGGACATATACTTGGCCACGTTGATGCCCACCACCTGGCCCCGCTCGTTGATGAGGGGCCCTCCGGAGTTGCCGGAATTCAAGGCGGCGTTGGTCTGGAGAAGGGTCATGGTCCGCCCCTCCACCTCAATGTCCCGGTCAATGGCGGAAACGATGCCGTTGGTCAAAGTTCCCCGGAGCCGCCGGGGCGCGCCGATGGCATAGACCACGTCTCCCACCACCAGCTGCTCCGAATCCCCGAAGGGGGCAAAGGGCAGCTCCCCTACCGGCATCAGCGCCAGCTCCCCCGGGGGAACCTTCAATACCGCGAGGTCGCTGTTCTCGTCCCCGGCCACAAAGCAGACCTCCGCCGTGTAGCCGCTGTCCAGGGTGACATAGCACCGCTTTCCTCCCCGGACCACGTGGTGGTTGGTGAGAATGTAGCCGTCCTTCGAGAAGATGACGCCGGTGCCGATGGAGACGCCCTCCCCGGTTTCACACTGCACCGTCACCACCGCCGGATTCAGCCGGCGGTAAACCTCCTGGGCCGTCAGGGCCTCCCCCTGGTCCCGGGTCACGGCCAGGCCCGCCCCCTGGTCCACGGGCCAGGCGGGGATGGTGATTTCCGCCGTCCGGTATTCCCCGGGGGCTTCCCCCGGGCCGTCCCGGTCCCGGTAAACCAGATGCTCCACGGCCTTCGCCGCCGCCGTCAATCCCACCAGCACCGCAACGCAGATTAAAAACCTATAGAGGCCCGCCCGTCGGCCGGGGGAGCGGCGTTTTCGCCGCGTCTTCCGGGAAGCGGCCCGGGCGGGAGCGTTCCGCCCGCCGCCGGGGACGGGGCGGCGGTAGGACTCCACCACCTCCCGCCTGTCCGGCTGGCGGTAAACCTCCACAATCTCCCGGGGGTCCCGGGCCTCCGCGCCCTTTGAAAAGGGGCTGCGGTAAACCTCCACGATTTCGCCGGGCAGCCGCCCGGCCTGTTCCCATTCTCCCATGCTCCCTCACTCCGTGGTCAGCGAGAAGGAGAACGTGGTCACGCCGCTTTCGCTGGTGACGTTGATCTTCTCCTTGTGCTGCTCCAAAATCGTCTTGACAATGTAGAGCCCCAGGCCAACGCCGTCCTTGTCCTCGCTGCGGGACTTGTCGCTTTTATGGAACCGCTCGAACAGCAGCGGCAGCTCCTCCGCGGGAATGGTATCCCCGCAGTTGCGCACCATCACCCGGGCCCGGCCGTCCCGAAGGGTCAGGCCCAGGTAGAGGGTGGAGCCCTTGTAGGCGAACTTGGCCGCGTTTTCCAGCAGGTTGTAAATCACCTGGGTAATCAAATCGTTGTCCCCCAGGACCAGGATGGGTCCCTCGGGGATGTCGGCCTCCACGTCCAGCTCCCGGTCGGTGATTTTCTTCTCCATGGAAATCAGCACCCGGCGCATGCTCTCGCAAAGGTCGAAATGGGCTCCGCTCCGCAGGGGATCGATGGCCTGGAGCTGGCTCACGTCCAGCATCCGCCGCACGAGCCTGCTGAGGCGGCGGCTCTCCCCGGAGATGATCTGGAGGTACTGCTTCTCGCTCTCCGGGGGAATGGCCCCGTCCAAAATGGCGTCGGTATACCCGGCGATGGTGGTCATGGGGGTTTTCAGCTCATGGGAGATGTTGGCAATGAATTCCCGCCGCTGCCGCTCCGTCTGCTGGAGGGACTCCGCCATGGCGTTGAAGGAGGCGGCCAGCTCCCCCACCTCGTCGCTGCGGCCGTAGTCGTTCATGCGGATGTCAAAGTCCCCCTCGGCGTAGCGCCGGGTGGCCTCCACCATCTCCCGGATGGGCTTCACCTGCCGCATGGCCGTGACGGAGGAGGCCATGAAGGCGATCATCAGCACCACAAAGGCCGTCATGAAAAAGAGGCCGATAAAGCCCTGCCACATGGAGTCCAGGGAAGCCATGGTGGACACCGCCACCACCTCCCCCACCTTCTCCGCCGTAACGGGGTTCACGGAGGCCACGCCCACGGAAAACCGCTTTTGGGGGTACAGCCCCCCGAAGTCGTCCCGCCAGGAGGCGTGCCCCCGCTCCATAATCCTCGCCGTCCGCTCAGGGGGTACGGTGACGGTTTTCCCGTCCAGGGTCTTGTCCGTGGAGAGAAGGACATGGCCCTCCGTGTCGCAGATCATGAAGTGGACGTCGGAGACAATGGCGGCGAAGCCGGCCAGGCGCTGGAAATCCAGGTCGTCCTGGAGGTCCTCCATGTCCAGATACCGCCCGCTCTCCAAATAGCTCAGGGAGAGCTGGCTCATGACCCGGGCCTTGGCGGCGATCTCCTCCCCCTGCCGGCCCCGGGCATAGTTGTAGCTCAAGGAAAAGAAGGACACTCCCAGCAGGCACAGCGTCAAAAGCACCATGCCGGCGGTGACGCAGAGCTGGTTCCAATAAAGGCCCCTCGCCTGTTCCCGGAAGCGCTTCATCCCTCCGCCTTCTCCGTCAGCTCAAATTTGTAGCCCACGCCCCAGACTGTTTTCAGCGCCCACTTGGCGCTGACGCCCTCCACCTTTTCCCGCAGGCGCTTGATGTGTACGTCCACCGTCCGGCTGTCGCCGAAGTAGTCAAAGCCCCACACCTCGTCCAGAAGCTGGTTCCGGGTATAGACCCGGTTGGGCGTGGCGGCCAGGTGGTAGAGAAGCTCCAGCTCCTTGGGGGGGGTGTCGATTTTCTTCCCGTCCACGATGAGCTCATAGGAGTCCAGATTGATCACCAGCTTGTCAAAGGCCAGCTTTTTGCTGGTGTCGTTGGGAATCTCCGTCCGGCGGAGGACGGCGTTGATCCGGGCGATGAGCTCCTTCATCTCAAAGGGCTTGACGATGTAGTCGTCCGCCCCCATCTCCAGGCCCTGAATGCGGTCGAACACCTCGCTCTTGGCGGTGAGCATGATGATGGGCACCTGGGAGGTCTCCCGGATTTTGGCGCAGACGGCCCAGCCGTCCATCACGGGCAGCATGATGTCCAGGAGAATCAGGTCCGGCACGGCCCGCTGAAATTCCTCAATGGCCTTTCCTCCGTCCCCGGCGGTGCGGACGTCAAACCCCTCCTTCACCAGGTACATGTGGATGAGATCGGAGATATTCCGGTCGTCCTCGACCACTAAAATGTTGCGTCCCATGGCGGACCCTCCCAAGTTTTTCAAATCTTTTGTTTTTTATTATACCCTTCGCGGCATAAGGTTGTTGAATTTTCTGTAAAGATTCCGGGGGCTTCCTCACCCCAGGCCCACTTCCCGGTAGGCCGTGCAGGTTCCCCCCGCCTCTGCGGCGGCGGAGAGGAAGGCCCGCAGCCCCGCCGGGCCGGCGGAGTCCCCCAGCCAGACGGCGGCGTCTCCCCGCCAGGCGCTCAGCCGCAGAACCAGGCCCTGGGCGTCGGAGGCGCTCCGCAGGGGCTTTTCGCTCCGGTCCAGCTCCGGCCGGAGGCAGCGGAAGCCCGCCTCCTCCGCGCTTTGAAGGTCCTGAGGGCCTCCGCCCTGTATATAGGCCAGGCGCGTCTTGGCGCAGGCAGCCCGGCAGAGGGCGGCGTTTCCCGCCTCCAGCTGTTCCGCCACGGTCCGGTCCGGGTCTCCGGCGTCCGCCAGAATGCCCACGCCCTGTCCCTGGGCCGTGAGGCGGCGGAGGGTCCCCCCCTGCCGCTCCATCTCCTCCGGCGTGAAGAAAAAGGCGGCCCCGGCATTATAAGCGGCCAATGCGTCCGCCATGGAGGCCGCGTCGCTCCCCGCCTTCAGGCACAGGGCGACCCGCTTTCCCTCCAGCCCGGCGGCGGGGTCCTGCGTCCCCGCCGGGGCGGATGGAAGGGCGTTCCCGCCGGGGGCCCCGCCCCCGGCAGGGTCCTCCTTGGCCCGGATATAGTCGGAGTAAACGGACTCCATGGAATACTGCGCCGCGTCGGCAAACAGCTTGTCCGGCATGTTATATCCCGGCTGTCGGACCCAGACCAGACTGCCCCGCTCCACCTGAATGACCGAATAGTCCAGGCCGAAATACCGGGAGACGGTGCTGGCGGGCACAAATACCGTCCCGTTCCGCCGGAGGGCCCCGGGGTAATAGGCGTTGCTGGCATTGTCAAGGGCATAGCTGTCGGAGAGGTTGAAGGTCAGGGACCTTCCGCCGCTGCCGCTGTAAAGGACCACCCACTCCTGCCCGCTGTCCAGCACCTGGGACACGCCCAGGGACTCCCGGGCCGCGCCGGTGAAGACGGAGCTGGCAATATAGATATAGCCGCCGCTCCAAAAGGGCATGGTATCGTCCGACAGCGGCAGGACATAGGCGTCTGCGGCGGTGAAGAAGACCCGGTCCTCCGCCCGGGCCGGGGGGAGGGAGAGCCGGAACGCCAGCACAAGACAAAGCGCCAATGCCGCCCGCCGTTTCATAAGCCGGCCCCCCCTTCGTAAAATCGGATGAAAACGGTTTTATTTTATCACACCCAAGCGGGTTTTGTAAAGCCCGCCGTCGGCAGGCGTTAATATTGCCTACCGGTATTACTTTTTGCGCCGGCACGCCTCCTGTTTATGCGTTGTGCGTTGCGGCTTGATGTCCGCAAGGGAACATGCTATAATTGTTGCAGCATGAAATTAAAGGAGGCATTGCAATGAAGCACAAGGTAAAGCTGACCGTGATTGATAAAAAGCTGTATCCTGAATTGCAGGAGCGGTTCTGCATGGACCCCGCCGCCGGAGCCTGTCCCTGCTATAACGTGGGCGACGAATTTGTCTTTTACCGAGACGGTGAACGCGATGATTTTTGGCATTGCGGACTGAACACGCTGACCAAGACCAGCGGCAATCCGGATTCGGTGGCAGGCGGGCCGAAAATGCCCTTCTGCTCGGAGCTTTGGGATGCAATTTCAAGATACATCTACACAGGGCTGCAGGGCGGTTCCATTATGCGGGGCTGGATGAAAGAGGAAAACGCCATGATTGCCTGCTGTTCCGACGGCACCCGCCCCGTCGTTTTTAAAATTGAGCGGATTGATTACGAATAAGATGTCCTGGCTTCGCGCTCAACGGACGGCTGCCCATACCGGGTGGCCGTCCGTTTGCTCTGAGAAACCCAGTTGAACGCCGCCAAAGCGGCGCAGAGGGCGGAGGGGGGTCAATCCCTCCAGGCCTCCACGGTGACGCCGGTATAATAATGGGTCAAAATCTCCCGGTAATCCGCTCCCGCCGCCGCCATGGCGCTGGCCCCGTACTGGCTCAGGCCCACGCCGTGGCCGTAGCCGGTGACGAAAAAAACCATTTTCCCCTCCTGAACTTCCCAGGTGAAGCAGGCGGAACGGAGCCCCAGGGCCGAGCGCACCTGGGTTCCCTTCGCCGTCACGCCGCCCACCGAGACCGTGCCCACGCTTCCGGCGCTGTCGGCGGCGGGGTCCTTGAGCCAGCCCTCCATGCCGCCGGAGAGGTCCGCGCCCGGGAAAGCCGCCAGGAGCTTGTCTTTCAGCTCTTCCGCCGTAAACTCCTCACGGCTGTAGTAGTTTGGAATGCGGTCCCCCTGCTCCGGGGAGGCTACCGCCTGGAGGTAGGGCAGGTCGTTCAGCCACACCTCTCCCGCCGCCCGGGTCAGCCCCGCGGAGGACGAGTGAAACACCGCCAGAATCGGCATGCCGCCGTAGAGAACCGCCTCGCCGTCGGTCTCCTTCACCGCCGCCTCCACCTTGGCCTCGTAAACGCCGGCCTGCTCCCCCCAGCTGGCCCGGGCGGCGGCCTCCCCGGCGTAGGCCTGGCAGCAGGTGTGGTCTGTGCAGATATCGGCGGTCTCCCCGTGGTTCCCGCCGGAATGGAGCTTGTACAGCGTGTAGGTCCGGGCGGCTACCGCCTGGGCCTTCAGGGCTTCCAGCTCAAAGGAGGCTGGCATCTCCGCCCGGACCACCCCCACCAGATAGGTTCCAAGGTCCATCTCCAGAACCTCCTCCCCGTCCAGCACCCGCAGCGTCTGCGCCCCGTCCAGAGCGCCGCCGGAAAAGGGCGGAGCTTCCTCCGTCTCCTCCCCCGCCTCCTCCCGGTCAAAAAGGGCCGAGCGGAAGGGAGCCACCACCAAAAGCGGCAGCAGAAACAGCGCCGCCAGCAAAAGCGCCGACACGGCGATGGACTGGCTGATCTGGCTGCTTTGCCTGTTTTGCCTCATGGGACTTCCTCCTTTGCAGCGGACGGTGCGGGTTCTTCCACCCTATGCGGCGGCGGGCGGAAATATGCCGGAGCCGGCCGCCGCAAATAGGGCTTGAAACCGCCCGGGAGATTCGCTATACTAGGCTGTAACGAAATCTATGGCAGAAAGGATGGATTTTTTATGAAGCCTTACGCCCAGCTTACCCCGGCGGAGCGGAAAGAGGAATACGCCCGCCTGAAAGCGGAATTCGACGCCCTGAAGGCCCGGAACCTCAGTTTGAACATGGCCCGGGGCAAGCCCGGAAAACAGCAGCTGGACCTGGTCAGCGATATTTTTGGCCTGATGCAGGACCCCAAGGACTACGTCTCCGACGGCGCCGACGTGCGGAACTACGGCGAGATGAAGGGCCTCCCCGCCGCCCGGCGGCTCTTTGCGGACATCCTGGGCTGCAAGCCGGAGCAGGTGTTTGCCGGCGGCAACTCCAGCCTCCAGCTGATGTACGACACCATCGCCAAAGCCTACACCCACGGCCTGCTCCACAGCCCCCGTCCCTGGTGTAAGGAGGAAACCGTCAAGTGGCTCTGCCCCGCCCCCGGCTATGACCGGCACTTCCGGGTCACGGAGACCTTCGGCTTTGCGCTGATCACCATTCCCATGACGGAGGACGGCCCCGACATGGACGCGGTGGAGGACGCCGTCAAGGACCCCGCCGTCAAGGGCGTCTGGTGCGTCCCCAAGTACTCCAACCCCGAGGGGATCGTCTATTCGGAGGAGACTATCCGCCGCCTGGCGGCCCTGTGCCCCGCCGCGCCGGACTTCACCATCATGTGGGACAACGCCTACTGCGTCCACGAGTTCGAGGGGGACTACCTGCCCTTCCCGGATATTCTTTCCGTCTGCGAGGCGGCGGGGCATCCCGACATGGTGTTCGAGTTCGCCTCCACGTCGAAAATCACCCTCCCCGGCGCGGGCGTCAGCTGCTTCGCCTGTTCCGAGGCCAACATGGCCTATATGGAGAAGGTCCTCACCCCCCAGGTCATCAGCTTTGACAAGGTGAACCAGCAGCGCCACGTTCTCTACCTCCGGGACAAGGCCCACACCCTGGAGCTGATGAAAAAGCACGCCGCCATTATGGCCCCCAAGTTCCGCGCCGTGACCGCCGCCCTGGACCGGGAGGTCGCCCCCCTGGACATCGCCTCCTGGCGGCGGCCCAAGGGCGGCTACTTCGTCTCCTTCAACGCCATGCCCGGCACGGCGAAGCGGGCCCTGTCCCTGTGCAAAGAGGCGGGGGTCACCATGACCGGCGCCGGGGCCACCTTCCCCTACGGCAAGGACCCCCGGGACAGCAACATCCGCATCGCGCCCTCCCTGCCCCCGGTGGAGGAGCTGGAACAGGCCATGGCCGTCTTCTGCGTCTGCGTGAAACTGGCCGCCCTGGAGAAGCTGGGCGTATGAGATACTACGGCAGCGTATACCGCCCCCCCTCCGAGGCCCGGAGCCTGATTGTCCAGGTGACCTACGGGTGCAGCCACAACACCTGCGCCTTTTGCAGCATGTACAAGGAAAAGCGCTTCTCCGTCCGCCCCCTGGAGGAGGTGCTGGAGGACTTCCGGACCGCCCGGCAGGTCTACCGCCATATTGAAAAGGTCTTTCTGGCCGACGGCGACGCCTTGGTGCGCAGGGCGGAGGAGCTTTACGTCATACTGGATACCGTCCGGGAGCTGTTCCCCGAGTGCCGCCAGGTCACCAGCTACGCCTCCCCCTCCTCCATCCGCATCCGGACGGAGGAGGAGCTGCGGACCCTCCGGGAAAAGGGGCTGACCATGGTCTATATGGGCCTGGAGTCCGGCAGCGGCGAGGTGCTCTCCCGGATGCGCAAGGGCCACGGCCCGGAGGAAATCGTGGAGATGGGCCAAAAGGTCCGCCGGTGCGGCGTCGCCCTTTCCGTCACGGCCATCACCGGCCTTGGCGGGCCGGAGCTGCTGGAGCGCCACGCCCTGGACACCGCCGCCGCCTTCAACGCCA
>CAJUBX010000039.1 GCA_910585165.1 uncultured Oscillibacter sp. | reverse complement strand
CTGGCCCTGGAGAACGAGTATAACGGTGCGCCGGACGGGGATTACTACCTGGCCTGGGGCAGCGGGTTTTCCCCCAGCCAGCAGGATCGGCTGGACGATACCCTGTACGGCGCGCTGGAGAGCTACTTTGCCGCCAAGCGGTATGACGACGGCGTGCGGCATGCCTTCCGCAGCCTGACGGACTACCTGGAGGAGGTCTACCGCGTCAGCGTTACCACGGCCCCGCCGTCCCCGGAGGCGATGGGGAATTACCAGGCCATCTCCGGCGGATACCAATCCACCGGAGCGGCGGCGGGAAGCATCGTCACGGGGCTGGTTGTGATGATTGTGCTTCTGGCGGTGCTCTGGGTGCTTCTGGACGGGCTGCGCTACCGGAGCTACCGGAGGCGGTACTACGGGCCCATGGCCTCCGGCATCCCCAGGCCCGTGTATTATCCCGTTTTCTGGGGCCGTCCGAGACGGCCCCGGAGGCCCCCGCCGCCTCCTCCGCCCAGAAGGCCCGGCGGCCCCGGCGGTTTCGGGGGCGGTTCCTTTGGCGGAGGCGCGGGCCGGGGCGGGCGTTCCGGCGGACCGGGTCCCGGCAGCTTTGGCGGGGGCTTCGGCGGCTTTGGGGGCGGTTCCTTCGGTGGCGGCGCGGGCCGCAGCGGACGATCCGGCGGCTTTGGAGGCGGTTCCTTCGGCGGCGGCGCGGGCCGGGGCGGACGCTCCGGCGGCTTTGGAGGCGGCTCCTTCGGCGGAGGCGCGGGCCGGGGCGGACGCTCCGGCGGCTTTGGGGGCGGCTCTTTCGGCGGCGGCGCGGGCCGCAGCGGGCGCTCCGGCGGCTTCGGAGGCGGCTCCTTCGGCGGCGGCGCGGGCCGCAGAAGATAAGAATACGCAGGCTGTCAAGAAACCCGTAAGGGTCATTCAACGGGAAGGAAGGGTGTGTGCGGGGAACCCAGGAAGGGTTCCCTGCACCATTGAAATCCTAAATTTTCAGAGCTTTTTGAAGTTCTGAAAATTTGTAGCAGCTTGTCGAAAAGGTTTTTTCGACAAGCTGAGGGCCCCCGGCGCAACCGTGCGCCGGGGGCCCTTGCTATACGAATTTATAGGATGGCTGCAAATGACGCGCGCAGGCTCTTAATCCAGAACCTGCACCGCCGCGCCCAGAACGCCGTCGCCGATGTAGACGCTGAGGGTTCCGTCGATTTCGCCGTCCCAGATGTGATCGTAATCCGGCAGAGCGGCGGTGAGCTTCTGACGGACCACCTCCATCTCGGCGGGAGCCCCGCCGTTGGCAACGGCAAGGTTGTACCGTTTGTGCCCGCCGCAGCGGTCCGCCGTCATGGAGACCAGCTTGTCAATGACCTGGTTCCGGCCCCGGACCTTGGCGACGGACTGAAGCTGCCCGTCAGGGGCGAAGGTGATGATGGGCTTGATCTGAAGCAGGGTTCCCGCCGTGGCGGTGACCTTGCCGATGCGCCCGCCCTTCATCAGGTACTCCAGGGTGTCCACGGAGAAGAAGGGGTAGGTGCTGGCAATCAGCTGGGGGGCCCGGCGCTCCACCAGGGTTTCCCAGTCCATACCATTTCGGATGTCCTCCGCCAGCTGGAGCACCGTCAGCCCCTGTCCCAGGGAGCCGCTGAGGGAGTCGAAAACCTTGATGGGAAAGGCGGCTCCGCTCTCCTCGGCGATGAGGCGCACCAGGTTGTAAGTGCCGGAAAGGCCGCTGGAGAGCATAACGGCGATGACGCCGTCATAGCCTGCGGCCCGAATTTCCTCCAGCACAGCCCCCACGCTCTCGGCGGAGGGCAGGGAGGTCTGGGGCAGCTCTCCGGCCTTGAGGCGGCGGTAAATATCGGCGCTGCGGATGTCCACGCCGTCGGAATACTCCCCGTCGGCGCAGAGAATGCGCAGGGGGACAATGTAAATATGGTTCTCCGCCGCCAGGCGGGAGGACAGGTCCGCGCAGGAATCCGTCAGCAGCGCGATCTTTTGAGGGGCCACGTGTTCCCAACTCCTTCTTTTTAAAAAGGGTCCGTCCCCTCCCGGAAGGGGGGGGAGGGCCGCTGCGCCTGCGAATACGCAGTATAGCCATTATCCCACAAAAGGGCGGAAACTGCAAGAGCGATTTGAAAGACTTTTCCCGGGAAATCCGCCGGAGGGAAAAATATAGGGAAATCAAGAGATTTTCCCTTTACCTGCCGGGGATTTTCTGCTACAATATACAAGTTACATTCTGCCCGAACGCGGGAGGAGAGAGGAGGGCGCTTTTATGAAATATCAGAAATGGAACATCGGCGCCCCCCGGGAAGAAGACATGGCGGCGCTGCGGGAGGCGGGCTATCCCTATCTGCTGGCCCTGGTGCTGGCGGCCCGGGGCATCGCCTCGCCGGAGACGGCGGCGGAATTTCTGGACCGGGACCGGAAGTTGGCCCACTCTCCCATGCTTATGCGGGACATGGACAAGGCCGTGGCCCGGATTCAAAAGGCGGTTGCCGGAGGGGAGACCATCGCCGTCTTCGGCGATTACGACGTGGACGGCATCACCTCCACGGTGCTGCTGATGGACTACCTGAAAAGCTGCGGGGCCAAGTGCCTGCGCTATATTCCCCGGCGGATTGAGGACGGCTACGGCCTGTCCAAGCCCGCCATTCAAGGCCTCCGGGACAAGGGGGCCACGCTGATGATCACGGTGGACTGCGGCATCACCGGGAACGAGGAAGTGGATTTCGCCAATTCCCTGGGCCTGGACGTGGTGGTGACGGACCATCACGAGTGCAAGGAGAGCCTGCCCAAGGCTATAGCGGTGGTGGACCCCCACCGTCCCGACTGCCCCTATCCCTTCAAATTCCTGGCGGGCTGCGGCGTGGCGCTGAAGCTGGTGCTGGCCCTGGGAGGGGAGAGCCGGGAGGACGCGCTGTTCGCCCGCTACTGCACTCTGGCCGCCATCGGCACCGTGGCCGACGTGATGCGGATGGAGGGCGAGAACCGGGCCATCGTCTCCTGCGGGCTGGAGGCCCTGCCCCACACGGACTTTGTGGGGCTCCACGCCCTGCTGCGGGAGGCGGGGCTGGAGGGGAAGCCCGTCACCTCCATTCAAATCGGCTTCGTCCTCTCCCCCCGGATCAACGCCGCCGGGCGCATGGGGGCGGCGGATCTGGCGGCGGATTTGCTGGAGGCCGGGGACCCCGCCCGGGCGGAGGAGCTGGCCCGGGCGCTGTGCGAGCTGAACCGGGAGCGCCAGGCGGTGGAGCAGGCCATCTGCGCCGACGCGGTGGAGCAGATCCGGGCCCTGCGCCAGGAGGAGCGAAGCGCCCTGGTCCTCTCCAGCGAGGAGTGGCACCAGGGGGTGGTGGGGATTGTCGCCTCCCGCCTCAGCGAGAAGTACTCCTGCCCCAGCTTTATGATCCATTTGAAGGACGGCACGGGCCGGGGGTCCTGCCGGTCCTACGGCGGATTCAACCTCTTTACGGCCCTGGAGTCCTGTGCGGACCTGCTGGACGGCTTCGGCGGCCACGAGCTGGCCGCGGGCTTCACCATTCCGGAGGAGAACATTGCCGCCTTCCGGGCCCGGATGAACCGCTGCGTCCGCTCCGCCACCGGGGGCGAGCCGCCGGTAAGCTCTTTGGAGGTGGACGCCGCCGTGGCTTCCCCCTCGGAGCTGACGCTGGAGCAGGCGGAGCAGATGGAGCTGCTGGAGCCTTACGGCGCGGGAAATCCCCGGCCTGTCTTCGCCCTGCTGGGAGCCACGGCGGAGGCCGTCCAGCCCGTGGGGCAGGGGAAGCACTTGAAGCTGCGCCTTTCCAAGGGCGTCAGCCGGTTTGAGGCGATTTTCTTCTCCGTCACGGCGGAAGAGTGCGGCATCGCCCCCGGCAGCCGGGTGGACGCCGCCTTTTACCTCCAGGCCAATACCTTCCGGGGGAACACCACGCTGCAATTGCAGCTGGTGGACGTCCGGCCCTCCCTGCTTCCCAGCCGGAACGAGGCGGAGGCCCTGGCCCTGGTCCACAGGCTGACGGAGGAGGACGGGCCTGTCTCGGCGCAGGAGGCCCTGCGCCTCCGGGCCTCCCGGAGCCAGTACGCCGCCTGCTGGGTGGCGCTGGAAAAACGGCTCCGCCAGGGAAAGGCGGAGGAGGACCGCCTGCCTTATCTCCGCCGCCTGGCGGGCCGGATGGGGGGCAGCGAGAGCTTCCTCCGCTCCGCGCTGGCGTTGGAGGTGTTCCGGGAGCGGGGATTGATTTCCATGACCCGGCAGGGGGACCGGCTGACGCTGTGCCTGATTCCCGTCCAGGGGAAGGTGGACCTTTTTGCCTGCCCCTATCTTCTCCGCCTGCAAGAAAAGGAGGCGACCTGAGATGACCGTACAGGAACAATATGAGCTTTTGGAAAAAACCGTCCGCGGCTATAATCCGGCGGCCGACTTCGGCCATATCCGGTCCGCGTTTGAATACGCTGACCGCTGCCACGAGGGACAAAAGCGCAAGAGCGGCGAGCCCTATATCATTCATCCCCTGGCCGTGGCCCAGATCGTGGCCGAGGAGCTGAAGCTGGATTCCGAGTCCATTGAGGCCGCCCTGCTCCACGACGTGATCGAGGACACCCCCGCCACCCACGAGGACGTGGCCCGCATGTTCTCCCCTACCATCGCCAACCTGGTGGAGGGGGTCAGCAAGCTGACCCGCATCCAGTATGCCACCAAGGAAGACGAGCAGATGGAGAATCTGCGGAAGATGCTCATGGCCATGAGCAAGGATATCCGGGTGATTCTCATCAAGGTCTCCGACCGGCTCCACAACATGCGTACCATGGAATACCAGTCCCCGGAAAAGCAGAAGCAGAAGTCCCTGGAAACCATGGAGATTTACGCACCCATCTCCCACCGCTTAGGCATGCAGCGCATCAAGTGGGAACTGGAGGACCTGTCCCTCAAGTACCTGGACCCGGTGGGCTATGAGGAGATCATTACCCGCCTGGACGCCAAGAAGCCGGAGTACGACGCCTTTCTCCTCCGCACCCAGACCCAGATGGATGACCGGCTGACGGAGCTTGGCATCTCCCACATGGTCTACGGGCGGATCAAGCACCCCTACTCCATCTACCGGAAGATGTTCAGCCAGAACAAGTCCCTGGATGAGATTTTCGACCTGTTCGCCTTCCGGGTGCTGGTGGACAGCGTGGGGGACTGCTACAATGTCCTGGGCGTGATACACGACATCTACAAGCCCATCCCGGGCCGGTTCAAGGACTATATCGGCACGGAAAAGCCCAACGGTTACCAGTCCCTCCACACCACCGTCATGGGCCCCGACGGCCTGCCCTTCGAGGTGCAGATCCGCACCTGGAAGATGCACGAAGTGGCGGAGTACGGTGTGGCCGCCCACTGGAAGTACAAGCAGCACGGCCAGGGGGCGGGCACCGAGGGAAAGTATGAATGGGTCCGCCGCCTGCTGGAAAACCAGGAGGGGGCCGACGCTGAGGAGTATATCCACTCTCTGAAGGTGGATATGTTCGCCGACGAGGTGTTCGTCTTCACCCCCAACGGGGACGTGCAGAACCTCCCCGCTGGGGCCACGCCCATTGACTTCGCTTACGCCATCCACTCCGCCGTGGGCAACAGCATGGTGGGAGCCAAGGTCAACAACCGCATCGTCACCTTTGACCATATCCTGAAAAACGGCGACATTGTGGAGATCATGACCTCCAAATCCGCGAAGGGCCCCAGCCGGGACTGGATGAAAATCGCCAAAAGCAGCGAGGCCCGGAGCAAAATCCGCCAGTGGTTCAAGAAGGAGCGGCGGGAGGAGAACATCGCAAGCGGCCGCTCCTCCTTCGAGCAGGAGCTGAAGCACGCGGGCCTTTCCATGCGGGATGTGACGGACCAGGAGAATCTGCCGCTGCTTTTGAAAAAGGTTTCCTACGGCAGCCTGGAGGAGATGTACGCCGCCATCGGCTACGGCGGCTTCACCGCCCAGAAGGCCGTCAGCCGCATGAAGGGGGAGCTTTTGCGCATCGCCCGCCAGCACCAGGCGGAGGAATTGACCCTCAAGCCGGAGGAGGCCCCGATTCTGGTGCCTCCCAAGCCCGCGGGCAAGAGCGAGCAGGGCATCATTGTGGAGGGACTGGATAACTGCCTGGTAAAGTTCTCCCGCTGCTGCACGCCTGTTCCGGGGGACGAGATCGTGGGCTTCATTACCCGGGGCTACGGCGTGTCCGTCCACCGGGCGGATTGCCCCAACGCCGCGCCGGAGCGCCGGGCGGGCCAGGAGGGCCGCTGGCTGAAGGTGGCCTGGGGCAGCGACACCAACGAGAGCTACCCCACCACCATCGACGTTATGTGCAAGGACCGGATGAACCTGATTCTGGACATCTCCACCGCTCTTTCCAGCACCAGCACCTTCGTCTCCGGCCTGAATTCCCGGAGCACGGAGGACGGCTTCGCCGTGATCCGCCTGGAAATCCGGGTCCGGGACGGGGCGCAGATGAAGGCCATCATGAACAAGCTCAATCAGATTTCCGGGGTGCTGCAGGTCACGCGCCCGGCGGGATAGCGTAGAAAAGGAGGGATTGCCTATGCGCGCGGTAGTCACCCGCGTAAAACACGCCTCGGTTACCATCGGGGGCGAGGTGCGGGGAAAAATCGGGGAGGGCTATCTGGTTCTTCTGGGGGTGGCTCCGGCGGACACAGAGGAGACCGCCGTGAAGCTGGCGGACAAAATCTGCAACCTCCGCATCTTCGAGGACGAGAACGAGAAGATGAACCGGAGCCTGGAGCAGGTGGGGGGGAGCCTTCTGGTGATTTCCCAGTTCACCCTGTTCGCCGATACCTCCTCCCGCCGCCCGGGGTTCTCCGGCGCGGCGAAGCCGGACCTGGCCGTCCCGTTGTACGAAGCTTTCATGGCCCGCTGCCGGGAGCGGGGATTTGCCGTGGAACACGGGGAGTTCGGCGCGAAGATGGAGGTGGACTCCCAGAACCACGGCCCGGTAACCATTTTGTTTGATACGGAGAAGCCCTGACAAACGAAGCGGAAAGAAAGGACGGATGCTTTCATGGGATTGTTTTCGAATTTCTTTCAAAAGGGGCGCCCCCTGGGCGCTCAGCCACACAGCGGCTGGAAGTGGACCCTGTCGGCAAACGGGATTCCCACGGCGGACTTTGACTGGGGAGACGTGGCCCGGGCCCTGGACGGCCTAGGGCCTCATGACGACAGCTTTGTGATTCTGGAACAGAGGCAGGGGAAGGATTACTGGTTTATTCAAAGCGCCGTGGCCCTGGCGGGCCCCCATGCCGGGGAGTACGTGGTGGGTGTGGGCTGGAACGACGGCAAGGGCAAGCATTATGTGGAGCGCTGCGGCGGGGCCGGAAAGGCCGTGGACATGTTCCGGGCGGCGTGGCAGGGAAAACCCCTGGACTTCACCGGCTTTGAGGACCAGTCCGATCTGCTTTCCGGCGATTCCTGAGACCATGGACCCATGAGGGGAGGAGATTCCAATGAACGTGAAAGTGATGCAGGTGGGCCCCTTAGGCACCAACTGCTATATTCTGGAGGATGAGGCCGGACGGGAGGCGGCGGTGATCGACCCCGGCGGGGACGCGCCGGAGATCATCCGTGCCCTGGAGGGGGCGGAGGTCCGCTATATTCTCCTGACCCATGGACACTATGACCACACCGGCGGCGCTGCGGCGCTGCTGGAGGCGTTCCCCAAAGCGGCGCTCTATATCCACGAGGCGGATTTCCGGGAGGCGGACACGGCTCTGTTTCCCCTGCGGACCCAGGTTTCCGGCGTGAATTTCTACGGGGAGGGGGACCGGATTTCCTTCGGCGGGGGCATAGAAGTCCTCCATACCCCCGGCCACTCTGAGGGAAGCGTCACCCTCCGCTGGGGAAATTTGCTGCTTTGCGGGGATACTCTCTTTGCCGGGTCCTGCGGCCGGACGGATTTCCCCGGCGGCAGCGTGCCTAAAATGCTGGCCTCCCTCCGCCGCCTGGGGGAGCTGGAGGGGGATTTCCAGATACTGCCCGGTCATATGGAGGCCAGCACCCTGGAGGCCGAGCGGCGGCACAATCCTTATCTCCGTCAGGCCTTGCGGGAGACGCCATGAAGCTGGAATTTCACGGCCATGACGAGCGCTACACCGTGGAGCAGAGCCTTCTGAACCTGTTTCCCGGGGAGCTTCCCGTCTATGAACCCATTGGACCCGGAGATGAAAACTGGGCGGTGGTCTCCTGCCGGGAGGAGGAGGGGAGGCTGCTGGCGGCGGTGGACCTCTGCCGCGGCGGGGAGAAAACCACGGCCTTTCACACGTCGGCCCTCTCCGGCACGGATTATGAACAGGAGGGCCAGCGGCGGCACGCCATTGGAACTTGCTTTTTCCAGGCATACCGGGCCCTGACCGGGAACACGCCCCCCTGGGGCATGCTCACCGGGGTCCGGCCCGACAAGCTGGCGACGGAGGCCCTGGCGGAGGGCAAAACGCCTGCGGAGGCCCGGAAACTGCTGGAGGGGGCCTATTTCGTTACCCCCCGCCGGGCCGCCCTGGCCCTGGAAACGGGGACGGCGGCCTTTGAGGCGGCCAAGGCCCTGGGCCCCCGGGATATCGCCGTCTATATCGGAATTCCCTTCTGCCCCACCCGCTGCGCCTACTGTTCCTTTGTCAGCCAGTCGGTGGAGAGGAGCTTTTCCCTAGTGGAGCCCTATGTGGAGGCGCTGGTCAAGGAGATCGAGGCCGGGGGCCGCATGGTTCGGGAGGCGGGGCTCCATGTCCGCGCCATGTATATGGGCGGGGGCACGCCCACCACGCTGAGCGCTCCCCAGCTGGACCGGGTGCTGGCGGCGTTTGAAAGCGCCTTCGGCCCCGCCCTGGACGGCTGCGGGGAGATCACCGTGGAGGCGGGACGGCCCGACACCATCACGGCGGAGAAGCTGGCGGTTTTGAATGCCCGGGGCGTTCACCGCATCTCCGTGAATCCCCAGACCATGGAGGAGAACGTGCTCCGGGCCATCGGCCGCCGCCACAGCCCCGGGGACATTGAAAGCGCTATGGACCTGGCGGCAAAGTGCGGCTTTCCCCATGTGAATATGGACCTCATCGCGGGACTGCCGGAGGACAGCCCGGAGGGTTTCCAACGGTCTTTGGACCGCTGCCTCCAATTCGGCACGGACAATGTCACCGTTCACACCCTGGCGCTGAAAAAGGGAAGCCGCATCCTGCTGGAGGGATTGTCCATTCCCGGTCCCGGGGCGGTGGAGGCGATGCTGGATTACGCGGAGCCCACCCTGCGGCGGGCGGGGTACGCGCCCTATTACCTCTACCGGCAGAAATATATGTCCGGCAGCTTTGAAAACGTGGGCTGGACCCGTCCCGGCGGGGAGTGCCTCTATAACATCTATATCATGTCGGAGCTGTGCTCCATTCTCTCCTTCGGCGCGGGCGGGTCCACAAAAATGGTGGACCCGGCCCGGCGGCTGATCCGGCGGCGCTTCAACCCCAAGTTCCCAAAGGAGTACACGGAGCGCCCCGAAAAGGCCCTGTCCAACCAGGCGGACTTCGCCGCCTTCTATGCAAGATGAACGGAAAGGAGCCGAACCTATGTATTCCCTGAAGCAGATCAACGAGGCCGTCCGGGAAGACCCCGCCGCGTTTGCCCGGGAGTGCGACGAGGCTTTCGCGAAGAAGGTGGAGGCCGCCGCCCGGAAAATCGCGGACCACCGGGCGCAGTCCCATATCATCCTCCTCTCCGGCCCCTCCGGCTCCGGGAAAACCACCACCGCGCTGAAAATTGAGGAGAAGCTGGAGGAGATGGGAATCGAGACCCACACCGTCTCTCTGGACGACTATTTCAAGACCTTCGACCCGGACACCGCCCCCCGGAACCGGGAGGGGGCCGTGGACTACGAGTCCCCCTTCTTTCTGGACATCGGCCTTCTGAGCCAGCATTTCGCCATGCTGGACCGGGGGGAGCTGATTCACGTTCCCAAATATGAGTTTGCCCGGCAGATGCGCTCGGACACCTTTGCCCGGCCCATGCGCCTGGGGAAGGACGAGATGGTGATTTTCGAGGGCATCCACGCCCTGAACGACATCATCGTGGGCAGGAATCCCCGGGCCTTCAAGCTCTATATCGCCGCCCGGAGCGATATCCGGGACGAGGACGGGGCCATGGTCTTCGACAAGTCCTGGATCCGCCTCTGCCGCCGCATCGTCCGGGACTTCAAGTTCCGGGGCAGCGACGCGGATTTTACCCTGAAGCTGTGGGAGAACGTCCGCCGGGGAGAGCGGCTGTACATCTCCCCTTACAAGGAAAACGCCGACCTCATGTTCGACTCCTCCCTGGCCCTCAGCGCCAGCGTACTGAAGCCCTTTGTGACGCCGCTGCTGGAGGGGATTCCCAGGGGGAAGTACAAGGTGGCGGAGGATATCCTCCGGGGCCTTGAAAAAATTGAACCTCTGGACGAGAAGTATATCTCCGCCAAATCCCTGTCCCGGGAGTTTATCGGCGGAAGCCCCTATGACAACCATTAAACGGAAGACGAAAGGAGCGGTATCATGAGCAAAAAGGAGAAGCTGTACGAGCTGCTGGACACCCTCCGCGCCGGCGCGGAGGCGGCGGGAACCCTGGCGCTGGGGACTCTGGGCCTGGCCTGCGAGGGGGCGGAGAAGGCGGCGGAGGCCGTGCGCCTGCGCTGCCAGGCCGCCCGGGTGGAAGGCGAGATGGACGAGAGGCTGATGGAAGCCGGGGAGATGGTCTACGCCACCCACACCGGCAATCCCACGGAGTCGGAGGAGCTGCTGGAAAAGCTCCGGGAGATCGACGATCTGAAAGCCCGCCTTTCGGAGCTGAACGATACCCTGGGCCGGAAGCCGGAGGGCGCGGCGTGTCCCGCCTGCGGCGGAGCGGTGCAGGATGGGGACCGCTTCTGCCGCTCCTGCGGCGGGAAACTGGACTGAACGGAGGAGGTCAAACATGGAATTCTATACGTATGAACAGTATCAGGCCAGCGCCCGGGCCCTCCGGGAAAAGCTGAACGGCTTTCAGCCAAGCGTGCTGCTGATTCTGGGCTCCGGCCTGGGGGCCCTGGCGGACGAGGTGGAAAATCCCATTGCCGTGCCCTATTCGGAGGTGCCCCATATGAAGCACTCCACCGCCCCCGGACACAAGGGCCGGTTCCTGTTCGGGAAGCTGGCGGGGAAGGACGTGGCCGTTATGCAGGGCCGCCTCCACACCTACGAGGGCTGGTCCTTCGCCGACGCGGGCTATCCCGTCCGGGCGGCCCGGCTGCTGGGGGTCGAGACCCTGGTGGTGACAAACGCCGCCGGGGCGGTGAACACCGCTTTTTCCGCCGGGGACATCATGCTTATCACGGACCACATCAAGCTCTTTGGGGTCAGCCCCCTCTGCGGGCCCAACATTGAGGAGCTGGGCCCCCGCTTCCCGGATATGAGCCATGTCTATACGCCCGCCCTCCGGCAGAAGGCCCGGGACGCGGCCAAGGCCCAGGGCCTGGATTTGAAGGAGGGCGTTTACATGTTCTTCCCCGGCCCCCAGTACGAGACCCCGGCGGAGGTGAAGGCGGCCCGGCTGCTGGGCGCGGACGCCGTGGGCATGTCCACGGTGCCGGAGGCCATTACCGCCGCCCACTGCGGCATGGAGGTGCTGGGCTTCACCCTGTGCACCAACATGGCGGCGGGGGTGCTGGAACAGCCCCTCTCCGGCGACGAGGTCATCGCGGCGGGGGAGGCCGCGGGCCCCAAGTTCACCGCCCTGGTGAAGGGCTGCCTGGAGCGGCTGTAACGGCTTGAGCGGACGGGCGCCGGAGGAAATCAGGTCTAAGGCGGGCCCTGGTCCCATAAAGTGGACAATGGGGCCCGCCCCTCACGGACAATGGGCGTCCGCGCATTTTTTGAAGTATTCGAGGTAAGCTTTCCATGTCGACTAAGAAAAAACAATCCTTTCTGGGCGGCGCGGCCATTCTGGCCTCTGCGGTAGTGATCGTAAAAGCCATCGGCTTTTTCTACAAAATCCCTCTGAACAACATTTTGGGCGAGGAGGGAAAAACCTATTTTGACTCCGCCTACCAGATTTATAACGTTCTGCTCTCCATCTCCACGGCGGGCCTGCCCCTGGCCCTTTCCAAGCTGGTGTCCGAGGCCCAGGCCCGGGGCCGGGAGAACGAGAAGCGGCGGCTGTTCAGCACCGCCATCTGGATTTTCTTCGCCCTGGGTCTGGCGGGTTTTGCCCTCATGTTCTTCGGCACGGACTGGGTGGCCGCCCGGCTTCACAATGAGAGCGCCTATTGGGCAATCCGCGCGTTGTCCCCGGCGGTGTTCTGCGTATGTCTTCTCTCCTGCATGCGGGGCTATACCCAAGGGCAGGGGAACATGACGCCCACCGCCGTGTCCCAGGTGCTGGAGGCCCTGAGCAAGCTGGGCATCGGCCTGGCGCTGGCCTGGTATATTTTCCAGGCGGGCATGGGGCAGGAGCTTGTGGCGGCGGGAGCCATTCTGGGCGTTACCATCGGGACGGTGCTGTCCATGGTTTTCGTGAGCAGTTATTTGCTGACCCACCGCTCCCCGGGGGAAGCGCTGGACGTTCCCGCCGGACGGGGAACCCTGGCGCTCCGCATCCTGGCCATCGGCATCCCCATTACGCTGAGCAATTCCGCCATGAGCGTCATCACTCTGGTGGATACCTCCATTGTCATGGGGCGGCTGCAAAGCGGTCTGGGCCTGACGGAGAGGGCCGCCGCGTCCCTGAAGGGCTCTTACGGCTATGCCATGGATATGCTGAACCTGCCGCCCGCGTTCGTCTTCCCGGTGACGATGAGCCTGATTCCCGTGGCGGCGGCGGCTCTGGCCCGAAGGGACCACCGGGAGGTGGACCGGATTATCTCCTCCGCTTTCCGGCTCATCGCCATTCTGGCCCTGCCCTGCGGCGTGGGGCTCAGCGTGCTGTCCACGCCCATTATGCGCCTGGTGCTTCCGGCCCAGCCGGAGGCCGCCCTGGCGGCGGGCCCCCATCTCCAGATTCTGGGCCTGGCGTGCATCTTCGTCTGCCTCATGAACCTGACCAACGCCATTTTGCAGACCTACGGCAAAGTGCAGCTGCCGGTCTTCACGGTGATCGCCGGGGGCATGGTAAAGATTGTGATGAATTACTTCCTGGTTGGAAACCCGGATATCAACATCCACGGCGCGCCGGTTTCCACCCTTTGCTGCTATCTGACCATCGCGGGTCTGAACCTGTTCTTCGTTTGGAAGTACTCCCCGGAGAAACCCCGCTATCTTGCGATATTCGTCAAACCGGTGATTGCTTCCGTCTTGATGGGCGGAGCGGCCTGGGCGGTTCACGGGTTTGTAAGCCGCGCGTTGTCGGGCCATTCGGCCTACGGGGCCAATGCCGCCGCCACGTTGTGCGGCATTCTGGCGGGAGTAATCGTTTACGCGGTTTTGGTGGTCGCTCTGCGCATTTTGCGGGCGGAGGACCTGAAAACGGTGCCCCATGGAGCAAAATTGGCAAAACTGTTGCATTTGCGCTAAAAAATTCGAAAAATTGGCAAAAGATGCAGAAATGACTCAACTTTTTTCGCGAAATTTCTTGCAAAGGCGGGCAATCTATGGTAGATTTTCAATGTAAGCGCCGTTATGGCTGGGAGGATTTCCTGGAAATTATGCGTCTGCTCCGGGCACCCGGGGGCTGTCCCTGGGATGCGGAACAGACCCACGGCTCCATCCGCCGGAATTTTCTAGAGGAGACCTATGAGGCTCTGGACGCCATTGACCGGGATGATCCGGCGGGTATGTGCGAGGAGCTGGGCGACGTGCTGATGCAGGCGGCCTTTCACGCGCAGATTGAGGCGGAGCGGGGCCGCTTCACGATGGACGACGTTGTCGACGGCGTGGCGCAGAAGCTGGTATACCGCCACCCCCACGTTTTTGGAACGGCGGAGGTAAAGGGCAGCGAAGAAGTTCTGGTGAACTGGGAGGCGCTGAAGCGAAAGGAAAAGTCCCAGTCCACCACCGCCGACGCCATCGAGGCGGTGCCCCACACCCTGCCCGCCCTCTGGCGGGCGGAGAAGATTGCCGGCAAGACCGCCAAGGCGGGCTTCGACTGGTCCAGCGCTCTCAGCGCCCTGGGAAAGCTGGAGGAGGAGGTCCGGGAGCTGCGGGAGGCGCTGGAGGCCGGAGAAGCGGCGGACGCGCCCCACGGCGTCCGGGAGGAGCTGGGCGACCTGCTCTTTATCGCCGCCAAGGTGGCCCAGATGTCCGGCGTGGACCCGGAAGACGCCCTCCACCGGGCCTGCGACAAGTTCGACAGGCGCTTTCGCCGAGTGGAGGCCATGGCGGACAAGCCCCTCGGCGAGTATGGGGAGGCGGAGCTGGTAAAGCTCTGGAAGTCCGCAAAAGATGAGGAGTCTTAACACGCGACTGCGTTAAGAATAGGAAATACCAGAACACAAATGATTGCAGGAGGATACCATTCATGAACAAAGCAGAACTGATCAATGTCGTTTCCGAGGCCGCGGAGGTTTCCAAGAAGGACGCCGAGACCGTGATTACCGCTACGCTGGACGCCATCACCGATGCCCTGAAGGAGGGCGAAAAGGTTCAGCTGGTGGGCTTTGGCTCTTTTGAAGTGAAGCCGCGGGCGGCCCGTGTGGGCCGGAACCCCAAGACCAAGGAGCCCATTGATATCCCCGCCTCCAAGGTGCCCGTGTTCAAGGCCGGCAAGGTGCTGAAGGACATCGTGGGCGGCTGATTCGGGGAACGGTCCGCTTTAAACCGCCGGCAGGGGACTGCCGGCGGTTTTAGAGCCTATCCGCAAAGTAGACGCACACAGCTTGCCTGCATATTTTCTGCCATGCTTCGTTGGTTTCCATTGCCGGGCGGCCGCCCGGTAAGCGGAAAACCGCCTCGTTTGGCGGCAAATCTGACGGCGCAATCTGCACGCGTCTAATTTACGGACAGGCTCTTATTTTCAGGAAAGGAGGGCGCGCCATGCGCCTGGACAAATATTTAAAGGTCTCCCGCCTGATCAAGCGGAGGACCGTGGCCAACGAGGCCTGCGACAACGGGCTGGTTTCCGTGAACGGCCGTCCCGCCCGGGCCTCCTATGAGGTGAAGGAGGGGGATCAGATTTCCCTCCGCCTGGGGGCCAGGGAGGTGACGGTGGAGGTTCTGTCCGTCCAGGAAACGGTCCGGCAGGCCGACGCCGCCGCGCTTTACAAACAGCTGTCATAATCCCATTCCTCCCGCCATATCCTGTGGACAGGGAGGGACGAACCATGAACGATTACTCTGTGCCCCAAGCCGCCGCCCACCGCCTGGAGCTGGACGGGCGTGAGCGCCTGACCGTCTCCGGCGTGGAGGATGTGGAGCGCTTTGACGAGACCGGCATTGTTATGACCACCGCCGCAGGGACCCTGGTCATTACGGGGGAGGACCTGCACATCGGGAAGCTGTCCCTGGACGGGGGAGAGCTCCACGTGGACGGGAGGATTGACTCCCTGAGCTATGAGGACCAGGGACCCGGACGGGGCGGATTCCTGGGCCGCCTGTTCGGGTGAGCATGGGAAGCCGGGCGGCCTGGCAGCTGCTGGTATTTGGGCAGTCCATTCTCCTGGGCCTGTCCGCCGCTTTGCTGTATGATCTGCTGCGCCCCTTCCGGGTCCGGGTTCCCCGGATGACCGGCCTTTTGGACGGGGCCTACTGCCTGGCGGTGTGCGGAGCCATGTTCCTCTTTCTGCTCCGCCGGGCCGAGGGCCAGCTCCGCGGCTTTCTGATTGTGGGGGCGGCGGGGGGAGCGGCGCTGTTTTTCTGCGTTTTTTCGGAATTGCTGCGGCCCCTGTGGGCCTTTTGGGCGGATACGCTGGCGTTTTTGTGGCGTCTTTTGTGGCTTCCCCTGGAGTGGACCAGAAATTTTTATAAAAAAATGGCCCGCCGGGGAAAAAACCTCTTTTATTTTTGGCGCAAATGCTTTACAATAAGAAAAAGTGGGTACAGGACCGGGAAAGGGGACGGCAGAAATGGGAAAGCAGCGAAAAACGCCAAAGGCGGTAAAGCTCCGCACGGGCCTTTTGACCAAGCTGTTAATCGTGATTCTGCTGGCCGCGCTGGTCTGCAAGGTGTACGCCCTGCGGGAGCAGGTGTTGGACGCCGAGGCGGAAAGGACCCGGATCGCCGCCGAGGTGGAAAGCAAGCGTCAGGAAAACGACGCTCTGGCGGCGGACATCGAGGAGGGCTGCACGCCTGAGAAGATGCAGGAGATCGCCCGCCGGGAGCTGGGCTGGCTCCTGCCGGGGGAGTACGTTTTTGACGTAGGCAGCTGAGCGCCGGGCCATTTTACCCCGCGAATCAAGGGAAGGGAGAAACTAGATACCGTATGGAGCCTCAGGTTGGGAGCATTCTGGAAGGCAAAGTCACCAGCATTATGAAATTCGGCGCTTTTGTGGCGCTGGAGGGAGGCGGTTCCGGGCTGGTACATATCTCGGAAATCGCCAATACCTTTGTGGAGGACGTACACGACCACCTTCAGACGGGGCAGGCCGTAAAGGTTCTGGTCCTGTCTGCGGAAAACGGGAGAATAAACCTCTCCATTAAAAAGGCCCTGCCTCAGCAGGAGCGGCGGTCTCCCCGCCCGCCCCGGACAGGCTCCGGGCCCCGTCCGGCGGCCCCGCCCGCCCAGCCGCAGTTTCAGGGCCGGGGAAAGCCCGCGCCCCTGCCGCCGTCGGGGGACCAGGATTTCGAGGATAAGCTGAAGCGCTTCCTCTCCTCCTCGGAGGGGAAGATGGCGGACCTGAACCGGGGCATGGACGGCAAGCGGGGGAGAAGAAGAAGATAAGGAAAACCGCCCGGCAGCGGGCGGTTTTTTCTGCGGATAAAAAGGAGCCGCACGGCGAAACGGCGTGCGGCCCAAGCGGGTGGGATATTGGAAAGCTTCCTATATCAAAGTACCATATTATCCAGGTTTTGTAAATAGGAAGTTTTGCCGGTTTTTGTCTTTTACTGTCGAATGCCGGAGATTGGCGGGGCCAGGAAGCTTTTTAGAGCCTATCCGCAAATCATCCGCACACATCTTGCTTGCGGATATCGTATCATACTTCGTTGATTTTCCCTGCCGGGCGGCAGCCCGGTAAGCGAAAAATCGCCTCGTCCGGTGCCAAATCTGGCAGCGCAATCTGCGCACGCCCAATTTACGGATAGGCCCTTAAACTCCACCGGGCCGCCGTCCTGGCGGTTCCCCGGAAAAAGCTTTGTGAATATTTTGAAAAAAAGCCGCTTTCCCCTTCCCATTTCAATACAAATATGTTATATTATACAAAAGGGCCCCGCAAAGCCCCTCACCGGCCCTTTTCACACGAAAGGAGCGATCTCGATGAAGTACACCTACGCCTGCAAGAAGGTCTCCCTCAACGATTCCATCAAGGCCTATACGGAAAAGAAAATCGCCAAGCTGGAAAAGTATTTCCGGGAGGATACCACCGCGTTTGTGACATTCTCGGTGGAGAAGGATCACCGCTGCACAGTGGAGATCACCGTCCGGAGCGGCGGCGCTTTGCTCCGGGCCCAGACGGAGGCGCCGGACGGCGATATGCGCGGCGCCGTGGACGCCGCCGTGGGCTATATCGAGCGCCAGATTCTGAAGAACAAGACCCGGCTCTCCAAGCGCCTGCGGAGCGAGGGCTTCCCGCCTCCCGCCCCTGTCAGCGACTTTGAGGTGGCGGAGGAGAAGGAGTTCGCCGTGGTCCGCACCAAGCGCTTCGCCGTGAAGCCCATGAGCACGGAGGAGGCCATTTTGCAGATGAACCTGCTGGACCACAGCTTCTTCGTCTTCCGCAGCAGCGAGGACGACAGCCTGTGCATCGTTTACCGCCGGAAGAGCGGCGGCTACGGCCTCATCGTCACCGACGAGGAGGAGTAAGGGGCGGTTCCCGGCTTCCCAAAAACAAACGGTCCGGCGCGGTATAGTCCGCGCCGGACCTCTTTATGTTCTGCGGCATTTCCCGGAAAGAACTCCGGCCCCGTTTCAAGCCGCCTGGCTACAGAAGGGTAATGCCCGCCTTTTCACAGCCCTCGACGGTCTCCCGGTCCCACAAGCTGGCCTGGACCTCGCCGATGTGGCAGGCCCCCAGGAGAAGCATGCACACCCGGGACATTCCGATGCCGCCGCCGATGGACTGGGGCAGTTCGCCGTTTAACAGCATCTGATGGAAGGGGAGTTTCCGCCGCTGGTCGCACCCGGCGGCGGTGAGCTGGCGATCCATGGCCGCCGCATCCACCCGGACGCCCATGGAGGAGACTTCGAAAGAGCGCCCCAAAACCGGATTCCACATAAGAATGTCCCCGTTCAGCTCCCAGTCGTCGTAGTCCGGGGCCCGGCCGTCGTGCCGCCCGCCGGATTTCAGGGTTTTGCCGATCTGCATCAGGAATACCGTCCGGTGCTTCCGGCAGACCTCCGTCTCCCGTTCCGCAGGGTCCAGGTGGGGATAGCGGTCCTCCAGCTCCTGGGTGGTGATGAAATACACGTCCCGGTCCGGCCGGAAGGTGAGGACGGGGAAGTGGTTGCGCAGTACGGAGGCCGTGTCGCACAGGGCACCCACAATGTCCCGTACGGTGTCCTTCAAATACTGAAGGTTCCGGTCCTTCTGGGCAATGTGCTTTTCCCAGTCCCACTGGTCTACGTAAATGGAGTGGAGGTTGTCTACAACCTCGTCCCGGCGGATGGCGTTCATGTCGGTAAAAAGGCCGCAGCCCACAGGGAATTCATAGCGCTTGAGGGCCAGGCGCTTCCACTTGGCCAGGGAGTGGACCACCTGGCCCTGGGTGCCCACATCGGGGATGTCGAAGCTGACGGGCCTCTCCACGCCGTTGAGGTCGTCGTTCAAGCCCGTGCGCCCGTCCACGAACAGGGGGGCGGAGACCCGGTGCAGGTTCAGCCGCAGGGTGAGGTTGCGCTGGAAGTCCTCGTGAATGAGCTCAATGGCCCGCTGGAGCTCGTTGTTGCTCAAGGGCATCCGGTAGCCCTGGGGAATGGTGAGCTTGCTCATGTGATAAAACCAGTCCTTTATTTCAGAATATGGGGCGGAAAGCTTACAGCTTTTCCAAGCCCAGGCGGAGCCGCCGGAGGGTTTCCGCTTTGCCCAGAATGTGGCAGATTTCCACCGCGCCGCCGGGAGTTACCTGTTTGCCCGCCGCGGCGATGCGGACGGGCCACATCAGTGTGGCGTTCTTCACGCCAAGCCGCTCCGCCAGGGAGATCAGGCAGTCGTGAACGCCATCCCGGGTCCAGTCCGCCAAGGATTCCAGGGCGGGAAGGGCGGCCTCCAGCATCCGTTTGGAAATCTCGCCGTCGGTCTTGGACTTCTTGTTGCTAAAGAGGGCGGCGTCGTAGTCCGGCAGCGCGTCGAAGAAGTCCACCTTTTCCGGAATGTCCGTCAGCTTTTCGCACCGGGCCTGGAGCAGGGCGGCCACCGCCGCTGCGTCGATGCCGGGGTTCTTCACGGCCTGCCGGATGTAGGGCTCCGCAATTTTGGCGAAGTCCTCCGGGGACATGGCGCGGAGGTAGAGGGCGTTGAAGTAGGTCAGCTTCTCCATGTCGAAAATGGCGGGGGACTTGGAGATGCCCGCGATGTCGAAAGCGTCCACCAGCTCCTCCAGGGAGAAGACCTCCTGCTCGCTGCGCTCGCCCTTGGGTGCCCAGCCGAGAAGGGCCACATAGTTCAGCACGGCGGAGGTCAGGTATCCCCCGGCAATCAGGTCCTCATAAGAGGGGTCTCCGTGGCGTTTGCTCATTTTATTGTGCTGGTCCCGCATGACCGGGGAGCAGTGGACATAGGTGGGAATATCCCAGCCGAAGGCCTCGTACAGCAGGTTATACTTGGGGGCGGAGGAGAGGTATTCGCTGCCCCGGACCACGTGGGTGATGCCCATGAGGTGGTCGTCGACCACGTTGGCGAAGTTGTAGGTGGGAAGGCCATCCCGCTTGAGGAGGACCTGGTCGTCCAGGGTCTTGTTCTCCACGGTGATGTCCCCGAAGCTGACGTCGTGGAATGTGGTGGTTCCCTCCTGGGGAATGCGCTGGCGGATAACGTAGGGCATGCCTGCCATCAGGTTGGCGTCGATTTCCTCCTGGGAGAGGCTGCGGCAGGGGTCGGCGGCGCGGCCGAAGTCGCCGCTGTCCTCCCCGGATTCGGTTTTCTCGCAGAAGCAGTAGTAGGCCGCGCCTTTGTCCACCAGCAGCTTGGCGTACTTGCCGTACAGGTCCCGGCGCTCCGACTGGATGTAGGGACCCACAGGGCCGCCCACATCGGGTCCCTCGTCGTGGGTCAGGCCGCACTCCGCCATGGTGCGGTAGATAACGCCGGTAGCGCCCTCCACCAGGCGGCCCTGGTCGGTATCCTCGATGCGGAGGATAAAGGCGCCGTGGTGATGCCGGGCAATAAGCCAGGTGTACAGGGCGGTGCGGAGATTGCCCACATGCATGTAGCCCGTGGGAGAGGGGGCAAAGCGGGTGCGGACCGTTCCTTTAGGGATGCGGGCCTCCATGTCTTCGAAAAAGCGGCCGTCGGTAGCCATAGGTAGACCTCCATATCAAGCCGGGCAGGCCCGGCGGGTTTGGCAGATAGATATTGCCATTATCCACGCTTTGAGGCGAAAAGTCAAGGGGGTTCCGCCGTGAAGGAGTGTCCAAAAGCGCAGTTAAAGGAAGTCGAAGACAGAGAAAGGCACAGTG
>CAJUBX010000038.1 GCA_910585165.1 uncultured Oscillibacter sp. | reverse complement strand
TGCAAGGAGTGCGGCGCGGACTTCATCATGGCCGTGGGCGGCGGCAGCGTCATGGACACCGCCAAGCTGGCCAGCATCCTGATGACCGGGGAGTACGGGATCAAGGAGCTGCTGGACGAGCCCGGCCGGGCCCGGAAGTGCATGAAGACCCTGATGATCCCCACCACCGCCGGGACCGGCTCCGAGGCCACGCCCAACGCCATTGTGGCCGTGCCGGAAAAGCAGCTGAAGGTGGGCATCGTCAACACGGAAATGATCGCGGACTACGTCATCCTGGACGCGGTCATGATTAAAAAGCTCCCCCGGAAAATTGCCGCCGCCACCGGGGTGGACGCCCTGGCCCACGCCATCGAGTGCTACACCAGCAACAAGGCCAATCCCTTCAGCGACGTCTTCGCCCTCCAGGCGCTGGATATGATCCTGAACAACATCGAGCGGGCCTGCGACGACCCGGAGGCCATGGACGCCAAAAACACCATGCTCCTGGCCAGCTTTTACGCCGGAGTGGCCATCACCGCCTCCGGCACCACCGCCGTCCATGCCCTGAGCTATCCCCTGGGCGGAAAGTACCACATCGCCCACGGCGTGTCCAACGCCATTTTGCTGGCTCCGGTGATGCGCTTCAACGAGTCCGCCTGCCGCCCCCTGCTGGCGAAGGCGTATGACCGCTGCCTGAGAGGAAGCGCCTCCGGCGAGGCGGAAAAGAGCGCCGCCGTCATCACCCGGCTGGAGGAGATCGTGAAGCACCTGGACATCCCCACCAGCCTGACGGAGTTCGGCGTGCCCCGGGAGGATTTGGAAGCGCTGGTGTCCTCCGGCATGGAGGTTACCAGGCTGCTGGTGAACAACATGCGGACGGTTACGGCGGAAGACGCCCGGAGGATTTATCAGGAAGTCCTGTAAAGGAATTTTAATAAGGAGCGTGCGAACATGAAAAACGTCGCGATCAAAGGCATCATCCCCCCGATTCTGACCCCTATGAACGCCGATGAGTCCATCAATGAGCAGGAGCTTCGCAACCAGGTCAACCGGGAAATCGGCGCGGGCGTCCACGGCGTCTTCCCCTTCGGCACCAACGGCGAGGCCTACGCCCTGAGCTTTTCCGAAAAGGAGCGGATTTTGGAAATCGTGGTGGAGGAGACCGCGGGCCGCGTCCCCGTTTACGCCGGGTCCGGCTGCGTCACCACCCGGGAGACCGTTCTTTTGAGCAAGCGGGCCGAGGCCCTGGGGGCGGACGTGCTGTCCGTCATTACGCCCTCCTTTGCCGCCGCCTCCCAGGAGGAGCTGTACGCCCACTACATGGAGGTCGCCGCCGCGGTGGACCTGCCCATCGTGCTTTACAACATTCCGGCCCGGACGGGCAACGCCCTGGCTCCCGCCACGGTGGCCCGCCTGGCCAAGGACGCGCCGAACATTGTGGGCGCCAAGGACTCCAGCGGCAATTTCGACAACTTAAAGCAGTATGTGGAGCTGACGGAGGGCCTGGACAAGGAGTTCAGCGTCCTCTCCGGAAACGACTCCCTGATTCTTCCCATCCTGCTTTTCGGCGGCAGGGGCGGCGTGGCCGGATGCGCCAACGTGTTCCCCCACACCATGGTGGAGATTTACGAGGCCTGGGCCGCCGGGGACCTGGAGCGGGCCAAGCGGGCCCAGGACAGCATCCGCATCTTCCGCAGCTGCTTCAAGTACGGCAATCCCAATACCATCATCAAGATTGCCGCCGGGCTGCTGGGCAATCCGGTGGGCGACTGCCGCAAGCCCTTCTGCAAGCTCTCCGCCGAGGGCATGGAGCAGCTGAAAAAGACCCTGGAAATCTGCAAGGCCAACGGCCTGCATTGATGGAATAGGAGGTATCTCAGCCATGAACAAACCGATTCTGGGCATCACGATGGGCGATCCCTTTGGAAACGGGCCGGAGATCACCGTCAAGGCCCTGGCGGACCGGGCGGTCTACGACCGCTGCCGCCCCCTGGTGATCGGCGACGCGGCCGCCATGGAATACGCCGCCAAGGCTGCCGAAAAGGTCTCCGGCATCAGCGTCAAAATCCGCAGCATCCACGCCGTAGGCGAGGCAAACTACGAGTACGGCGTCATCGACGTGTACGACTTGGGGCTTATCAAGGCGGAGGACATCCCCGGCAGCGCCGAAAATCCCAAGCCCTTCGGCCTGGGGGCGACAGCTCTTGGCGGCGAGGCCGCGTTCCAGTATGTGAAGAAGGTCATTGAGCTGGCGATGAACGGAGAGGTGGACGCCACCGTCACCAACGCCCTGAGCAAGGAAGCCATCAATATGGCGGGGCACCACTACAGCGGGCACACCGAGATTTACGCCGACTACACCAAGACCTCCAAGTACACCATGATGCTGGCCCACGAGGATCTGCGGGTGGTCCACGTCTCCACCCACGTCTCCCTGCGGGAGGCCTGCGACCGGGTGAAGAAGGACCGGGTGCTGGACGTTATCCGGATTGCCAACGAGGGCTGCAAGGCCATCGGCATCAAGGAGCCCAAAATCGCCGTGGCCGGATTGAATCCCCACTGCGGGGAAAACGGCATGTTCGGCCGGGAGGAGATTGAGGAAATCCAGCCCGCCATCGACGCCGCCATGGCCGAGGGCATCATCATTCCCGAAAAGAAGCCCACCCCGCCGGACACCGTCTTCTCCAAAGCGCTGGGCGGCTGGTACGACATCGTGGTAGTCATGTACCACGACCAGGGCCATATCCCCCTGAAGGTCAAGGGCTTTGTCTACAACAAGGCGGAGGGCCACTGGGACGCGGTGGCGGGAGTCAACGTCACTCTGGGCCTGCCCATCATCCGGGCCAGCGTGGACCACGGCACGGGCTTCGGCCATGCGGGAGACGGGCACGCCAACGAGCTCAGCCTGGTGAACGCCATGGACTACGGCATCCGCATGGCCAACGCCAAGGCGGACGCATAATAATAGCCAGTCTTTGACCGGCAGCGCCGGTGAAGAATAGGACCCAAAAATTTGAAAGGAAGAAACACCATGAAAAAAGTATTTGCTCTGATTCTGACCCTTGCGATGGTGCTCAGTCTGGCCGCCTGCGGCGGCGGCAAGGGCGGCGATTCCGCTCCCTCCGGCGGCGGCCAGCAGTCCTCCCAGCCCTCCGGCGGAGACGCCCAGCCCTCCGGCGGGGACGGCGGCCTCTCCTCTCCCGTGAACCTGACCCTGGCCGCCCAGGAAGTGGGCACCGGCGCGTACACCGTGGCCGCCGCCCTCCAGGCCGCCATGCTGAAGGGCCTGCCCTCCGGCTCCACCATCGACCTGACCACCAACTCCCCCGGCGGCGTGGGCGCTCCTGTGCTGATCCAGAACGAGGAATGCGACCTCATCGTCTCCAACGCCGGCCCCTCCCAGTGGAGCTACGAGCAGGCCCCCGGCGACTATGACTTCGGCGGCTGCACCGACGTGACCAGCCTGGGCGGCGGCCTGGGCCACACCTTCACCAACATCATGTTCACCAAGAAGTTTGTGGACGCCACCGGCTACACCACCCTGGAGGAAGTCATCGAAAACAAGTATCCCATCAAGCTGATCACCAAGAAGAACGGCTCCCTGGGCGAGCTGACCGCCGAGCGGGTCATTGAGGCCTGCGGCATCACCGTGGACGAGTTTTTGACCTTCGCCTCCTGGGAGAAGACGGGCACCGACGCTATCAAGAGCGGCCTCCAGGACGACCTGTATGACGCCACCATCGACCACATTGACGCGGGGCAGTCCACCACCACCGAAATCTGCCTGACCCACGACATGCACTTCGTCCAGCTTGGCGAGGCCGCCCTGGCCAACATGGAGAAGATGGGCTACGCTCCCATCACCATGGAGGCGGGCACCTGGAACGGCCAGGAAAACGACATCCAGTCCATGGGCTCCCAGCAGAACGTCCTGGTTCCCGCCAGCATGGACGAGGACCTGGCCTATGCCCTGACCAAGGCCATGTGCGAGAACCGGGCCGATATGGCCTCCGCCGTCGCGTCCCTGGGCTATTTCGACCCCCAGACCGCCGGACTCAAGCAGTTCAACGGCGCGCCCCTGCACCCCGGCGCGGTCCGGTATTACGCGGAAATCGGCGCTTCCTACGATGCCTGAGCCGCCGCGCCCTTACAGGAGCAAACGACTATGGCTGAACTTCTGAAGGGAAACGCCGCCATCGTCACCGGGTCTTCCCGGGGGATTGGGCGGGAAATCGCTTTGGCCTTTGCCCGAAACGGCGCGGACCTGATCATCCATGGCACCCGGGCGGAGGCGCTGGAGGCGCTGCAAGCCGAAATCCGGTCCCTGGGCGTCCGCTGCGAATATGTGGCGGGGGACATCGGGGACCAGGCCACCGCCCGCCGCCTGGCGGACGCCTGTTTGAACGCTTACGGCAAAATCGACACCCTGGTAAACAACGCGGGCGTCAACAGCCGCCGCACCTTTGCCGAGCTGTCCCCGGAGGAGTGGGACGGCATGCTCCGCGTCAATCTCTCCAGCGTGTTCTATACCTGCAAATGCGTGGTTCCCCGCATGCTGGAGCAAAAGAGCGGATGCATCGTTAACATGTCCTCCTCCGCCGGGAAAACCGCCCACCCCAACGCTGCCGTATCCTACGGCGTGTCCAAGGCGGGCATCAACTCCCTGACCCAGAAACTGGCCTATGACCTGGCCCCCCACGGCATCCGCGTCAACGCGGTGTGCCCCGGGCCCATAGAGACGGACATGTCCCGGCAGTGGACCCCGGAATACCGGGAAAAGGTGCTGGAGAGCATCCCCCTGCGGCGGCTGGGCCGGGGGGAGGACGTTGCCAACGTGACGGTGTTTCTGGCTTCGGAGCTGTCCGCCTTCATCGTGGGAGAGTCGATCAACGTCAACGGAGGCAAATATATGAATTGACGGAACGCCCCCACAACAGCGGGGGAGCCCGGGCGGGTCCGCCCGGGCTCCCGGTTCCCAACGCGCGACTTCTGTTTGAGGAGGAAGAAAATCTTGGAAGCGAACAAAAAGCTCAGCATACGGTCCGCGCTCTCCATCGCGGTCACCGTTGTGTTCTTTGCGTTCCAGATGTACATTGCCCTGGTAAAGCAGCTCAATCCCATGCTCCAGGGCCCCTTGCACCTGGTATTCGCTCTGACCCTGGTATTCCTGTATTTCCCCGCGGATTACAACTACCGCAAAAAGCTCCGCAAGGCCGCGGAGGCGGAGGGGAAGACCCCCGACCCGGAGCTGATGGGCAAGCGGGCCTGGATGAACTGGCTGGACATTCCGGCCTTCGCGGGCATCGCCTATCTTCTCTGGTACGTCGTGTCCCAGAACGAGCGCCTGAACGACTTTGTGGTGGGCATTTCCCCTGTGGGCACGGTGGACTATATCTGCATGGTTGTGACCATCGTCATCCTGCTTCTGGCAGTTTACCGGACGCTGGGCATTATGCTGACGGCCTTCATCGCCGTGTTCATTCTCTATGCCTGGACGGCCCGTTACCTGCCCGGCATCCTGTACACCAAGCCCAAGTCCTCCTGGCTGAAATTCCTGGACCAGTTCACCGCCGGCATGGTCATGACGGAGAGCGGCATCTTCGGCACGCCCCTGTTCACCAGCGCCAGCACCCTTTTCTACTTCATGGTCTTCGGCGCGTTCTTCTCCACCATCGGAGGCGGCCAGCTGCTGATTGACATCGGTATGAAGGTCTCCAACAAGTCCTCCGGCGGCCCCGCCAAGGCGGCGGTGCTGTCCTCGGGCCTGATGGGCATGATTTCCGGTTCCGCCGTGGCCAACGTGGCCACCACCGGCGTCATGACCATTCCGATGATGAAAAAGATCGGCTACGAGCCCGAGGAGGCCGCCGCAGTGGAAGCCGTGGCCTCCACCGGAGGCCAGATCATGCCCCCCATCATGGGCGTGGGCGCGTTCATCATGGCGGAAATGCTGGGCATCAGCTACATGAGCGTGGCGATTGCCGCCATCGTGCCCGCCGTTGCGTATTACTTTGCCGTCTTCGTCCTGGTGGACCGCATTGCGGCCAAGCGGGCGGCCAACATTGATACCAGCGTGGACGCCAGCATCCAGGTGGACCGCAAGGTGCTGCCCCGGCTGTACCTGCTGCTGCCGGCGCTGCTGCTGGTAATCTGGATCATCCGCGGCTCCTCCCTGATGCGGGCCGGCATGGTGGGCATCTTCACCTGCATCGCCTGCGACGTGGTGAACTACTTCGTCAACAAAGAGGATTTCATCGACCTCAAGGCCCTGGGCGGCTGCTGCATCGACGGCGCCAAGCAAGCCGCCAGCATTGCCATCCCCACGGCGGCCTGCGGCATCATCATCAACGTGGTTACGGGCCAGACCTCTCTTGCCACCAACCTCTCCAACCTCATCAGCTCCCTCGGCACCAGCAATCTGTTCCTGGCGCTGCTGATCGCCATGGTGGGCTGCATGCTGCTGGGCATGGCCCTGCCCACGGTGGCGGCCTATCTGGTGGGCGTTATCCTGTTCGTCCCCTGCATCCGCCCCATTCTGACAGCCACCGGCCTGACCGACGCCACCGCCAACCTCTGCGCCAACATGTTCGTGTTCTATTACGGCATCATGGCCCAGATTACGCCTCCTGTGTGCGTAGCGTCGTACACGGCGGCGGGCATTGCGGACGGCAACGCCATGAAGACCGGCCTGAAGGGCTTCTCCTTCGCCATGGTGGGCTTTATGGTGCCCTTCGTCTTCGTCTACAATCCCCCCATCCTGATGCAGGGCACGTTGATGGAAATCGTCGTTGCCGTGGCCCAGCTGGCCCTCGGCACCTACTTCCTGGCCGTTATGGTGGCCGGATTCTTCAAGGGCAACCTCAATAAGGTGGAGCAGATTGGCCTTTTGGCCGCAGCGCTGTGCCTGATTGCGCCGGAGCCCATCAGCTCCGCCGTGGGCGCCGTTCTGGGAATCGCGCTTCTGGTCATGAACGCGGGCCGGACAAAAAAAGCGGCCGCCGTCTGACTGTCCCTTCCGCCAGCGCGGCGGGCACTCCGCCCGCCGCCCGGAATTTTATATGAAAGGCTGATAGTATGCGTTATCCCGTCCTGGCCGGTTTAACTCCCGACGGAACCGTCTACGAAAACCCCGACATGGGCACGGTGGAGGCCATGCTGCCTCCCGGCCCCTATGCCACCGCACACGCCCCCGCCCTGGCGGAGCTGCCCAACGGCGACATGATCTGCGCCTGGTTTGCCGGCTCCTACGAGGGCAGCCCCGACATCAGCATCGTCTGCTCCCGTCTGCCCAAGGGCTCCAGCCGGTGGAGCGAGACCTTCCGCATCTCCGGCGATCCCCAGCGCAGCGAGCACAACCCCTCCTTCTTCCAGGCTCCGGACGGCGAGCTGTGGGTCATGTATACGGCCCAGCTGGGCCGCACGGAGGGCAAGGACAACATGCAGTTTACCTCCGTGGTCCGCCGCCAGCGCAGCCGCGACGGCGGACTGACCTGGAGCGAATACGACACGGTCTTCCCCGAGGAGGGCACCTTCTGCCGCCAGCCCATTCAGGTCCTGTCCAACGGCCGCTGGATTTTCGGCACATGGATCTGCACGGACAGCGCCGCGGGCCTGGCCGGGGACCCCTCCGCCTTCCGCATTTCCGACGACCAGGGTAAGACCTGGCGGCGGGTGGATATGCCCAACAGCCACGGCCGGGTCCACGCCAATGTGGTGGAGCTGGAAAACGGCCATTTGGCGGCCTTTATGCGCAGCCGCTCGGCGGACTTCATCTACCGCAGCGAGTCTTTGGACTACGGCGATACCTGGTCCGAGCCCACGCCCACGCCCCTGCCCAACAACAACTCCAGCATCAGCGCCCTCAAGCTGCAAAGCGGGCGGATCGCCATCGCCTACAACCCCACCTGCACCCCGGACCCCAGGGCGGACGAGGCGGCGTGGCCGGGCCTTCGGTGCCCGGTGGCGGTGGCCCTCAGCGAGGACGGCGGCCTGACCTTCCCCCTGATCCGCTGGATGGAGCGGGGCGAGGGATTCATCGGCGCGGAAAACTCCACCAACAACCGCCAGTACGAGTACCCCTACCTGATGCAGAGCCGGGACGGCATGCTGCACCTGGCCTTTGCGTACCAGACCCGCCGGGGCGTGAAGTGGATGACCTTCTCCGAGGAGGACGTCATCGGTGCCAAGCGGGAGAGCGTGGGCCTGTACAATCCCACGGCGGCCCAGTTCCGCTGACTTGCTTTTTGGCGGAGAACCGGGTATACTCTATGAGGAAAACGCCCGCCACGGACGGTGGCGGGCGTTTTCAAACAGAAGGAGCTAATTATGAAAAACACGTTTGCGCTGGCCCACCTGGGGATCAACACGCCGAATCCCGGCGAGGCGGAGAAGCTTGCAAATCTCCTGAGCCTGCTGTTCAACCTGACGCCCCGCCACGGGCAGAAGTCCGAGTTTGCCGGGGACTATTTCGAGTGCATGAAGGCCCCCTTCCTGGGGACCAACGGCCATGTGGCCATGTCCACGCCGGACCTGGAGTCTGCCGTGGAGGAGCTGAAGGGCAAAGGCTTTGCCTTCAACATGGATACCGCCGCCTACACGGAGGACGGGAAGCTGAAAAACGTCTACCTGGAGGGCGAATTCGGCGGCTTTGCCATTCACATCATGCAAAAATAAGCGGACGCGGAAGGGGCGGTACAATGCCGGAGAGTTTTGTCGCAGCCTTGCGGGTGGTTTTCCCCATGGCGCTGCTGATGCTGCTGGGGGCGGGCGTGCGAAAGGCGGGAGTGGTAGACCGGCCTGCCATGCGGAGCGTGGACAAGCTGACGTTCCGCGTCTTCATGCCGGTGCTTTTGTTCAAGAACATCTATGAGACGGACCTCTCCCAGAGCTTCACGCTGAAGGAGGCCGTTTTTGCGTCCCTGGCGCTGGTGCTGGTGATTTTTCCGGCGGCGCTGCTGCTGCCGCCCAGGGTGGTGAAAAACCGGGCCCAGGCCGCGTCCATCGGCCAGGCGGCCATCCGGTCCAATTACATTCTCTTCGGCATCGCCGCGGCGGAGTCCATCTTCGGCGAGGGAAACATCGGCTCCGTGGCCCTTCTGGGCGCCATTGTGGTGCCGCTGACCAACGCCCTGAGCGTCATCCTCCTGGAGGTGAACCGTTCCGGCCGGGCGGATTTGAAGAAGCTGCCCCTTTCCATCCTGAAAAACCCCATGATCGGGGCCACAATCGCGGCGGCGGCGGCGATGGCCCTGCCCTTCCGCATTCCGGAGCTTTTGTGGGACGTGGTAAAAAGCATTGCCGGGGTGACCACCACCATCAGCTTTATCTCCCTGGGGGTCAGCCTGGACCTGGGGCAGTTCCGGGAGAACCGCCGCCCCCTGGCCTTCGGCCTTATGCTGCGGATGGTGCTGGTTCCGCTGGTATTCCTGCCCCTTTCCGCGGCCCTGGGCTTCCGGGGGCAGAGCCTCTGCGGGCTGATGGTCCTTTTTGCGGCGCCCACCGCCGTGGCCTCCTATCCCATGGCGGTGGCCATGGGGGCCGACGGTCCCCTGGCGGGGCAGCTGGTCTGCGCCAGCACGGTGCTGTCGGTGTTTACGATGTTCTGTTATACCTTCCTGTTCAAAAGCCTGGGACTGCTGTGACCGGGCGGAAGCCCCGGTAAGAGATACGATAAGAAAAGCGGCGGCGCGGAATAGTCCGCGCCGCCGTCAGACTGTCGAAAAAGTCCAGTAAATGCTGGGCTTCAGGCGGAGCCTGCGCGGCTCCGCCCCTTCCGGAATGGCTTCTCAGTCCTCCGGCGCAGCGTAGATGCCGTAGATAAAGCGGTTTTTCTCCAGCTCCTCCGGGCTCGCCAGCTCCGGCAGGACGGTGATGGTGTTGTCCTCCGCAAACTCCATTTTCAGCTCGCCGCTGTGGAGGCGGTAGGTCTGGGTCTCCTCCGTCCCGTCGGCGGAGATGACCGTCACGCTCAGCAGCCCGCCGTCGAAATAATCCGCGTCCATATTTGCCTCGGCGGTCATGCCCAGGCCGGTATTATAGGCCATCTCCTCCGGGGGCACCCAGAAGCCGTACCGGGCCTCGGGATCATAGTCCTCCTCCACGCTGGAACCCAGGGCGGTCATCTCCGGCATGTACCATGTGCCATCGTCCCGCTGGCTGATGGCGGCGGGAACCAGGCTCCCGTCCGCCATGGCCTGGCGGTACTCCGCCATCTGCTGCTCCGTCAGATTGTCCCGGAGCTGGTAACGGTACAGCCCGCCCCGGTCGATGGACATCCTCACCTGTGCGATGTTCTCCCCGTCGATTTGGAAAAGGCACCCGGTGAAGTCGCCGAGCTCCAGCGTCGTGCAGCCCTCCCCAAAGGCAAAGGCAATGCTGCCGTCCTCTGCCGGGCCGTAAGAGCTTTCCGTCATGGCGGCGTAGGCCGTCAGGCCGAAGGTGGGGACCAGCACCTGGGCCGGGCTTTCCTGCCCCGTTGCTTCTGCTCCGGCGCTCCCTGCAGGACCGGCGGGCTCCGCCGTGGGGGCGGGCCGGAGGGAGAAGCCACCCAGCACCAGGGCCAGGGCAGCAGCCGCGCAGACGGCTGTCCGCAGGAAACCCCTTCCCCGGCTGTTCCGCTCCCGGCGGGAGACTGCCCCGCGTCCCGTCTCCGCCGCCCGGCGGCGGGCCTCAAAGAGCACCCGGTCATTCAGCCCGGCGGGCGTATGGATAGACTCCGTCAGTTTTTGATAGCGGTTCTCCATCGTTAAAACCTCCCAATAAATCTCTCAGTTCCGCCCTGGCCCGGCGCAGGCGGCTCCGCACCGTCGCCGCCGGAACGCCCAGCAGGGCCCCAATCTCGCCGCTTTCATAGCCCTCGCCGTAAAAAAGGTGGACTGCCGTCCGCAGCTTCTCCGGCAGGCGTCCCACTGCGTCCCACAGCTCCGCCGCCTCCTCGTCCACGGGCCGGGCTATGTCCGGCACCTCCTCCAAGGCCAGCGTTCCCCGCCGCTGGCGAAGCCGTCCCAGGTCCGCGCAGCGGTTCAGCGCCGCCCGGATCAGCCAGGCCTTCAAATGCTCCCCGTCCCAGCCGGAGACCCGCTGCTCCAGCAGCCGGAGGAACACGTCCTGATAGACGTCCTCCGCGTCGGCGGCGTTTTGCAGCCGGCACAGGGCCAGGCGGTACACCATGTCGCCGTATGTTTTCATGGCATTGCTCAATTCCTGTTCCGTCAAGGCAATGCCTCCTTTCCTTCGTCTGAAAAGCGCTTTTCACTGTTAACACGCCCGGGAGGGTCCTTCTGTTCCCTCCATTTGAAATTTTTAAAAAAAAGCGGGGAAGCGGCCATTCGGCCCCTTCCCCGCTTTTCAAATTTACCGGCTGCGCAGCACGCTTTTCAGCGTCTCAAAAAGCTTCGCAATGTCAATGGGCTTGGAAATGTGCCCGTTCATGCCGCATTTGAGGGCGGCCTGTTTGTCCTCCTCGAAGGCGTTGGCCGTCATGGCCAGAATCGGGATGCGGGAGAGAGCCGGGTCCTCCAGGGCCCGAATGGCCCGGGTGGCCTCATAGCCGTTCATAACGGGCATCTGTACATCCATCAGCACCAGCTGGTAGGCGTCCGGCCCGGCGCTTTTCAGCAGGTCCAGGGCAATCTGCCCGTTCTCCGCAATGTCTACGGTAAAGCCCGCCTCCTCCAGAATGACCTGGGCGATTTCCTGGTTCAGCTCGTTGTCCTCCGCCAGCAGGATGCGGCCCCCGGCCAGCGGCTGGAAGCCGGCTTCGCCGTCTTCCTTCGGGGCCTCCTCCGTGCCCACAATGGACAAAAGGCAGTCCCGCAGCTGGGAGAGGAACAGGGGCTTCCCGCAAAAGGCCGTGACTCCGGCCTCCTTGGCCTCCTCCTCAATGTCGGCCCAGTCATAGGCGGTCAGAACGATGATGGGCACCTCGCCGCCGCACTCCTTTCGGATGCGCCGGGTGACCTCAATGCCGTTCATGTCCGGCAGCAGCCAGTCGATGATGTAAACGCTGTAGAGGTCCCGCCGCATGACGGCCTGACGGGTGCGGAGCACCGCCTCCTTGCCGGAGAGAGTCCACTCCGCCCGCATGCCAATCTGCTGAAGCATGCACGATACGCTGTCGCAGGTGTTGAAATCGTCGTCTACCACCAGGGCGCGGCAGCCGGTCAGCTCCGGGATGGTGGTGGACTCCTTTTCGTCGGAGCAGAGGCGGAAAATAAGGTCCACGGTAAACTCCGTCCCCACGCCCTGGCGGCTCTTGACATGAATGGAGCCGTTCATCATCTCCACAATGTTCCGGGTGATGGCCATGCCAAGGCCGGTGCCCTGGATGCCGCTGGTGGTGGAGTTCCGCTCCCGCTCAAAGGGCTCGAAAATGTGGGCCACAAACTCCTCGCTCATGCCGATGCCGGTATCCCGGACGCTGAACTCATAGGCGGCGTGGCCCGCCGGGGCGGAGGGCTTCTCCGTCACCCGGATGCTGACAATGCCTCCGGCGGGGGTGTATTTAATAGAATTCCCCAGCAGGTTCAAAAGAATCTGATTCAGCCGCAGCCGGTCGCAGAAGATGTCCTCGTGCACCACGTCCACGGCGTCCATATACAGCTCCAGCTGCTTGGCGTGAACGTCCGCCTGGACGATGCTCCGCAGGCCGTGGAGAATGTCCGGCAGAGAACAGGGCTTCTCCTCCAGGTACATTTTCCCGCTCTCAATGCGGCTCATATCCAAAACGTCGTTGATGAGGCTGAGCAGGTGGTTGCCGGAGGTCATGATTTTTTTCAGGTACTCCTCCACCTGTTCCCGGTTGTCCAGGTGGCTGGCGGCCAGGGCGGTAAAGCCGATGATGGCGTTCATGGGGGTGCGGATGTCGTGGGACATGTTGGAGAGGAAGACGCTTTTCGCCTTGCTGGCCCGGTTGGCCTGGGCCAGGGCGTCCTCCAGAAGGTTCTTCTTCTCTATCTCCGAACGGGTCTCCTCGTCCACGCTGCGAAAGCCGATGACCACGCCCCGGCTGGAGGCCCGGTCCCCGATGGGCACGGCCTTCATCTGGAAGTAGCGGGTCTCGCCCATGCAGACAACCCGGTAATTGAGGTAATAGATGCCCCGTTCCTGAAGCTCATGGAGCAGCGTGTCCCCCTGGAAAACCTGGCGGACCATGTCCCGGTCATCCGCATAGACGCAGGACTGTATGTAATTTTCCATGTGCACGTCCAGGGACAATTCCCCGGCGAACATCTGCTCCAGAAGGCCGGCGGGGCAGGCGTAGGTTCGCAGGGCGCTCCCCCGGCGGGTCTCCAGGTCGAAATAGCACACCAGGTTATAATCCGTGCTCAGGGCCTGGACCAGCTCCTGGTGGCGGCGGTCCTTGCGCAGCTGCTCCTCCCGCTCCTTCTTCTTCTGGGCGGTGCAGTCCAGAAGGAAGCGCTGGTAGAACAGCTCTCCATTTTCCTCCATCAGCTTCACGTTGCCCATCACATGGAGGACGTCCCCGCTGCTGTGCCGGACCCGGTATTCCACGCTGACGCTGTCCCCCGGTTTTTTCAAGGACTTGATGGAACTCAGCAGCTTCTCCCGGTCCTCCTCAGCCACGGAGGTGGCGATGGTGGCAAAGCCGTCCCCAAAGAGCTCTTCCTGGGACTCGTAGCCCAGAATCATCAGGGCGGCCCGGTTGACGCTGAGGATGCGCCGCCCGTCCAGGCTGTGGCACAGCACGCCGCAGTCCATGGTGGTGAACAGGGTCTCCAGGGCCTGGTTTTCCCGCCGCAGCTCCTCCTCATAGGCCCGTTCCCGGGTCACGTCGATACCGACGCCCACGGTGCCCATGACGGTGCCGTCCACATCGTACAGCGGGGACTTGTAGGTGGTCAGCAGCCGGAGTCCCTCGCCGGTCTGAATGGTCTCCTCCGACACGCAGGTCTTTTTCGTCTCCATAACGATGCGCTCAGACTCGATGCAGACGGGATCGTCCGCCTCCACATCCCAGATATAGGCGTGCCGCCGCCCCTGGACCTGCTCCTTGGTCTTGTTCACCGTCTGGCAGAAGCTGTCGTTCACCTTCTCGTGAACGCCGTCCCGGGTTTTGTACCAGACCAGGTTGGGAACGCTGTTCATGGCGGCCTCCAGGTACTGCCGCGCCTCCCAAAGGTCCTTTTCCCGGCGGCAGGCCCGCAGCCACTTTCCAAAGCGGAAGCGAAGCTCCTCCCCGCTTATAGGCAGCATCCAAAAATCGGCCAGGGAGGGGAGCAGCTCCGTCAGCTGGGCGAGCTGTTCCCGGCTTCCCAGGGCAATCACCTCCGCCCCGCCTCCCGCCAGGGCCCGGACCGTTCCGGCGGCGTCCAGCCCCGTGAGATCGGCAAACACCGCGTCGGCCTGGGCGGCCAGGGCGGGGTCGGGCTCCGCGCTTTCCAGGAAGGTATGGGTAAAGGGCGCCTCGGGAGCGGTTTCTTTGAGGGGGGCAAAAAGCTCCTGCCGGCGTCCGGCGCAGTAAAGCCGCAGATTACAATGATACATAGGCGTTCTCCTCCATAAAGGATGCGGGCGCAGGGCGGGGCCAGGGGAAGAAGGGATGCCCCGCCGGTTGAAAAATGGGCGCATTGCTATTTTCCCATTTAACCGATCATATCACATTTTTATTTTAACGGCAAAAGCCGCCTGTGTCAACCATGCGATACTCTTTCCGGGAAAAGAAGGGCTGGCTTCGAAGGCAAAAAGAAACGCACGGCGTTTTCGGCCGCGCGTCCCACGCTTTCCAGGGTTCCTTATACGCTGAAATTCAGCTGGCGGTAATAGCCGTCATAAATCCGGGAGATGGGCTTATCCGCCACGGAGGGCCGCTCCGGCCCATAGAGCAGGCGGCCGATTTTGTAGCCCACGCCGTTGATGCACACGGACTCCCCGGCGGTGCGGCCTCCGAACTTCGTCATCCAGGCCAGCGCCTCCCCCACGGTGCAGCCCTGCCGCAGCCGCCCCTGCTCGTCCCAAAGCGGATCGTAACCCAATTCCATATCTGCCATGTCCTCCATCCCCTTATAAAAATGACCGCTACATATTGTATCGGAGTCCCGGGGCAAAAGCAATGGCGGGAGTGGAGAAAAAAGAGGGAGATATTCGTGAAAATCATGGCTTGACATTTGGCGCAAACGGGGTCTCCTTAGGGCGGCATGGAACAGCGCCGGCGGAAGTTGCACCGGGAGGTGCAACAAACCGGCCCCGGGCGGGATTTTTTGAACGCCGGTCCTTGGGGGCGCTGTTCCGGGGCGGGCGCGTATACTGAATTGGGAGGGAGAGCTATGAACGAAACGTGTTCCGAGCCCTGCGCGGGCCTTATCCGGCTGGAAGGGCAGATTCGGGACCTCCGGCGGCAAAACGGGGAGGACCACAAGGAGCTGCGGGACCGCCTGGGCAGCGTGGAGACCACCAACGCCGTCCAGAACGCCAAATACGACGCGATTTTGGAGAAACTGGACGCCCTGTCCCACAAGGTGGACGCCCTGGAGGCCAAGCCCGGCCGCCGCTGGGAGAACCTGACGGAGAAGGCGGTCTGGGCCCTGGCGGCGGCGGTGATCGCCTTTTTGCTGGGAAAAGCGGGACTGTGACGGATGGAGAGAAGGAGGAATTTCAGATGAGCAGAAGCTTTTGGGAGCGCCTGGGAAAGCTCCTCAGCGTGAAAAGCCTGGTGACGCTGACGCTGACGGCGGTGTTTTCCTACCTGGCCCTGGGGGGAGCCATTTCACAGGAGTTCATGACGGTCTACGCCGTGGTGATCGCCTTTTACTTTGGCACGCAGAGCCAGAAGGCCCAGGGCGGCCCGGACGGAGGCGGCAATGGAAACGGCTGACCGCGTGCTGGCCATCGCCGCCGGAGAGCTGGGGACGGCGGAATCCCCGCCGGACTCCAACAACGTCAAGTACAATACCTGGTTTTACGGGCAGGAGGTTTCCGGCCCCGCTTACCCCTGGTGCATGGCCTTTGTCCAGTGGGTCTTCGCCCAGGCCGGGGAGGCCCTGCCGTACAGGACTGCGTCCTGTTTCGCCCTGCTGGGCTGGTACAAGGCCAACCGGCCGTCCCAGGTGGTAAAGCGGCCCCGGCGGGGCGACATCGTTATATACAGCTTCGGCCACACCGGCATTGTGGAGTTCGCCGGAAACGAAACCGTCACCGCCATCGAGGGAAACACCTCCCCCGGGGCGGCGGGAAGCCAGTCCAACGGCGGCACGGTCTGCCGGAGGACCCGGAAAACGTCCCTGGTGGCCGCCTATATCCGGCCATTGGAGGAAAAGGAGGTGAAGCCCGTGGACAATACCCCCAGCCCCGCCCACAAGGCAGGCGTGGAGTGGGCCGTGAAAAACGGCATCCTCGCCGGGGACAAAGACGGCAACTTGAAGCTGTCCTCCCCGGTGACCCGGCAGCAGCTGTGCACGATGCTCAAGCGGCTGGCGGACTATCTGGAAAACGCATAAAACCGGGAGCAGGGACGCGTTATGGCGTCCCCGCTCCCCTTTTTTGCCCGGAGGCCGCGCCAATTGGCGGCGGCATGGCCTGCTATTCCGCTGCGTTCCCGGCGTTTTTCCAGGGGCCGGCCCGGTAGAACAGGACGGACATGACGGAGGCCACCGTCCAGCCGATGGGCCACGAACACCAGATGCCCAGGGACCCCAGGGCCGTCCGGGCCAGCAGCACGGCCAGAACGACCCGGAGAATCAGGTCCGTGAAGGTGGAGGCCATGAACTGAAGCATCCGCCCGGAGCCCCGGAGAACGCCGTCGGCCACCAGCTTGGCGGAAATAATGAAATAGAATGGGGAGAGAATGCGGAGGTAGTATACGCCGGTTCGCAGGGCGTCCGCCGTGGGATGGTCCAGGAAAAGGGACAACGCCCAGCGCCCGGCGAAAAAGTACAGCAAAAACAGCGGCAGGCTCAGCAGCCACACCAGCTTCACCCCTGCCCGGAACCCGGCCTTCACCCGGGGGAGCTTTTTCGCGCCGATGTTCTGGGCCGTGTAGTTGGACACGCCGTTGGCCAGGGTGGTGAACGAGGTGATGACCAGGTTGTTCAGCTTCACTCCGGCGGAGTATCCCGCCATAACCCCGGTACCAAAGCCGTTGATCACCCCCTGAAGAATGATGTTGCCCACGGAGATGAAGCTCTGCTGGAGGATGCTGGGCACGGCGATGGCGGCAATCTTTTTCAGCAGGAGGAGGGAGAACAGCGGCGCGGGTCCGGAAGTCTCCAGCCTCCGCAGCCGGGCGCCCACCGCCGCCGCCGCCAAGACGCAGCTGACCCCCTGGCAGAGGAAGGTGGCCCAGGCCACGCCGGCCACGCCCATATCAAAGGCGGTGACAAAGAGGATGTCCACGCCGATGTTGGCGGAGGAGGAGGCCGCCAGAAAGAGAAACGGCGTCCGAGAATCCCCCAGGGCGGAGAAGACCCCGGTGGCAATATTGTAGAAAAAGACGAAGGGCAGGCCCCAAATGTAAATGTCCAGATAGAGCTTGGACGCGCCGAAGGCCTCCGCCGGGGTATGGATGAGGCGGAGCAGCGCCCCGCAGCCCAGGGTTCCCCCCAGCATCAGCGCCGCGCAGAGGGCCGCGCTGGCAAGGCAGGCGGTGGACACCGCGGTTTTCATCTTTTCGTACTCCCTGGCTCCAAAGAGCTGGGACACCACCACGGAGCAGCCCATGTTGCACCCGAAGGCAAAGGCCAGGAAGATGAGGGTCACCTCGTAGCTGTTGCCCACGGCGGCCAGAGCCTCCTCGCCGATAAACTTCCCGGCCACCAGGCTGTCGGCAATGTTGTAAAGCTGCTGAAAAATAATGCTACCAAAGAGGGGGAGGCAGAACCGCCATAGTACGGTTTCCGGCCTCCCCACGGTCAGGTCTTTGTTCATAGGGGACGCACCTCGCTTTCGGATTTCTCAGCGGCCTTTGATTATAGTCCCAAAAGCAGAAGGTGTAAACCGTCATTTTGACGGTTTAGTCTCCCAAATATTCTTCCAGGCAGAGCCCCCGGCTCATGATTTCCCCGGCGGCCTCCTCTCCCACATAGCGGTAGTGCCAGGGCTCATAGCCCACGCCGGTGAGGGCGCTTTTCTCCGTGGGGTAGCGGAGGATGAAGCCGTATTCGGCGCAATGCTCCATCAGCCACCGCTGCACCGCCGTCTTCTCCTGCCCTTCGTCCAGAAGCTGGTAGGACTTGTCCACAATGTCCACCGCCAGCCCCGCCTGGTGCTCGCTGGTCCCGGGGCGGGCCACCCAGACGGCGGCCTGTTCCTCCGCCGCCTCCCGGGACCCGGCCTGGGAAAGGCAGGATTGGACCTTCCGCTCAAAGAGCTCCTCCTGCTTTTCCCACATCCGGTAGGAGGAGCAGATGGTGGGCTCCAGCCCCGCCGCCCGGCAGTCGTCCATCATCCGCTGGAGAGCGGGATAGGCCCGCTTGTCGATGGAGTGGCCGTTCACCAGCTGGGTAAACGCCGGGACCTGGAAATTCTCCGGCAGAGGATGGTCCCCGTTGACCAGAATCAGGTTCCAATCCTCCTTGGAGGCCGCGCCGCCTTCTTCCCCGCCGGAAGCCGCCGCCCCCGGCACGCCCAGGATGCGGACGGACTGGCCGCCGCCGTCCTCCGGCTCCTCCGGAAGGGGGGCAAACTGCTGGGAGAGCGCCGCCGCCGGGGAAGAGAGCCCGTCCCCGACGGCCCCCGCCCGGCCCAGCAGGAAGCCCCCGGCAAACAGCATCAGCCCCAGAAGGGCCAGGAGGGGCAGCGGTGCCCTCCCGGACCTCCGCCGGACCCGGGAGGGCGCGGGGCGGCGGGGCCTTGAAACGACGGGCCGGTCCCACTGGGCAGGGGCGGCGGCGTAATACTCCCGGTCCGGGACGGGAAATTCATGTACGGTGCAGGAATGAAAACGGGACATAGAAACAGCTCCTTTGCCTTTGAACTGCCTCTATCTTAAAGCCTGTCCCCGTCGAAACCGAAACATTCCTGCATCAAAGTCTCACCAAGTTTGCATGGTTTTGGCATCCACGCTGACATCCGCATCAACGACGGACATGGGAGGGTAGCCCATGGCGGCGCGGACGTGGTCATCCGCCGTCCGCCAGTCCACCTCCAGGGTGATGCCAAGGTAATCATCATGCCGGCGGACCCAGTAAACCGTGCTGCTGTCCGCCAGATAGAAAACGGCCAAGTCCCGCTGGACCGTATCCGCCAGCGCATAGTTCAGCCCCAGATTGCCGAGGAAGGCTTTGCCGGCATCCTCCGCCGAGGCGGGGAAATCCCACAAAAGCTCCGAGCGCAGGTTTATCCCCAGAATCTGCCCCGATTCTCCGTCCAGGTACAGCTGGAGGTATTCTCCGCTCTGGCCGTCATAGGTGCTCAGGAAAGTAAAGGCGGCGCTGGACAAATCCCGCTGGTCCCGGAGGTAGATAACCGAGCCGTCAAAAGCTCTGTCGAGGGTCCCGAATTTCTCCGGCAGAATCTCCAGCTCCTCCAGCCGCCGGAGGTCCGCCCGGGCCTGGCCGGACAGCTCCTCCAGCTTCTCCGCCTCCGGCTCCTGGCCCACGAAGGTTAAAAGCTCCGGAACGGAACTGTATTGGGCCAGCAGCCTGATTCGCCCCGGAAGCTCCGGGGGCTTGGAGGGGAAGTTATTGTCCGCCGCCAGGGGCTCGACGTGGACGGTTCCGGTGAGCTTGCCGTCCTCCAACGTGGAAAGGCGCAGGGGCAGCAGCGCCAGCGCCACTACGGTCAGGGCCGTCAGGATGGGGAAGAGCCAGTTTTTCCAGTTTCTCACGGCCCCTCCCCTCCTTTCAAATGCACCCGCACGCAGGTGCCCCTGCCCAATTCGCTCTCCAGCTCCAGCTCCCCGCCGTGCAGCTCCACAATCCGGCGGCACAGGGCCAGTCCCAGCCCCGCGCCTCCCTGGGCCCGGGCCCGGGACTTGTCCACCATGTAAAACGCCTCCGTCACCCGCTCCAGCTCCGACCGCGGGATGCCCTTGCCCTGGTCCGTTACCTGAATGCGGCAGCCGCCCTCCTCGGCGAAGCCCTCCAGCAGGACCTCCCCGCCGTTTTCCATGGCCTTCCGGGCGTTGTCCAGCAGGTTCACGCAGACGGTCTCCATCAAATCCGGCTCCATCCGCGCCGTGACGCTCCGGCACCGGACGGTGAGCCGGATTCCCGCCTGGCGCAGTGGCGGCTCCATGGCCCCGGCCACCCGGTTCAAAAACACATCCAGCGGCACCTGGCGCAGGGGGAAGTCCCGCCGCCCCAGGACGATGAGGTCCAGGAGCTTGCGGCTCAGGGCCTCCAGCCGCCGCCCCTCGCCGAAGATGTACCCGGCGCTCTCCCGGACCTGCTCCTCCGTCGCCGGACGGGAGCGGAGAAGGTCGGCATAGCCGATGATGGAGGTCAGGGGCGTTTTGATCTCATGGGCAAAGCTGCCGATGAAATCCTCCTGGCGGCGGGCGGCGGCCTTCAGCTCCGCCACCTGCCTCTGGATGCGGTGGGCCATGACATTGAAGTCGGCGGAGAGCTGGGCGATTTCATCGTCCCCGTCCACCCGGACCCGCTGGCCCAGGTCCCCTTCCGCCATTTTTCTGGCGGCGGCGGAGAGGCGGGCCAGGGGCCTTGCCAGCATGGCGGCCACGGCCAGGGACAGCGCCCCCACCGCCCCGGTAAGCGCCAGCATCAACGAAAAGAAGCTCTGGTACTGCTCCGACCGGGTACGGAACAGCTCGCCCACCTCCCGGCAGTTTTCCAGGTAGAGGATGCCGTCCTCCAGGGCCAGGGGGCTGGCGGCATGGAGCACAATGCGCCCATCCCCCAGGGCCTCCATCACCCAGCCCCGCTGCCCGGCGGGGAGCTGGGCGGTGAGGCCCGCCGCC
>CAJUBX010000037.1 GCA_910585165.1 uncultured Oscillibacter sp. | reverse complement strand
GACCTTTGCTGGGGTTGGTGGCGTCCACCTTTTTGACGATGATGGCATATTCCTCGTCAGGGATATTCTCTACCACCAGATCACCCAGGATGATCTTCTGGACAGAGGAAGCGGGGTGGTTGGCGCTGCCTGCGCCGGTGAAGCGGTATTCATAGACCTGGCATTTCCCCCAGGCCCCCTGGCTGCCCAGGTCGAGGATGAACTGCGTCCGCTCCCGGAAGGAGGTGCTGCCCTGCTTCTGGTCGATGCTGGTATAATGGGTACCCTCCAGGGTGTTGTAGACGGCCATCAACTCCTCGGCACAGGAAACGACGGGATCGTTAAGGCTACCCTCTTTATAGCGCCAGATGCAAGCCTGCACCCAGGCGTTCATGTACCAGCGATAGCTCTCGCTCCAGACGTCATCCACACCCAGGGCATGGGCGGTGTCCGTAAACACGCCGGTGGAGTGGGCGTAGTAATAGGCCATCATGGTTTCCACGGTGTGATTGGAGAGAGAGGTCTTGTTCCCCCAGGTCTGGCCCTGGAGGGAAGTGCCCATGCCGCCGCCCTTAGTCCCGCAGAAGCCGGTGGTGATCTTGCCGCCGTTGGAGAACGACATTTCATGGAGCGTGCAGCGCCCCAGGGCGGCGGATTGGTACGCCACGCCGGAGTGGCCAAATTCCTTCAGTGTGATGCTGTCCGCGGCTGCGAAGGCGGCGGTAGGCAGCAGGCCGAGAACGCAGACCAGCGCCAGCAGCATGGCTGTGAGGCGCGTTCGCAGAGAGCGATTTTGTTTTTTCATGTGTTTAAAAAGTCCTTTCATTGGTTTTGGGCAAAAGCGAAGCCCCTCAGTTTTACTGAGGAGCTTTCACATAGGGAATAATACTACTGTTACTCATAAGGATTGTGTCCGGTGGGATCACCTACGACCATGTAGCAGTAGGCCCAGGGGCCATTGATGGTCACGCCGGTTCCCAGGCAGGACCCTTCCTCCATGAGCATGGTTGCGAGGTGTCCGGGAGAATTGACCCAATCCTCCACAGCCTTCCGGGCGATCTCCGGGTGGGCGTTGGGGCTGAACACGGTCAGGTTGTACATGCCGGCGTGGGGCCAGCCGTAGCGGATGAGAGCTATGTGGTCATAGGGCCGATGCTCCCGGACCTGCTGAGAGGATACATCCTGCGCGGCATTCATAAGGGCCTCGTTTACCACCAGCTCTCCAACGCCGTTGGCCCGGCGGGTTTCGTTGATCAGCCGGATCATCTCCTGGCGTATTTCCATATTGGCGTTTAAGTCAACGGAAACGGACTCTGTGTTTTCTACTGTCAGCGTCAGGCTGCCGCTTTCTCCGGCGCTGTTGGAAACGGTGATTATGGCGGTTCCGCCGTTTTTCGCCGCGGCAACCCATTGACCGGATACCTGCTCTACAGAGACCACCGAAGGATCGCTGGAGGATGCGGAGAGGCTTCCTCCGCTGGAACTGACAGTCAGCATGCTCCGGTCGCCTGCCTTGAGCGTATTGCCCTTGTAGCTGCTGACTTGCAGCGTACCCGCGGAAGGGACGGTTGACTGTGAGACCGTTGTTTTCACAGGAGCTTCCCCGGTATACGGGGCGCCGCTGTCCACCTGCACGCCGTTCTGGTAGTAGACGTTGAAGCCCACGGCCTGCCCGATATCCCGGAGCTTGACATAGTTATTTCCGGCGATATTATAGGCGGTCATCTGTACCTGCCGCCCGTCCACATAGATCGGCGACCAGGCCGGCTCTGCCACGATCCCGGCGGCAACCGCTCCGCCGGTAAGGGCGGCTCCCAGGGCCATTCCGGCCATCAAGGTGACGATATCCTTCCTCTTCATCTCTGCGTTCCTCCTTCAAGTATTCCGGGAAGGTCAGGCCATGGCGAGTTCCAGCTCGGGACTTTGCTCCAGAGCGGGAGTCACCGCCAGCACATGCCACACGCCGACGGAGAAGCTGGAGTTCGTGATTTCCCAGTCCAGCAGCTCCAGTTCGTCAGGCTGTCCCCTGGCAAGGGCCAAGGTGCGCATGGCCGTCAGGTGGGCATAGCCTTCGGAGGAGATCACATCCACCGCCTCAGCCGGGTGGTGCCTTGCGAACTCCCGGACCGTCATGTCCGTTCCTCCCGGTGTTCAACCACATCATACCTGAAAGTGAAGGAGAAAGCTATGGGGAAAACAGAATTGCAGAGAGAAAGAAAAGCGGGAGAATGAAGCATGTTATACAACCTCAGTTGCCCGGACGCACCAGCGGAAGTCCCGCTCGTCCCGGACGCAGGTGTAAAGAGTGAGGCAGCTCTCGCCGGTTTCCTCCAAACTGCTCCGGTCCGTCTCGCTGACCTTGGAGACGGTGGTCACCTCATAGGTTTTTGTTCCCAGCTTCGTGGTGAGGGTGATTTTGTCCCCGGTGTTCAGGGTATGGATTTTCCCGAAGTAATTGTTGGTCCCCCGATTGTGGGCAGCGAGGCCGACGTTGCCTCCCCAGATGGAGGTCTCCTCGAAATGGCCCACACCCTTGGCGAGGGTGGAGCTTCCGGTGCCCTGATAGATCTTGACGCTCAGGTCGATGGTGGGAATCTCCAGCCTGCCGAGATAGCCGCCTTTATAATAGAGGTCGTCGGTCACGTCCGTGTAGGTGACCGTATTGGCTCCGGCGGGTTTGGTGGTCGTGGTCAGTGTGGAGGAGCCGGGCTGGTACACGGAACTGCCGCTTCCGCCGGAGGGCGCGACTGCCGTAGTGCCGCCGGAGGGAGCAAAGACAACGCTTCCGCTGGCGGGGGGCAGGACCGTTCCGGCGAACGTCGTGCCGCTGACCGCAGCGCCCACTCCGGCCTTGGCCTCGGGGGCCAGGTTCGGCGTGAGGTACTCGCCGCTGCCGGGTAGGTCCGCCGTGGGCGTGCCGAAGCCGGGCGGGATAAGGGCGGCGTTTTTGCTGATGTCCGCATTTTTCCGTTCTCCGTTGTCACGGGTCTGCGCCACCTCGATGGAGGTGGCCTTCCCATAGTTTGCCCCGGCGGGGGCGTCGATAAAAAGGGTTCCCGCAAAGTCGTAAGACTTTGTGGGAAAAGGAGATGCAACGGAATGAGTGAGCCCCGCCGCTTGCGGCGAGGCGAGGGATATGGAGTTTGCATCGACGCACTCCAGCGCCTCGGCGTAAACAGACAGGGACAGCGCGATCACAATACTTAGAAGCAGAATTTTTTTCATTACGATTCCCCCTCACCAGATTCATGCCGCCGCTTCAGGAGCAGGGCCGTACCCATACCGCCGCCCGCCAGAGCGATCACGCCCACGGGAATGAGAAGGTATGCCCAGTTGAAATGGAAGCTGAAAGCGGCCTCAGCTTCCTCGGGAATGATGTCCACGGCGGGGGCGCCGCCCTCGAAGATGGCCACATACCGGGTCTTGTTCAAGGCGATCCGGCTGACGGTCCCCACGTAATCGGCGGTCACCTGGTAGCCCTTCACATAGCTGCTGGTGGCGCTTCCACTGTAGGTGGCTACGGCAGTGAAGCGGTCCCCCACGGCGTAGCCGTCCAGGCTGGAGGTATTGTCCGTCTGCCAGTTGATGTCCTGGAGGGTCAGGGTGCGTCCGCCGTCCTGGATGGTCTTGGGGATGTACGAGGTGTCCTGCCCGGCGAGATTGGGGTAGGAGCGGGTGACGTTCACCGCTTTCGTGGAGCTGCCATAGCCGGAGACGTCCACCTGTACGGTATCCAGCTGGAGGGTGAGCACGCCGGAGAGACCGTCGTCCGTGACGAACTCCCGCTGCTGGGGCAGGAGTGCCAGTACCGAGGCCATGTCCTTGTTCTTGCTTTCCAGGGTCACCGTCTCGGTGTGCTGGCGGCTCTCGTTTTCAGGGAGCTCCTGCTTCAGCAGGTCCACCAGGGTGTAGTGGACGCCGTCCTGCTGGAAGTCGGAGCGGGAAATGCCCGCCGGGTCCTCGTTAGGGCCGAGGTCATACACCTTGCGGATCTCCCTGCCGTCCTCGCTTCGGGTCACCGAAGTGGGATAGCACACGGATGTGGTTTCCGCCGCCAGGGCGGAGGGGATGCATGCCAGCGACAAAACCATCGCCAGCATGAGCAGGGATAAGACGCGTTTCATGTTGGGATCCTCCTTTTAAAAAGGCAAATATTTCACAGCCCAAGGGGCTTGTGATCCTGGGATGCTACATGGTCATGCCGCCAAACGACGGCCTCTCCTTCGGTTCCTCCTCGGGGCCGGGAGCGGGTCCCGCTTCGGCTGCGCCGGACGGACCGGGGGCCTCTCTCTGATGGAACTGCCCGCAGGTCCTGGGGCTGTTGATCTGCGTCAGCTCCTGACGGTAGGCGGCCAGCACGGTTTCCTGGAAACGCTGGTGGAAGTCCGTCGTGCAGGGGAAGCAGATGTCTTTGAAGCCCTTCTGTGTTTGATATCCGGGCATGGAGACGAAGGGTCCTTTGGTGCTGTTCATGATCTTGATACCCCGGACGGCGAAGCAGCCGCCCAGGGTGACGGAGGCGCGGGCGAGGGTGGAGCCGCTGGTGGAGAGGGAATGGATCTTCACGTCGATTTCCATAGGCTGAGGTTCCTTGGTGTGGGGTTCAGGGGCAGTTTTCTTTTTCGGACTCATGGCAAAAACTCCTTTTATTTATTTACGGTCCCGACGACCGTACCGGCGTGGAATTCCATACGGCGCAGGTCCCAGTGGGTGAGTTCCACCGTTCTGGGGCCGCTGTCCGTCTGGACGTCTGCCAGGTACTTCAGGACCAGGGGACACGAAAAAGCGCCGCCTTCCTTTGGAAAGCGGCGTTCCAGTTCCGCGGGGGAGAGCCAGCCGACGGCAGCGATGTAGACGCGCCGGACAGCGGGCGGGCCAAAGTTTTCACGAGGCAGGTCATCCGGCGGGGGGACGGGCTTGGGGACCAGACGGTCCCGGTCCAGGCAGTAGCGGACTTTCAGGACAGATACGCATTTTCTGGCTGCCGTCAAAACCTCCGGCGCGCCCCGCCAGGGCGGTCGAGTGAGGTGGTCCGTGACGAGAACATTTTCGCAGACGGTCCTGCTGGGATACACCGCCGTCCGGCGGATCAGAGGAATCGTCTGCCGCCCATTTGTCAGGTCAAGCTCCTTCGGCGCGTCTGCCGGAAGGTCCCGGTAATAGGCAAGCGCGTCCTTGATCGAGGGAAAACACCGCTCCGCCTCCGGCATGCCGCGCTGCCGGAAATCTTCAAAAACATAAAAAGAAATTTTCACACTATTTCATCTCCATTCCGCCGGGGGACTGCTCCGGCTGTTCTTCTTTGGGCCCGCGAAGCTCCGCCAGTTTTTCCGCCGCCCAGTCCGGGAGGAATTCCTCGCCCAGAATCCCTATGAAGTCAGAGCGGTCAAAGCGGGCCTGGTCCCCATCTCCGAGACAAGTCGCGAACACCGTGCGGCCCAGCTTGCCCACTGTGCATCCGGCGCCGCCCGTTGCCAGCCAGAGCTGGTCGCGAGGGGTCCAATACTCCTCTTTCAGCGCCTCCGGACTCAGAATTAGGACCTTGCCCTCGTAGTCTCCAGCGTAGACACGATGCTCCGGGCCAAACAGCCCCAGCGCCTGGTATGCGTCTCTGGTCTGCCGGGTGAAGCTCTCCAGCAGAGCCGTGGCGGTATCCACCACGTAATAGCGGTTATATTTACCGTCCCGCGGCACAGAGGTCCGGCGGGCCCACTGGCGGAGCTCGTCGTCGATCTGATACTGCCTGGGGATTTCCTTCACCGAATTGGAAAGAACAAAACAGACCCGTTTGAAGCCGTATTTGTCCAGAACAGACCGTGCGCAGCCCTCCCGCAGCGCCTTACCCTCTTCATCGGAATGGTCACGGACAGCCTGCTCGATAGCCCGCGCGCAGCTGATGTTCAGGCGAAGGCTTTCCTCATGCATCTGGGTCTCTTTGTTTCGGCGCGCTTCCGCGCGGGAGTAGGGATATACATATGGGTACTCAGCCGCCATAGATGATCTCCCCGCCTTCCAGCAGCTCGTCCAGCACGTCCAGGCAGACGCCCGTCTGCCGGAAAAGCTCCAGTATCTCCGGAGGCACATCCCGCAGGTCATGGCCCTCGGCGGCCTCGAAGATCACGGCCCCATCCTCAGCGGTTACGTTCAGCTTGGCGTCCTTGGGGATGCCCGCCTGTTTCAGCAGGGCCTCGTCCGGCCGGGTGGGTTCCGTATCGATATGGGCGTAGGGACAGCCGCCCTCGCAGTGCCCGCAGGAACCGCAGATATGGGTCAGGCAGGCCATCAGGCCCGACGCCAGGGCCGACAGGCTCTGGATGGACTGGAGCAGCTCCATGGCGGTCATTTCCTCTTTTAAAACGACGATAGCGTGCTCCTCGCCGTGGACCGCCAGGGCCTCGTTTCCAGCGAAGCCGCTGGCGTCGACAATCTCCCGGCGGATGCGGAGGCCCTTTTTACCGGGTTCCAGAATAAATGTCATGGTCTTTCTCCTTCTTTCATTCAAAGTGTGATGATGGAGCGCTTAGGGGTATGGACCAGCCGGAGCCGGAGTTTGTCCTTCTCCACATCCTGGAACAGCGTCAGCTGGTCCGCCAGGAAGGGGGAGGGGTCGTAGTTGGTCATGAGCAGTTCGCCGTACAGCGCGCCCTCCCGCTTTGCCATGGGATTGTCCCGGACGAAGGACAGGATGAAGAAATCGTCATACAGAAAGCGGATGAAGTCGTGGTCGTTGTAGGAGACCACCACGGGCCCCCGGCACCCGCGCAGGACCCGGTGGAGCCGCTCATGGTACCGGATGGCGATCCGCTTGTCGTAGCTCCGCTCCGCGCCGAAGTAGGGCGGGTCGCAGTAGGTGAGCCGGCCAGGCCCGTCCCGCTCCTGGATGATCTCAATGGCGTCCTTGTTCTCGATGGCGACATTCTGGAGGCGCTGGGCGGCAGGTGGGAACAGGCTCAGGAAACGGTCCAGCCGCAGAGGTTTCACGGCGAAGGACGTGGTGGTGGCGTTGAAGCTGCCGCGAACCCGCATGATGAAAGCCGCGGCCCGGCGCACGTCGTAGAGCTCCACCCGCTTCTGGAAGATGGGCCGCAGCTCCGCCGCCTGTTCCGGCGTGAAACAGGCGGGGTCCTCCAGCACCTCCAACTCCTCCTGGATGTTTTTCAGGATCACGTCCTTATGGTCCACGAAGTCCCTGTAGAACTCGAAAATCTCACGGGAGAGGATGGGCAGACACTGGAGCTCCCGCAGGAGAACGTTGGTCTTGTCCCGGACGCAGAGGAAGAGGTTGCTCAGCTCGGCGTTGAGGTCGTTGTAGATATCCAGCCTGCCGGGGACAGGTGGCAGGGCCAGAAGCACGGACCCGCTGCCGCCGAAGGGGTCCAGGTATTGCTTGGGGTCCGGCGGAAAAATCTGCGTGATATAGGGGATCAGCTTTCCCTTGCTGCCTACCCAGGGAATGAATGGATTTATAATCTCAGACACCTCCCTCTCCGCCAGGATTGCCCTGCCGGGCTTCAGGCTGCTCCTCGAACTTCTCCAGCGCGTTCTCCAGCCCCCGGATGGCGGCTTCCAGGCCCCGGACCATCAGCCGGAGCTGGCGGATGGTGGAATAAATTTCTCCGGCGGTTCTGGCGTAGAAGTAGCCGCTTCGGCTGCTGGCAATGGGGACGCCGCTTCGCCGAAGGCGGTTCACCAGCTTCCGCAGGTCCGTGCCGCTGAGACTCAGCGCCTTCTCCAGCTCCGCGCCCCGCACGGTGTGCTGACGGCCATTGCAGGCTCCTTTCAGATAGGCCAAGAGTTCTTCCTGTTTCATATTTCCGTCCTTTCCGGGGCCGTATCTCCGAAAAAGGGCATAAAAAAAGAAGGGGCCGCTGTCCCTTTCGGAAAAACGGCCCCTTGGTGATTTATGGGTCTTCTTGTGGTTTGATCAGTTTTGGATCGCCGGCTCCGCAGCGGATCAGCTCAAAGAGCTTTTGGGGAGAGGGCGGCTCTCCACCAGCCGCCTTCCAGCCCGCAAGAAAGGCGATGCGGACCATGGCGAAGAGTGCGCTCGACGCCTCGTCATATTCCCGGCGCTCCAGAAAATTGCTGAACGCCTTCTCGAAGTCATTGCTCATCATGCCCGCATCCCTCCTTCTACTTGTATAATACAGCAAATGCTGTTGAAAAACAAGATATAATCATGTTTTATAAAGAAAATGGATTGTCTATTTTTGCAATCCTTTTCGGTACAATAGTACGGAGAAGGAGGTGCGGGATCTTGGAGGACAACAGGCATCAGGAGACACTGGCCAGGATCGGGCTGAATATTCTCTACTACCGGAAGAAGAAGGGTTACACCCAACAGCAGCTGGCGGAGCTGACTTCCTACAGTAAGAACCATATCCAGCAAGTGGAAACGGCAAAGACGCTGCCCAGCGTGATTGCACTGCTGGATATTGCGAACGCGCTGGACATCCCCCCGGAAAAGCTGTTTGAGTTTCGATGAGTGAGCGCCTGTTTACGGGCGCTCACTTTTTTCCTACATCGATTGACTGGACATTCCGCCCTGTTCTTCCTTGGGCGTGAAGTAGTTCCAGTGTACGTACAACCCAGTTCTGGTGGACTGGTAGATGCTTTCAAAGTCGTGGGTGATTGCCGCGTAGGTTTCCAGGTTGAAGCAGAAATCCACCACCTGCTCGCTCAGGCCCTTTGCCATCAGCTCCTTCTTTGCTGTTTCCCGGAAGCCGTCTACTTCAATGAAGTCGTAGTGGTCCAAGTCCTCTGCGATCTCCGCCGCGCTTTTCAGATCGGCGCAGTCGGAGCAATCCATTGCCGCCTGGAGATGACGAAGTCCCTCCGGGCCGCGGCCTTTCAGCGCCTCCCGGATATCCTGCTCAGCCTGTGCGCGTTCATATGGCGAGGTGCGGGCAGCTAAACGGGCCAGGAACGGGAGTTCGTCCAGGAAGTTTTCCGGGAGGACATATGCCTCTCGGACAGGCTCCGGAGTGGGAGATTCCCCCTTGACCGCCGTCAGGCTGTCCGCATCCTCCTGGGTGCAATACTCGAAATTGAATGGCCGGGCATTGCGGGTAACGTAGCCCTCTCCGCTGCTGGTCAGCAGATATCCGGCGGTTTCCAGAAGGTCTTCCGCATAGCGCTTCCAGTCGACAGCGCCGGATTGAATCAATTCTTCCGATACGCCGCAGGAGCGCAGATGGTTCTCGGCGAAGTCCTTCAAGCCGTCCCGGGGGACCCATTCATAGCAGGAGAGGTTTTGGGAGATATCCAGGGCATGACGGAGGGTACAACAGTTCTCATACTCCAGCGCCGCGGTGAACCGCTCCATCCAGTGGGGCTCCCCTTGGCCCCGTTCATCCAGGATGAAGCCGAGATCGTTTCCGTTCCAGACAAGATCGCTGACGCTGTCATATTGCTTTGCCAGATCGCCCGCTTGCGGAAGGATGCACTGGACCTCCAACAAGGTACTCTCGTCCAGAGACCCGGCTTTCAGTTCATGCAGTGCCAGCTCAACCTCACCGGCTCCCTCGTGTGTTACGCCGTCATAGTCCGGCAGCCGCAGCCACACACCCTCCGGCACAGCGGGGGAGGCCAGCTTCAGCTTGACGCTCCAACCGCTGTCCGCGAGCGTGGGGGAAGCGCTTTCCTGGCAGTTGGCGGGAGACGCGCGAGTCGGATAACATACATAGCATTCCCCGATAAACAGGCCGGGGTGGGCGTCTTCGTATTGCTGTCCAACCTGTGTAAGATCCACATAGGGAAGGACCTCGTCCGGCAAGCTGCCGTTCTGCCGCAGAGCGAACTTTCCCAGTTCCTTGTAGCTCCCGGTTGGAAAACGGATCTTGCAGTTGTCCAGAGAGTAGAGGCACCCTATCGCCTCACGCGTATTTTGGGGCGGAGTTTTCGAGGTTACGGCGGCGAGAGCATAGCTCTCCCGCACGCTCAGGGTCTCCAGCCGCTCCCGCAGCCACGCCTGCTCCTCCGGAGTGCCCTCCAGCGAGGGTATGTACGAAAAGTCACCGTTCATGTCATTACCTCCATTCCGCTTTGCCGGGGCTGTTCCTCCGGGACCTGAATAGGCTCACCATCCACCCGCCCAACCTGTCCATAGTCCGTAAGCTGGCTGCTGCTCTGCTCCAGCAGGGCGCAGCCGAGGCTGTGGAGGTTTACGTGCGGAAGCAGGAGGTTGGTTCCAGATTCGCTCAGACGCCAGATCAGCTCATCCACTGCGGCGTCCTCCGCCGAATGGATGGCCGGATCGAAGGTGTATTCCTCCAGACGGTCTGCCAGGGAGATCATGTCCGTGAGTTTTTCACAGCCGGACACGGCCAGGACCGCCTTGTATTTCGGCAGCTCTCCCGCTCCATCCAGCTCCTGGAGCTTCTTCGACCACTCAATCACCAGCGGAATCTCTTCCTCCAGGTAGAGCCGCCCGTTCATGGAGGGGACCGGGCAGTCCAGAATGGCGGACATAACGCCGTTCCAATTCGGCTTGCCCAACGAGAGTGGAATTTCCCACACTTGCGTATCCGTTGTGGGAAGGCGGATCGGGATCACCTCCTGTTCTGTACCGGGATTGGACGGGTCCGGGAAAGGGGAAATGTTGAGTAGGACGGTGTAGGGCGGCTCACGGAGTTGAAAGTCCATGGTTTCGCTGATTTGACAGGGTTCCGAGTGCGGCTCTACATAGCCGGAGGCGGTGAACACGCCGCCGTTAGCCTCTCTGTGGTCTCTGCCAATCCTTGTGAAGTCCAGCAGCTCGAACGCGGCGGCAGGAAGCTCCTCCGCCTCGGCAACAAAGCCGTTCTCCGCGAGAAACCGCCCCAGTTCTTCGTCTGTGACCACTTCGTTGACTACATGGCAGCAGCTTCCGCTGTGGGCGAAGTCGATGAGACGGGTGAGGGGAATGGGGATGCTGTTCTTCTGTATTTCCAGTCCTACGAACCCCTCAAAGGCGGCTGCGTCCTGTCCGTCCAGCTCGGCAAGCCTCTGGGCCAGAGTATTGAGCTGGCAGATATCCGGCGGCTCGGCGACCCGCCCCGACAGGTAGTCAAACGCGCTGTATTCCATGATCTTCAGATACGGCGTTTCCCCGTCCTTCAGACTGAGGCGATCCGCCAGGTCCAGCAGCTCGTAATTCGTGGCGGGAAGGTACAACTCGGCACTGGCGTTCTCACCGTGGGAGGCGTAAATGTGGAATATCCTACGCAAGGGTCATTCCTCCTTCCTGCCGCGCGTTTTGAGGAGCTTGCACCGGCTGGCCGTCCTTCCGCTCGATCAGGCCGTAGGAGGTCAGGGCGCCGCTGCGTTTCTCAATCAGGGCTTTCCCATAGCTGGGGAGGTCCAGGTATTTGCGGATCATCTCCGCTTCCGGCCCGCCCAGGATGACGGCAAGCTCTTCCTCCGCCAGACTGACGGGGGAGGTAAACTGCGGGGAGAAGATATAGCTCGGAAGCTGTTCCGCAAGGGTTCTGGCGGAGAAAAGATTCTTGCAGTCACTAGTTTCCAGCAGGGCCTTGTACATAGTCAGTTCCTCCGGGGACATATCGGCCAGCGTCTGCGCCAGACGATTGAGAAAACCACAGGCGTACCGGTTGGAAACAAGGTCCGTCAGACTGGGGGCGCGGCAGTCCCTGCAGCTCCACACGGCTTCCTGCCAGTCGTAGATTCCCAGGCTGTCCAAGGCGGCGTCCAAGGCTTCCGGCGTGGCAGGCAGTTTAAGAAGGACGCTTTTGCCGCTGCCACAGCCAGGGGAAACATTAGCCTTTTTGCTTACGTCCAGAAGCATCGCATAGTCCGGCTCCCTCAGCGTCAGGTCCAGGGTCTTATACACTTCCGCCAATTCGAGATACCGTTCCACATAGCCGCCGGGATGGCTGTCGTTGCGCTCCACGAGAACGCCGCCCTTCTCCCGGCGGTGATCCCGTCCAATCTGTTCGAAGTCCAGCATCTCGAAGACGCGGGCGGACAGCTTCTCCACGTCCGGGACGATGCCGTTTTCGGCGCAGAAGCGGCCCAGCTGGAAATCGTTCAGGGCTTCACCGATCACCTGGCAGGACTTTGTACTGTAAGCCAGGTTGATCAAATTCGGCAGCTCCAGAGGATTTTTCTTCCCCTGAATCTCCATTTCCAAAAGGCCCGCTAAGGCTGTTTCCTGGCAGCCTTCCAGTTCTGAGAGCCTTTCCGCCAAGGCATTCAGTTCCAGAAGGGGATTCTCCCCAGTCAGGAAGGGCCCCAGGAAGCGAAAGCGGCGGTATTCGTCGATCCTGAGCTTCACGCCGCCGGGGTCCTGGAGCCGGAGCCGGTCCAGGGCGTCCAGCATTTCGTAGGGGGAGACGGGAAGGTCCAGGAGCACCTCCGCGCCGTTGGCCCTAGCGCGCGCGTGAAACACCTTATTCAAGGGTCATCCCTCCTTCCATCTCTATGTCCTGCTCAGGCTTCTCTGTGATGTTCACATATTCGCCGATCACATACAGCGCCGCATAGTAGTCATGGCACTCCCCGCCCATGATCCGCTCCCACATTTCCTCCGCCTGCTCCTGGCGTCCGCATTTTCGCAGAGTGCGGGCCGCGATGCCCATCAGGTTGAAGATGTTGCCGTTCTCACTGATGAGAGGGCAGTCCGGCTTTCCTGATTTCTGTTCCTGGATGAAGCCGCCGCAGCCCTGGAGGGCTAAGCCCTCCAGGACCTCCATGCGGCGCGGGTTGACTGTCGTGCTTTGGCTCATAAGCACAATTCTCCTATCTTCGGCGCCCGTTCAGAGGGGGCCGCGGTTTGCGCCGTTTGACAGTACGGCACAATATTTCCTTTGCGGAATTCACGCAGACTACAGGGGGCGTCCGTTTTCAATGTTTCTGTGATTTCACAAGTCTTTGATCCGGCGTGGATCAGGACATACGGCGATAGCACTGTCCCGACATATCCGCTTTCGGGCATGGATTTCGAAAGCCGTGCCGGACACGTCAGGCTTGTCCCGGACAGGTGGTAGACGTTCCATTTTCTTGGGACCCATTCTTCCGGGACGGGGCAATCGAACAGCATAGCCAGCTTGTCAAACAACGTGATCCTGTATATACATTCATCCTCGGGTGTGTCAGGGCTGGCAAGCTGCTCGTCGTAGATCGGAGTAAAATCTCCATGAAATGCTACCATCTCCTGCGGATATTCTTCTCCAAGCCGCTTTGCCAGACGGCAGCACTGCCGCACCAGGAGTTCGTCTTCGTTGTCCTCGCTCTCCATGGCCTGGAGAGCAAGCCCGCGGAAGATGGTTTTCGCGTCTTTGCCGCTGAACTGGACCGCGTGCGCGGGCATAAAGGTCCCTGTGGAAGCCTGGTCAAATTGTTCCAGGTACTGCCGTTCCACTGCCTCATAGCCCCTTTCGTAGACGTCATAGATTGGGTCGCGCCAGAAATGGAGCATTTTCTCCGCCAGCTCACGCATGTCCCCCACAGTGGTCTTATCCCCTCTGGAGGAAAGTAGCGCCGCGTATTTTGTCATGGCAAGAAGCGCGGATTGCGCCTCCCGGTAGAATTTCGCGTAATCCGCGTCTGCCTGTATGGTATATTGGTAGCCCCATTCCTTGACGGCCTTTTCCGCGTACTGGCGGATTTCTGCGTAGACGATTTCGCTGGTCCCATTGCCAGTGTGAAGCTCCTCTTCTGAAAGGCCGTCTACAATGGAGGCCATCCGGCTGGTCATGAAATGGAAGGAATGAGCCCTGTGGTCGTATATCCCGCCGATTTCCACCGTATCCTGAAAGTTCTTGGGGCTCCCGAAGAACAGGATGTCGAGCTCAGGGAAAATGTTCCCGTCATGATGGAGCCGCAGAACTTTTCCGCCACTTTGCAGCGCGTCCATGTACGGCCTGTAGATATCCTCGATCCAGTGGATGAAGGTCTCCCTTGCTATCGCCGCTTGAATTGTTTCCAACATCAGGAGAGCCCTCCTATCTGCGGGCCCGCAAGTTTATTTTCATAGGTCCTCGGGTCCGCTGCGGGAGTGTCCCAGCCGAACAGGCTGCCGTTGACCATGGCCTGTTCCTGGGCCTGAGTGATCCCCCGCTTCTGGTTGTGGTAGTCCGCGATACGGCGGTTTCTCTCTTCGTCGCTTGTGTTCCACTCCGACAGACGGTAGCCGCTCTCGCCCTTCGTGATACAGATAACGCTTCCGTCGGAGGGAAGCACCGACAGGCAGCGGTCCGGGAGCCTGTGCGCGAACTCGGGATCAAAGCGGTCCTGTTCCGTCATGATGCTCCAGCCCTCGCTCTGCCACAGGTGGACATACAGCTCCGAGCCACCGCCGACGCGAATCTCCCGCTGCTCGAAGCCCTCGCCGAAGCCGTCGCTGGCCTGACCGCCGACATACTCCATCAGCGATTCCAGCTCTTGGGACGTCAGACCGCCTTGCACTGTGCATTCCGCCACACCCCAGAGCTGCCCGTCCCGGACCTCGGCGAAGAATTGGCAGGACTGGACCTTGCGGTCTACACCGTCGTCCTTGCCGTAGTAGGCCATCAGGCCCCGCGCCCGGTCCTCCGGGGCATCCATATCATGTTCCATCGTGCGGCGTTCCTTCTCCAGGGCCGCGACGACCTCCGCAACGTATCCCGCCGCCTCGCGGGGACCCATTTCGGTTTCTTCTTCGCAGCTATCCTCGTCGAAGTAGCCTATGGTCATGGGCATGTACAGCTTCAGCGTCTGGACGGGCGGCGGCAGGACGGAGAAGCTGTCCCGGCCCAGCACCAGCCCGAGTTCCCGGCCATCGTCCCACTTGACGTGGAAGGTCCCGGCGTCGTCGATATGGTCAAGAGTTCCCATACTGCCCAATTGGATCGGCTGGGGGTCGTCCTTCATCTCTCGGAGCTTGACCCGCCAGCCCTCCGGGAACTGCCGGCGCAGAAAGTCCAGCCATTCTTTTGGAATTTGATTCATGTGAGTTCCTCCTTTTCTATCTGGATTTGTTCGCTATTTTCAGCACATACCGCCCATCGTCTGCTCAGGCGGGGCAGCTATGATCTGCCACCTTTCTTTTAATGCCTCCGCAAGAATATCGCACTCAACAGCGCTGTCCTCTAACTCGGTGTCGGTATGACGCAGTTCTCTTGCATGTACCTCCAGCCCGTCAAGGATATTTTTCTTGGTTTGCTCCGTCAATGGAGGGGCGCAGCCGGAGGCTCTGGCTTCAGATACCGCATGGTCGAACGCCTTGTTATGCCCTTCTATCATCTCCTCATAGCCCTTGCGCGTGATATCCTCGGTCAGTCCCCAGAACTCGGCCATTTCGATGCGGAGCCGGCGAAGCTGAGGAAGCCGCGCCTCCTGGCCCTGGGCAGCCAGCTGAGCGGCGTAGTCGGCCATGCCAGCGACGCACCAGCGTATGGCATTCTCGTACCTTTGATATTTCGGCTCTATATAGTCCAGAAGCTCGCTGATGTTATAGCACCTTTCTCCCGCAGTCTGGAGCATCTCGTAGAATTCGTTGTCATCCAAGTCTCATTCCTCCTTCCTCAGTCTGCTGTTCAAGATTTTTGCCGGCGACCACGCAGTCCGGCTTATAAGATTCCGCCTCGCGGCAGAGCGCCTGACGGCGGGTCTCGGTGATCAGCCCCAGCTCCTGGGCCATGTCCAGGGAGCCGATGTAGCTCCAGTACCAGGCCAGCCGGGCCTCGGGGGAAATGCGGTCTTTTTGAATCTCACGGAACGTTTCCGCTTTCATAGCCGCGATGGCCTGCTCTACGTCGCGTTTCGGGAGAGACTTGGGCGTCTCCGCCTGGGTGGCGGCGCCTGCCCACGGGCGGAGAATGACCGCGTTTTTCGGGCCTGCCGCTCTTGCCGCCTGTATTTCCCGAATGCCGGGATTCCAGGTGCTTCCGCGTTCCATCATGGCGGACAGGTCCTGCGGCGGCAGATACTTGGCGCACAGGCGGGGGAAGCGGTCGGCGATCTCATTTGGCTCATAGGGATATCCTAACCCTTCGCCATACACAACGTCCCGCTCCAGCTCCACCACCAGCTTGTTATATGCGGAGGAGTCCATGTTTTCATAGGCGTCCTGCCCGGTCAGTTCCTCCAGCACAGCGCTTCCGATATAAGTCAGGTCCTCGAACTGGTATCCGCCATGGGGCTCCACGTCCGCCAGGGAATCCGGGTCGTTCAGCGCTGTCCGGTAGACGTTCCAGCCCTGGGCGATGAGCCAGGCCCGGAAGTCGATGAAGCCGTCGTCCGTGCAGCCGCCGCAGATGATCGACGCGGCGCTCCACAGGCCGTACTGGTACGCAAGGTCCCGGTAGGCGTGTACGAAGTCGTGGAAGTCCTGCGCCTGCTGAGGTCCCGCTTCCATGAGCTGTTCTCTCAGCCAGCTGGCGTAGGCGTCCATATCCTGTCCGCAGAGGGTCCTTGCTTCGCAAATGAGTTCCCAGAAATTGTCTTTGCTCATTTCTCTCACAGGCTCATATCCCATTGCCATGCCCGTGCCGCCATAGTCCGCCAGGGTGTGGGGATTTTCCTCCGCGCACAGGTCATAGACGATATCATCCACAGCCTTTCGAACCGCCGGGGCGTTGGTCAGCGTCTCATATTGGAAGCCCGTGGCGGAGTAGTACGGCAGTTCCTCACGAATAGCCTGGAGGTACTGCTCCGCGTCGGTGAACTCCTTGGAATCTCCGTTGATGAAGGTGATCCGCCCGACAATTGGCGCGGATTCCAACATCTGCTGGAGCCGGGGAACAGCCTCCGCCACCACCGGGTCATCGTCGTCGCAAAGTCCGCTATGCTCCGTTTCGGCCTGTCGGCCAAAACTACGCCCGCTCCCTTGCTCCTCCTCTCCCTCCGCAATCGCTTCGCTGGATTGCGGAGGGGTAGAGATGTCGTCCTTGGTGACGCCCAGCCTTTTGTCCTCGTGTTCGCTGGCGGTGTAACGCCGGATCGCTTCCTCCAGGGACAGTCCTTCGGTATACTGCTCACCCGGCGTGTTGCAGGACTCCATCACGTACCAGTCGTAGCTGTGGGAAAGATTGGGATTAGCGGCGTCCCGCATTTTCTGCAATCCCCGCTCTGTCGGGCCGCGGGGGCCTTTTTCCTGTGCCGCCGCCAGCTTCTGCTGGTTCAGGTCGTAGCAGTAGAGGTAGGCGTAATCGTCCCGCTCCGCGACGCACCGCAGGCAGAAGCGGTAGTCCGCCGTCTCCGTGACGAAGCCGTAATGACGTTCCGCGATTTGGCTGTCCGCGTTCCGATAGCACCAGCCCGCCATGGTTTTCTGGTCCTTCAGCGGACCCAGAGCTCGCATCTCATCCACGAACTCCTGGAGAATCGCCTTGAACTCCGGCGTGTTGAAGCGGTCGTCGTTGTGCGGCCACCAGCTGTGGCAGAACGACTCTCCACTGCCGAAGTCTATTCGAAGATGTCCAACGGTACCGTGGGTCTCGTCCTGTTCCGGCTCCATCTGAGAATAGAAGAATCCCGCCTCCTCTTTGGAAGCGGGACGAAGAATGTATTTCCGGGGATCGCTGGGACAGGGGCGGTCATGCTTCTGGCAGAAAGCGCTCAGGTCCGTCATCTCTCCAGTCAGGAAGAGAGAGTCCTTGATTTGCCGCTGCCGGGTGGAGGCCCGCTTCAGCGGCACGGGAGAGAGGACCGAGCTGAGGCGCTCATAAGAGATTACGTCCTCCAGAACGCATGGCGCATGGGGATGCCGCTCGTTCCCGCGCAGGTCATAGCAGTACCAGCCCTCCGGGACCGTCTCGCGGGGGATGTTCCGTGCGGTGTACAGAACGGGCTTGCCGAACAGCTCGGCGTATTGCATCTGGTCCTTGTAAATATTGATGCTCAATGGTTTCGCTCCTTTCTATCGGCTTGGCAGCCAACACACATACCACAGATTTTGCGGAAAGTCTACTATTTTTTCTTGTCGGCTGCGCCACTTTGACGGTTACTATTCAGAGCGGTTTCCGTCACATTGGTCCTCCCATCTGAAAGCCCTGGTCCGGTTCCTCCGGAAAGGGCACGCTGACGCGGCGGATGGGGCCGAATTCCGTCTGCCGGACGCCCTCCGCCTTCATGATGTCTTCTCCCATGCGCTCAAAATCCGTGTATCCCTCCAGGATGTCGAAAGCCTTGCCGTCCACGCCGGCCAGCTGAAGCTTGTCCCTCGCGTATTCCGCCGGGTTCTGGGGTACAAAGGTGTAATACTCCAGTCCCTGCGCAATGACAAGCGCTTCAGAAAACGTGGCGGGCCGTTCCGCCTCCAAAGCCGCCCTGAACTTGATGGGATTGACGGTCTCCGGGTCCCAGAGGTATTCCGCGAGCTGGTTGGCGTTTTCCAACGTAATGCCGTCCAGCGGGAGAAAGTCTTCCAGATACGAGCAGAAAACAGAGAACCGGATTTCGCTGACGGCGGCTTGGGAGAGGTCTTCCACCTCCAGCTCTTTCCTGGCCTTTTCCATCTGATCGTCTATGGCGGGGAGGCTGAGAAGGACCCCGCTGTTCGAGGTGGAGCCAAGCCTTAACTGAAATATATCGAATGGCTCCACGCCGTCCTTGACGCCAACATAGCCTTCCGGCAAAAAAGCGCCCTTGTGCTCAAAGAGATACGCTTGCCCAAGGGATTCCATATTCAGGTGGGGACGAAGCTGCTTTGCCGCAGCTTCGCCCACGCGGCCCCGCTCCAGCAGCCATTCTCCAAGCTGCCTTGCCGTGGCAATTCCGGGCAGGACCTCATAACAGTCCGGAGCAGTGGCTTTTATATGCGCCGCCGTCTGGAGTACGGTATCCAGTCCCTGCGGAAAGGATGTGGACAGCGCCTTGTCCAGATGGAAGCGTTCCGGCAGGCTCATGCCGTCCGTTATTTCCGCCAAACGGTTCAGTTTTACCAGCGTGGAATAGCCGGCGGCGGTCAAGCCTTGGAAATGCCCTTTCATATTGGGAATGGGACCGTCGATGTGGGCCACACAAAAAGGCCCGGCTGTGCCAAAATCCGATTGTATTTGCCTCTGGAACTTTTCCGGGGGCATAGGCAGTTCCAGGCGCGTTTCCTTGTGGTCCCGCGTGCGGATATGCAGTGTCATCATGATCGTTCTTCTCCTTCTGCGGTTAAAAACTTATTGCCATGCCAAAGCCTGCGGATACCGTTTCCAACTCCTTATTTTGACCTTCCGCAGGCTTGGGGCACGGGATGCCCTCCTCTGCGCAGTGCTCCGCCAGAGTGACGGGAATCGCGTTCGCCCAGAAGAGGTTCGGGACCAGCTCCCCCTGAGAGCGGTCGCTTTTCAGCGGCACGTCCGAGAGGATGCGGCCCGCGAAATGCTGATTTGCGTGGTCCACCAGGGTGAGGGGCCTGTCCGGGCATTCGTCGGAGCCGCGCAGGTCGTAGCAGTACCAGCCCTCCGGGACCTCCTCACGTGGAATGGGTTCTGTCGTGTACAAAACAGACTTGCCGAACAGCCACACGTTTTGCAGCTTGTCCCTGTAAATGTCGACGCTCATAGTTGCCTCCTGTTTTTCAGTACATTATCGGCCCGATTTCCGGTTTGGGGAAGGGCTTGCTGAGACGGAGTATCTGGCCGAAACCCGTCTGCCGCACGCCGTCCTCCTCCATCATGTCCCGGCCCATTCGCTCAAAATCGGTGTAATCTTTAATGGCCTCCTGGATTTCTTCACCCATCCCCATCCGGCGCAGGGCGTCTAAGGCATACTCCTGCTCATTCCCGTCTACCAGCTCATAATCATCCAGGTCCATGGCGATGTTGACCGCCTCGGAAAATGAGGACGGCTCCTCCACTTTCAGCGCGGCGCAGTATTTCTTCATATCGCCGTCTTTTTCGATTTGCTCCAGGCAGAGGGCCAGCACGTTTGCGTCCTCCACGGTAATGCAATCCCTGGGGATCAGCTGGGACAAATAAGAGTCCGTGTATTCGATACCAGCAATGACAGTGTTGGAAAAGTCATCAATTTCGAGGTTCTCCTTGACACGGCGCATTCCCTCTTCAGAAGCTGGGAGGCCGAGGGACTCGCTGCTGTCCAGGAAGGAGAGTGTCAGGCGAAGGGGACCTTCTTCCTCCATCGCCTGTTCCACAGCTGCGGGCCGAACGCCCGCATATCCGCTGGTCAAAAAGGTTCCGCCATGGGCATTGCGGTACTCGGCCCCAATCGAGTCATAGTTCAGGTGGGGGCGGAGATGCTCCGCCGCCTCAAACCGCCCGTGGTCCACCAGCCATTGCCCCAGGGCACGATCCGTGATGACGCCGGAAATGAATTCATAGCAGCCGGGATCGCTCTGCCGGATGGAGGCGGCAGTCTGGAGGATCGTATCCAGCTTCTGGCTGCACTCGGTAGAAAGAGCCCTGTCCAGGCGGAGGAGCCCGCCTGTGTCCAGCTGTTCCATCGCCTCCGCCAGCCGGTTCAGCTTTTCCAGGACGGCGTCCTGGTCCAGCTTTGTGTGCTGGAGATGCCAACTCAGGGCTGGGATGGGAGAGTCTGTTATGAAAACGCGAAGGGGATCATCCGTTTGAACCTCGTTGCGAATATCGTTCAGCCTCTGCTTGAAGTCCTCCAGCGGCAGGGGAAGCTCCAGCCTTCCCACGTTCCTGCCGCCGCTGGATATGCGTAGTACAATCATAATATTCCTCCCATCTCCGGCCCAGCCTGACGCTGTTCGCCGTAGCTCCGGTAGTCATAGAAGCCATCCAGATTCTCCAATTCCTCTGTTTTCGCGCAGCCGCCATGAAGGTTTATGTAGTGCTCCCTGCCAACTTGCTCTAAATCCGAGAAATCCGTGATCACGGTGGCCTTTTGGCTGCAAAACGTCAGGTTGATGAAGTCCTTGATGTTGTTGAGTCCCAGCTCCGGGTTTCGGGGGTTGCTCAGCACCGCTTCTATCACATAGGTCATACGCCGCCCTCCCGAAACTTCTGCTTGGTAGAAGACGGTTCAACGGAACTGCTATGAAGCGGTTTGCCCTGCGGTCTGCTTCTCTGGATATCAGAGCGGTCAAAGGGATTTCGGGATGGGTCCATCATCATCCGTTCCGCCCAGGCAAGGCGGGTGCCCTGCATAAAATATCGGGGCATAGTGGTTCCTCCTTCGTCGTGAAATAAAAAAGGCCGCTCCCTGTGAAGCGGCCTTTGGCGATATTGGTTTCAGCTGAAGCGCATCCCGCCCTCGTTGGGAGCGCTGATTTCCAACTTCTTCTGGCTGGAGAGCTCCACACGTTCGGCCAAATCAGGGACACATTCCTCAATTTGGCGGGCTACGTCCTCCAACAGCTTCCTGCGTTCGTCTGTGAGGGAATACGCACTGTC
>CAJUBX010000036.1 GCA_910585165.1 uncultured Oscillibacter sp. | reverse complement strand
CACCTTCAGGATATCTTGCTCCATTTCACTGCGCATCATGTCCGTCCTCCTCAATAATCTCTTTTTCGATTTTGATAAACCGGCAGGGCTCCCGGCCCCCCGGCGCAAAAGCCGCATCCGTGCCCAGCCGCCACACGGCGGCCAGGGTCCCATCCGCGTAAACCGCAGGCAGGCGATCCCGCTCCGCCAGGGAAATGTGTTTATCCAGGCAAAGCCGCTTCACGCTCCGCGCCCCCCTGGCCCCCGGCAGGGTCAGCCGCTCCCCCGGCGGGCAGGGGCCAACGGCCGCGGTCCCGTTTTCACCCGGCAGTTTTTCCCGCAAAGCGATTCCCTCCCCCTCCCGATGGTCCAGAAGGGTCAGGGTGTAATCCCCCCAGCGCAGGGGGCGCCCCGGGACCAGCCGGACCTCCGTCAGCGCCTGGGGCCGGGTCTCCAGAATCAGCCGGCGGCAACAGCAGCGGGCGGTTACGCCATGGGGCAGGCTGATCCGCCCCTCTTGTCCCGGGCTGGTCCGCCCGGCCAGCTCCAAAATGGCGTTCAGATGGACCGCCCCCACGTCCTTCCGCCCCACGCCCAGCAGGTCAAACAGCCGCAGAAGCATCCGGGGCCGCACCGCCTCCGGGGCCCGGAGCAGGTCCTCTCCGGACAGAGCCACGCGGCCATCCTGTGCTTTTACTTGGGCGGTCCGGCGGAGGGCCTCGTCCTCCAGAAAGCGGTCTGCGGCGCGGAGCTGCCCGGCGGTCTGGCTGATATGCTCCACCGCCCTGGGGTTCAGCTGTTTCAGCAAAGGCATAATTTGCAGCCGCAGGAAATTCCGGCTGGCGGCGGCTGGGTCGCGGTTGGTCGTGTCCTCCACATGGGGAACGCCCCAGCCGGAGGCATACTGCTCCAGCTCCTCCCGGCCCGCACCCAGCAGCGGGCGGCAGATTCCGTCCCGCTCCCAAGCCATGCCCGCAAGGCCCGCAAGCCCGGTCCCCCGGACCAGGTTCAAAAGGACGGTCTCGGCATTGTCCCCGGCGTGGTGGGCGGTGTAAAGGCGTGCGCATTGCAGCTCCTCCGCCGCTTGACGCAAAAAGCCATACCGCAGGTTCCGGGCGGCCTCCTCCAGAGAGAGACCCCGTTCCCCAGCGAAAGCCCGAACATCCCCCCGGCCCGCCGTCAAGGGGATGTCCCATTGGGCGCAGACCTCCCGGACGAAGACCTCGTCCCGGTCCGCCGCCTCACCCCGCAGCTGATGGTTGAAATGGGCGGCAAACACCGCGCCGCCCTGCTCTTTGCACCACGCGTCCAGCATATGAAGCAAACACATGGAGTCCAGACCGCCGGACACGGCGCAGAGGACCCTCTCCCCCCGCTTCGGCAAAACGGCGTAAGGAGCCCGCTCCAGCAGCTCAGTCCTCGTCGTCATAGCGCTTGTCCAGGGTGGAGAACTGGGTATACTCCGGCATCCAGCGGAGCTCCACCTTCCCGGTTTCGCCGTGGCGGTTCTTCGCTACAATACACTCCGCAATATTATGCTTCTCTGAATCCTCGTTGTAGTAGTCATCCCGGTACAAAAACAGCACGATGTCCGCATCCTGCTCAATGGCGCCGGACTCCCGGAGGTCCGAAAGCATGGGGCGCTTGTCGTCCCGCTTCTCATTGGCGCGGCTGAGCTGGCTCAGGCAGATCACCGGGACATTCAGCTCTTTCGCCATAATTTTCAGCATCCGGGACATATCGGACACCACCTGCTGGCGGTTCTCGCCGCCCCGGGCACTCCCTCCCGCGGAGGTCATCAGCTGGAGGTAGTCCACCACCACCAGGCTGAGGCCGTCCAGGCGGCGGCATTTGGCGTTCATATCCGCCACGGACAGCAGGGGGTTGTCGTCAATGCGGATATCCAGCCGGTTCAGCACCGTGGCCGCCCCGGCGATTTTCTCCCAGTCCGTCTCCCGGAGGAGGCCGGTGCGCAGGCGGTTGTTCTCCACCAGGGCCTCGGAGCTGAGAAGCCGGGTGGTCAGCTGTTCCCGGGACATCTCCAGGGAGAACACCGCCACCGTTTTTCCCCCCTTGGCCACGTTCAGCGCCACGTTCAGCGCCAGGGAGGTTTTGCCCATGCCGGGCCGGGCCGCCAGGAGGATGAGGTCGGACTTGTTCAGTCCGGTGATTTTCTGGTCGATGGCGGACAGGCCTGTGGAAAGGCCCGGCAAGTGGTTCTCGTGCTCGCTCATCTCGCCGAGCCGGTCCAGCACGTCGGGCAGAACCTGCCGCAGGGGCACCATCTCCTGGGCGCTCCGGCCCCGGCGGATGGCGTAAATCTTCTGCTCCGACGCCTCCAGAATGCCCCCGGCCTCGCCCATGCCCTCCTGCACCAGGGCGGTGATCTCTCCCGCCGCCTGGGCGACGGAGCGGAGCAAAGCCTTATCCTGAACAATGGCGGCGTACTCCATGACGTTGGCGCTGGTGGGGGTGATCTCCATCAGCTGGGCAAGGTAGGACCGGGTATTGTCGTCGGTCAGCCCGGATTTCTGCATCTCCTCGAAGACGGTGATGCCGTCGATGGGCCGGGAGTAGGAGAACATCGTGTAGATGGTCTCGAAAATCTCCCGGTTCTGCCGGAGATAGAAGTCTTCGGGCCGGAGCCGGTCCATCACGTGCTTCACGCAGTCCGGGTCAATCAGCATGGAGCCCAGCACCGCCTGCTCCCCCTCCAGGCTGTGGGGCATCTGACGCAGGAGCAGGTCTTCGTTTGCCATGGCGAACCGCCTCCCTCAAAGCCGCCCGGACGGGCGTTATTTTTCCTCGAACACGGATACGTAGACCGTGGCGGTGACCTCGAAACCCAGCCGGGCCTTGACCTCGTAATTGCCGAAGGACTTGATGGGCTCCTCCAGCGCCAGCTTCTGCTTGGGGATGTCGATGCCGAACTGTTTCTGGAGCCCCTCGGAAATCTCCTTTGTGGTGACGGCCCCAAAGAGCTTTCCGCCGCTGCCCGCCCGGGCGGTGAGCTTGACCATGCACTCCTTGAGCTTTTCGGCGGTCTCCTCCGCCAGGGCCTTCTGGCGGGCCTCCTCGGCCTTTTTGGCCTTTTCCTTGAGGTTCATGGTATTGATGGCGTCCGCCGTGGCGGGGACGGCAATCTTCCGGGGCAGGAGGAAGTTCCGGGCGTAGCCCTCGGAGACCTCCACCATCTGGCCCTTCTTTCCCTGGCCCTTGACGTCCTGCTGCAAAATTACTTTCATTGGTCATTCTCCTTATTTTATGAGTCTATTTTATCCTTGAAATCTATGAATCCTTTGGGACTTCCAAATCCTGAATCCGCTTTTCCAGCGCGTCTATCCGCTCCTCCTGGGCCAGCCACACCGAAATAAGAACAGCCGCCAAAAACGCAATCGACGCAAAGGCGAGAAAAGGATGCCGCTGAAAATCAAACAGCATATAACCCCCCAAAAGCAGAAATATCTCAGATGCCGCCAGACACATCCCATAGGTTTTTAAAAACCGCATTCCGGCAGCCCTCCTTATTTCTCAAAATACGCGTCAATGGCTGCGGTCAGCTTGTCCCGCACGTCCAGGATGTCCCCGTTCTCGATGCGCCCCCCGGCGGTGGCGGAGTTTCCGCCGCCGCCCAGGGCCTCCAGGATCACCTGGACGTTGATCTCCCCCAGGGAGCGGCCGCTCATCTGAATGGCCGTCCCGCTGCGGTACACCACGAAGGAGGCCTTCACGCCCTTCAAGGTCAAAAGCTCGTCCGCCGCCTGGGCGGCGGCCACCCGGTCCACGCCGTCCTGCCCCACTACGGCCAGGGCCACATCGGGCCGGTACAGCTCCGCCTGGCGGATCACGTCGTACTTGGAGACCATGCCCTTCAAGTCCCCCTGGAACAGCCGCTGCACGTCCGCCGTGTCGGCTCCCGCCCGGCGGAGGAAGGCCGCCGCCTCGAAGGTCCGGCCCCCGGTGCGGAGGGTAAAGTGCTTTGTGTCCAGCACGATGCCCGCAAGCAGCGCCTCCGCCTCCTCCCGCAGAAGGGCCGAAGGCTCCACCAGGTATTGCAGAAGCTCCGTCACCAGCTCCGAGGCCGAGGAGGCGTAGGGCTCGTGGAAGCTGAAGGCGGCGTTTTCGATATAGCTGGCGGCCCGGCGGTGGTGGTCGATGACGGCCACCCGGCTGCTGGACTCCAGAATCTGGGGGCTCTCCACCAAATCCGGGCGGTTGGTATCCACCACCACCAAAAGCGTCCCGGGGCGCATCTTTACAAACGCCTCCGCCGGGTTCACGAACACGCCCTCGTACTCCGGCAGGCGGCGGAGCATGGCCAGCACGGACTGGGCGGCGTTTTTCTCCAGGTCGATGACGATTTGGGCCCTCCGGCCCAGCTTCCGGGCGGCGCAGCACACACCCACGGCGGCGCCCACCGCGTCCATGTCGGCAAAGCTGTGGCCCATGACGTAGATGTCCGGCGAGTCCGCCAGCAGCTCGCCCAGGGCGTTGGCCATAACCCGGGACTTGACCTTCGTCCGCTTCTCCGTGGTCTTGGCACGGCCGCCGTAAAAGGCGAAATCCGTCTTTCCCCGGACCACCGCCTGGTCGCCTCCCCGGCTCAGGGCCATCTCCAGGGAGAGGGCGGCGTTTTTGTACAGGGCGGGGATGCCGTCCGCCTCCCGGCCCAGGCCGATGGAGAGGGTGGGATGGCTTCCCTCCCCCACCTTGATCTCCCGCATGGCGTCCAGAACGGAAAATTTCTCCTCCACGAAATGGCTGTAGTAGCGCTCCTCAAAGAGGAACAGGTAGTGGTCCCGCTCCGTCTTGATGAGCAGGCCGTTGCCCACGGCGGCCCAGCTGCCCAGCTTTTCGTCAATCTGGGCCAGGACGGCGCTGCGCTGGGTGTCGGCGCAGGCGTTCATCAGGTCCTCGTAGTTGTCCACCATGACGATGCCCACCACCAGGCGGGTGGCGTCGAAGTCCTCCCGGAGGCGGTCCATCTCCGTGGTGTCCACCCAATAGGTGGTCGCCACCAGGTTCTGCTCCCCGCTGCGGCCCTTGGCCCGGACCAGGCTGCCGTAGACCCGGAAGCGGCGGTGGTTCATGCAGACCCGCTCCGGGCACTCCTGCCGCCCCTCCAGCAGCCACTGGACGGGGAATTCCGGCGCGGCGTCCTCCACCTTCATTTCAAAGAGGTGCTCCCGGACCCCGGCCAGCTGGAGAAAGTTCTCGTTGCTCCAGATCACCTCCCCTGTGTCGGGGCGGAAGACCATAATGGGCAGGGGGGAGTTGATGAGGGTGGATTTGCTGGCGGTGTCCACGTTCCCGGTGACGTTGTCGATATACTGCAAAACGCTTTGCCGGCGCTTTTTGTTGCTGCGGACAAAGTAGGCGTACAGCGCAACGGTAGCCGCGCCCTCCGCCAGGGCCAGCGGCGGGCTGACGGTGACGGCGGCCAGGGTGAAGGCCAGGAGGCAGAGGAAGTAAAATTGCAGGTTAGGCTCCAGCAGGCGGGAGAGTTTCTTGTTGTTCATGGCCGCGCTCCTTGATGAAGAAGTAAGAGCCTATCCCGAAATTAGGCGTGCGCAGATTGCGCCGCCGGATTTTTGCCCCAAGGGCATGTGACATCCCTAAGCGGCAAAGCCGCCAACGGCTGTCCGACCGCCAGACGAGGCGATTTTTCGCAGGCGGGCCGACGCCCGTCAAGGAAAATCAACGAAGTATGGTGGGAAATATGCAAGCTAACTGTGTACGCATAATTTTGGGATAGGCTCTAAGCATACCAATGGATTTTATTAGTATAACAGCTTTCGCCGGAAAACACAAGTGCGGGTTCGCCCAGTCCCTTTTACTTTCAGTGTTGTCGGAATATGCCTTTGGCGATTTCGTATAGATTGCAGATTGAAACACAGAGCTGGCTATGATATGATTAGAATGGCAAATCGATATCTGTTAGGGGTGGATATCATTGGATAAAGCACGAATTTATATTGATTTTAATGAAATGGTAAGCGAAGATGTTTATCTGCTGTCAAAAGATGATATAAAAAACGATTCATTTGGAAATCCGGTTGCTTTTTATGAAGGGATGCATATCAGCATATATTCAGACGACAGTGATGACGCTGGAAGAACCGATAACCTTATTGGAGAAGCCGCCGCAGTGAAGATTGATTTAGATAAATACCCGAATTGGCGAAAAGTTAAGTGGTGCTGCCGGGTTGATATGGATAGTTTGATGCACGAATCTGACTTATAGCAATAGAAAACCAGGGAAGCGCTGATGAAATCAACATGTGTAGATTTGTGCCGGAGATTTTCATCCGGCAAGGAAGAAAACCGCAGGAATCCTAACGGATTTCAAGGTTTTCCGACGCAGGCCGGGGGAAATTTATGGCGTAAAGATGCGCGTGGGGATTTCATCAGCGCTTCCCTAGATTGCAGTTTATCGGACTTCTCTTCCTTATGGAACGTTGCCTATTCTGGCGCCTTAACGAAAAGCTTAAAGAATGGCATAGGAACCGCCCAAATCTGAAAAGGGAGTTCGCCCAAAGCAAAACCGGCGGGACGCCGCCGCCCTTCCCCGGCAACGGGAAAGGGCCCCGTTTCTCTTTGGAAACGGGGCCCTGTGCTTTCGTCTTTTACAGGAACCGCTGCATGCCCTCCGTGGCGGCGGCGGGGTCTCCGCTGATGGTGACGGTGAACTTGATGTTGTTCCGCTCGCCAAAGCTGTCCAGCCAGTTCAGGAAGGTCTCGGTCTCTCCGTCCACGTCCTTGCCCACGATCTTGCAGAAGTTGTCGATGAACATATGGGAGATGTCATAGTTCCCCGCGTGGAGGCCGCTGATGAAGCCCTGGAGCAGATCGTAGCTGTTGAGCTTGTATTCATGCGCGTCGATCAGGCGGATGTGATAGTGGATATCGTAGGTCATGTTGCGGTTGGCCTCGATGCAAACCACGTTTCCGGGCTCGTCTTTCGCCGCGTTGTTGATCAATTCGATGAGCTGCTTGGTTTTGCCGGAACCCTTCATGCCCATAATCAATCTAACCATAGTAAAACACTCCTGTCATTTTAAATTGCTGTGGCCTTGTACGTTAAGGATACCACACTCCGCCGGAAAAAACAATCCATAAAACCAAATTTGCCAATTGTTCACAGAATGGGCGGAGCTTTGCTCCGCCCATTCTGTGAACACGGTTTTCAGCAGGCTGAAAACCGCCCGATTTCAATGGCCAATAGCGCGGGAAGCCCCTCCGGAGTTATCCCCGCGCCAAGAGCCGCCGCTTGCGGCGCCGCGCTCCAAATCGCGCCTGCGGGCGCGGCCCGCACACTTCCTTCCCCTTGACGTGCGCCCTTTATCCCGCTAGGCAGGCCGTCCGCAGAAGGCGCAGAAGCATCTGGCCGTAAGTAATCCGGGGCACCTCCTCCCCCGCCAGCAGGGGGATCTCCGCCACGGCCTCCTCTCCGGAGAAAACGGTAAGGGTTCCCAGCCGGTCCCCCAGGGCCACGGGGGCGGCAACGGATTCCTCCAGCGTTACGGATTGGCTGAGGTTTCCCGCCTTGGCCTTTTCCAGCAGCAGCGTGCCTCCCTCGCCGGGCACCGGCTGGACGGTGGCCTGGATGCCCAGCTCCACCGGAACCGGGGGCAGGGCCTGGTCCGGGACAATTTTGCGCAGGGCGTATCCCGCAAAGCCGTAGCTCAGCAGGGTTTGGGCGTCCTCGAACCGCTGGGCGGAGGTGGCCCCCTTCATGATGACGGCGATAAGCTCCATGCCATCCCGCTCCGCCGTGGCGGAAAGGCAGTACAGCGCGCTGTCGGTGGAGCCGGTCTTGAGACCCGTGGCTCCCTCATAAAACCGCACCAGGCGGTTCGTGTTCACCAGCTGGGACTCCCCGCCCCGCAGGGTGTCCATCCAGATGGTGGTATACTGGCGGATATCCGGGTGGTTCAAAATCAGCTCCCGGCTCATCAGGGCGATGTCATAGGCGGAAGTGACATGGCCCGCCGCCGGAAGGCCCGTGGCATTCTGGAAGGCGGTATCCTTCATCCCAAGCTCCGCCGCCCGCTGGTTCATCCGCTCCACGAAAGCGTCCTCGCTGCCCGCCACCGTCTCCGCCAGCGCCACGGCGCAGTCGTTGGCGGAGACCACGCAGACCGCTTTGAGCATATCGCTGACACTGAGCTGCTCGTTCTCCTTCAGCCAGATTTGAGACCCCCCCATGGAGCAGGCGTGGGCGGAGGCCGTCACCATGTCCTCATATTTCAGCTGTCCGCCGTCTATGGCCTCCATGGTTAAAAGCAGCGTCATCACCTTCGTGACGCTGGCGGGCTCCAGCTGCTTGTGCTCGTCCTTGGCATAGAGGACAGTCCCCGTCTCCTTCTCCATCAGGATGGCCGACGGCGCGGACACCTCCACCGCCCGGACTCCGGTGGTCAGCAGAACCACGGCGCACGCCAGCGCGATTCCCCTTTTTCTCATGATGATCCCCCTTTTGCTGGTCGCTTGTCGGTTAAGCTTATGAGCGGCCCGGGACATTCATGACAAACCCTTTGACCGGAGCTGAAAAATATGCTATGCTGGGTGGGACATCAATTTACGGAAAGAGGGTATTCTCATGCCGGATTCCATTCCCTTCGGCGTTATGCCGGACGGTACGGCCGTAGAGCTGTACACCCTGCGCAGCGGGGCGCTGTCCTGCGGCGTCATCACCTTTGGCGGCTCCCTCCAGTCCCTCCGGGTGCCGGATCGGGCAGGCAGGCCCGTGGACGTGCTCCTGGGCTTCGACACGCTGGAGCCCTACCGCACCCACGGGAAGTCCCTGGGGGCCCTGGTGGGCCGCTACGCCAACCGCATCGGCGGGGCGAAATTCACCCTGAACGGCAAAACCTACCAGCTGGCCGCCAACAACAACGGCGTCAACCATCTCCACGGCGGACTGGTAGGCTTTAACCAGCGGGTCTGGACCGTGGAGGACGCAGGAGAGGACCGCCTTGTCCTCTCCCTCTTCAGCCCCGACGGGGAGGAGGGCTACCCTGGGGACCTGACGGTCCGGGTTACCTACACCCTGACGGCGGAGGGCCTGACCATCGGCTACCGGGCGGAGTGCGCCCAGGACACCGTCTGCAACCTGACAAACCACGCCTACTTCAACCTCTCCGGCCACGGCAGCGGCCCGGTGCTGGACCAGACCATCCAGCTTCTGGCGGATTTCTACACGCCTACGGACCCCTTGTCCATCCCCACCGGGGAAATCGCCCCGGTGGAGGGAACCCCCATGGACCTCCGAAAGCCCCGCCCCATCGGGGAACGCATCGGGGAGGCGTTCCCCCAGCTTCTCCAGGCCGGGGGCTATGACCACAACTGGATTCCCGCAGGGGAACCGGGGACCCTCCGCCCCATCGCCCGGGCCGCCTCCCCCGCCACCGGCATCTCAATGGAGGTGCTCTCCACCCTCCCCGGCGTGCAGTTCTACTCGGGGAATTATCTGGACGGCTGTCCCGCCGGAAAGGGCGGCGCGCCCTACGGCAGCCGCTGGGGCTTCTGCCTGGAGACCCAGTTTTACCCCGACTCCCCCAACCACGAAAACTTCCCCTCCTGCGTCCTCCGGGCGGGAGAGGCGTTTGACCACACCGCGTCGTTCCGCTTCACCGCGGAATAAGCGGACAGGACCGGCCCAAATGGGCCGGTCCTGTTTTCATTCCTTCCAGAATTCCTCCAGGTTCTCCAGCGTCACCTGCCTGTAGGGAAGCCACACATAATGCCCCTCCTCCAGGTCCACCGCCTGAGCCGGGTCCTCTCCGTTCCAAAGGGCCAGGGTCAAATCGAGAATCGCCTGGGCCTGGCCCCGGCCGTCGTTATGGACGGTGCCGTAGAGCTGCCCCGAGGCCACCGCCTCCAGGGCCGGGGCTGTGGCGTCCACCCCCACAATAAGGGGCCAGCGGTCCCGGGGTGTGTCCGCCAGGGCGTCGATGGCCCCCAGGGCCATGTCGTCGTTGTTGGAGAAAACGGTCTCGATGCCGTCCCCGAATTCCTCCAGCCACTGGGCCATCCGGGCGGCGGCCTGGGCCCGGTTCCAGTTGGCGGCCTCGTTGGCCAGCTTTTCCACCTCCACGCCGCCGTCGGTAAGGGCCTTGATGGAGTACTCCGTTCTGAGAAGGGAGTCCTGGTGCCCCGGCTCTCCCTCCAGCATCACATACTGGAGTACGCCGTCCCCGTTGCGGTCCAGGGCCTCCCGGTCCCTCCGCCAGGCGTCCAGCACCAGCTCTCCCTGGAGCTCTCCGCTCTCCCGGGCGTCGGCTCCCACGTAGTAAATCCCGTCCCAGCGCTGGATATCCTCCTCCACCGGCTGGCGGTTGAAAAATACCAGGGGCACCCCCTCCGCCTCCGCCTTGTCGGCGATGACCGCCGCCGCCGTCCGGTCCACCAGGTTGACGCACAGCACGTCGCAGCCCCGGGCCAGGAAGCGGTCCACCTGGTCCATCTGGGTGCTCTGGCTGCTTTTTCCGTCGGCAATAAAGAGGGTGATTTTCTTTCCCGTGCCGCTCTCCGCCTCCCGGACCAGGCCCTCCAGGTCCTGGGCCATGGCGGAGATGAAGGTGTCGTCCTGGGTATAGAGGGCCGCGCCGATGCGGAGGCTGTCGTCTTTTCCCCCGCCGCAGCCGGAGAGAAGCACCAGCGCCGCCAGCAGGGCGGGAAGCCCGCGCCTACCGGCTGGAGGACGACATGATGGGAAAGAGCAGTTTTTGATTCTCCGGCGCATAGATATCCTCCTTTCGCAAGACGGAGAACGGCAGGGGGGCCAAGGTCCCGTCCGTCCCCCGGACGGCGCCCACTGCCCGCCGCACCGCCAGGTATCCGGCGGCGTAATCGCTCCAGGCGGCCATGGCAGCGATGCTCCCCCGCTCCAGCTGGGCGGTGATGGCCGCGGCGGTCCCCACGCCGTAGACGGCAAAACTCCTGGAAAACGCCTCGTTTTTCTCGGCAGAGCGCTGGGTGGCGGCAGGCTCAAAGGCCATGACCCACCGAAGGTCCCCCTCCTCCGGCAGCGACGCGGCCCGCCGGAACGGAACCCCTGCCCCGGTCAAAACCTCTGCCGCCGCCTCCATCCGCTCCAAAACGCCGGAGCTGCGCCCGGCGGTATCCAGCAGCAGGACCTCCCCGCCGTCCCAGTCCTCCAGCAGGGCCGCCGCCAATTCCTTTCCCAGCAGGGCGTTGTCCGGGGATACCACTCCCGCCGCCCCCTCCATGGCGGATTCCAGCGTCACCGCAGGGCAGACCACCAGCCAGGGGTCCAGGGCGGCGGAGAGCGCCGCCGGGTCCGCCGGCACCGCCACCAGCGCCGCCGCCCCGTCCTCGATCTCCCGCAGAAGCTGGGTTTCCTGCTCGGCGCTGTCGTTGGCCGAGGCAAGGGTGAGGAATCGGAGCTCCGCCCCCAGCTCGTCCGCCGCCTGCTCCATACCCTGCCGGGCCACGGTCCAGCCGGAGCTGTCCGTGTCTCGGAGCATGACGGAGACGGACAGCAGCTGGGCCCTCCGCTCCACTCGTAGAAGCTGGGGCAGGGCCAGGGACAGCGCCGCCGCCGCTCCCAGGGCTGCCAGAATGGCAATCTGAATAAACCGGCTCTTTTCCGTCTTCATAGCTCCTCCCCCTGCCGGCGGCGCTCCGCCTCCTCCCGGTTCAGGGCCGGGAGCCGGATGCGGACCAGCGTGCCCTCGTCCGGTTCGCTGAAAATGGTCAGGCCGTAGCCCTCTCCAAAGGTAAGCCGCACCCGCTGGTGGACGTTCCGCACGCCGATGCCGGACCCCTTGGTCCGCACCTCCGGCCGGTCCTCCTCCAGAAGGGACGCCGCCAGCTCCGGCCGCATTCCCAGGCCGTTGTCCTCCACGTCGATCACCAAATCCTCCCCCTCCCGGCGGGCCGTGACCCGGATCACTCCGTCGTCCTCGGCGCTGGACATCCCGTGGTAGATGGCGTTTTCAAGAAGGGGCTGGACGATGAGCTTTAAAGTATAGAGCTCCTCGGCGCCGGGCTTGAGCTCAATCTTGGCGGTAAAGCGGTTTTTAAAGCGGATTTGCTGGATGTTCATATAATGCCGGGCGTGCTCCAGCTCGTCCGCCAGGGGGATGATACTCTTGCCCTTGCTCAGGGAGATGCGGAACAGCCGGGCCAGGGAGGTCACCATCTGAATGGCCTCCTGCTGCTGGCCGGATTCCGTCATCCAGATAACGGAATCCAGGGTATTGTAAAGAAAATGGGGGTTGATTTGGGACTGGAGGACCTCCAGCTCGCTGCGCCGCTTCTCCTCCTCCTGGCGGATGATGTCGTCCATCAAATGCCGCATGGTGGAGACCATAGAGGCAACGGCGTGGCTCAGGCGCTGAACCTCATAGCAGCCGCCCTCCTCGATCTTCACCCCCGCCAGGCCCTTGTCCAGCTCCCGGATGGACCGCTCCAGCCGGAGAATGGGGTCCGAGATGCGGGCGGAAATCAGGAAATTTAAAAAAGCCAGCAGGAAGATGGAAAACAGAAGAAGCGTCAGGCCGAACAGGGGCAGCTGGGGGGAGGCGGCAAACCAGCTCACCGCCGGGGCCACGCCCACCAGCTTCCAGCCGGTATAGCCCACGGTTTTGACCGTGACCTGCCGGGACTGGCCCTGGAACTTCTCCTGGCGGCTCCCGTCCCGGTACTCCGCCGCCGCCCGGTTGTTCTCCTCCAGAAGGCCCGCGTAAATCAGTTGCTGCCGGGGATGGTAGATGATCTCCCCGTCCCCGTCAATAAGGTAAAGGTAGCCCCCGCTGCCCAGGGTCACGTCCCGGCAGACCTGCTCGATGCCGCTGAAGCTCATGTCCACCAGCAGCACGCCCCCCTCGGTGGCCCCGTCCCGGGTCAGCTGGACGTGGCGGCTCAAAGACACCACCCAGCGGTAGGGGTAGTCCGGGTCGTCAAAGATATTCTGGACATGGGGGGTGGAAAAGTGGAGATTCTCCATGCTCTGGCTGGCCGCCTGGAACCAATCGCTGTCCGCCGTTTCCGCCTCTCGTTTCAGCGCCGTCAAGGGCACGGCGGAGACCAGGGCGCCCTCCCCGTCAAAGACCGCCAGGGATACCAGGTCGTCCCGGTTCTCCTCATACAGCAGGGACAGGTCTCCGGTCAGATCGTCCTCCGCCAGGTCCATGTTCTTAATGCTCCGGTAATACACCGTATTGGAAATGCGCATCATCCGCCGGAGGTAGCTGTCCAGGTTCAGGTTGGCCTGCGCCAGCACCCGCCGGCTGTTCTCCGCCACCAGCTGTTCGTTGGCGGAGGAAAAGCGCCAGATGAGGCTGACGCTCATCAGCAGCATTCCCGCCGCCGCCACGGCGGTGAAGGACAGGGAGAGGACCATCTGGATGCTCATTTTGCGGTAGCGCTCCCCCCATTGGGCGGCGAGGCGGCGGAAAAAGCTCATAGCGTTCTCTCCCTTTCCTGCAAGACGGCCTGCTTTTCCATGGAAAAGCAGAGCAGAGCCGGGCCATGGCCCGGCTCTCAAAGCGCCTGGGCTCCGGCATTTTTTTGGCGTGCCGGCGGAACCGTCCCGGGGGGATTTACCCCGCGCCGCCCGAATCTTCCGGGGCTTTGGGGATGGCCCAGGGCTGGAGGAAGCCCTCCGGGATACTCTGCCAATCCAGGCTGAAATGATAGCCCGCCGCCTGGGGCTCCTTCCATTCCTCCGGCGGTCCTTCCTGGCCGATAACATTGCTGGGAAGGCTGCCCGCCGGGAAGAGGACGCTAAGCTCGCTCTGGCCAAAGCAAATCCACTCCGGTTCCAGAGCCTCCGCCATCTCCGCCGCCACAGCCGGGTCGATGCGCCAGCCCGCCAGCTCCGGCAGGCGGCGGCGGACTTCCTCCCAAGGCACGGCAAACAGGTCCGGGATGTCAATCCGCTCCCCTGTCTCCCGGTCGAAGGCGTCGCAGAGTTCCAGGCCCGTAACGACACTCTCGTCATACTCTGCGGGCAGGGTCACGGAGGTGGTGAAGTACATTATTCGTTCACTGGAGGCGGCGGGCGTCACGTCCTGGCCCACAAGGGGGCACGCAAAGTCCTCCCCCAACTCCTTCCAGGCGGCGTAGGCTTTTTCCAGTTCCTCCCGCTCGTCGTACAAAAGGCCCTGCTCCTCGTAATAGGCCCGGACCTTCTCCTTCGCCGTTTCGCTCAGATCGTCGAAGCTCTCCCGGCCCATCACATAGCGGTTTTCCGGCCCGCCGCCGTCATTCACCCGCAGAAGCTCCGTCCCGTCCGCCAGACGGTAGGTCCGGTCATGGAAATGAGGGTCCTCCAGCATATCCAGGGCAGTTCCGTCCCGAAGCGTCACAGCCTCCCGCTCCAGGATTCCGGTGATGTCAACGATCTGGGCCCAATAGGCTGGGACGCGCTCCCCCTCCGCCGTCTCCAGCTTCTCCCGCCGGGAATAGCACCAGGCGCTGACCTGGCATCCGACTTGGAAGTCCTCCAGGAAATCCGCCATCACCGCCTCCTGGCTGGGCCAGCTTCCCTCTCCCACGGGCCAGACCTTGGTGCCCTCTGCCATCTTCACGCCCACGGATTTATTGGAACCGGCGGGCTTCAAAACAAAGGCGGTCAGGTTCCCGTCATCGTCCGTCTGGATTTCCTCCAAAACGCCTGAGACGTTCTTCCCGTCCTGACAGGCCGCCAGCAGCAGGGCCAGCAGCAGGGCCGGAAGCAGAGCCTTCCATCGTATTCTTGTCATGGCGATTCCTCCTTTTTACCCATTCTGCCCCGCCCGGAACTTGGACGGGGACAGTCCGAAGTGCCGCTTGAACACATAGCTGAAATAGTTGGGGTCGCTGAAGCCCGTGGCCTCGGCAATGCGGTAGGTTTTCTCGTCCGTCTCCCGGAGGAGCCGGGCCGCCTCGTCCATGCGGACCTTCGTCACATAGGCGGTGAAGGGCATGCCTACCTCTCGTTTAAACAGGGTGGAAAAATACGTTGGGGACAGATGGATGTGGGAGCACAGGGCCTCCACGCTGAGCTGCTCGTCGGTATAGTGGGCGGCAATATAGTCCTTGGCCCGCTCCACCATCTGCCAGGCGGAATCGCTCCGCCTCCGGCCCAGCAGGTCGTGGAGCCGCCCGCAGCGCTCCGCCAGCCAGTTCCCCAGCTCCTCCAGGCTGGAAAAGCCGGAGACGGACACCGCCCCGGTGAAGCCCTCCCCGAAGACCTCCTCCACCGGGAGGCCCCCGGACCGGGTCAGCCGCACCAGGAAGGTCACCACCTCCAGCAAAAAGAGGTCGCACTTGGAAAGGGACAGTCCCTCGTGGCGCAGCCGCTCCATCAGCTCCCGGACCACCGCCTCCGACTGCTCCTGGGTTCCCAGCTTCACGGCGGCGGAGAGGGCCCGCTGGTCTTCCTCCTCAAAGGAGGGGGCGGCGGCGGACTGGGGCTCCTGGTCCCCGATGTAGATGACCCGGCCTCCTCCGGCCAGCACCCGGTAGTCCAGGGCGGACCGGGCCCCGGCGGCGCTGCGGTTCAGCTCCTCCGGCCCCCGGCAGACAAGGCCCACCCCGGCGGTGAGCCGCAGTCCCAGGTAGCTCTGAGACAGGCGGGAAAGCCGCTCCAGCTCCTCCAGCAGGGGATACAGCCGCTCCTCCCGGTCCAGGTGGACCAGCAGCGCCGCCATGTCCCCGTAGAGCACCACCCGGGCGGCGCAGCCCTCCAGGGTAAAGTGCTTTTCCAGAAAGGACTGGACGGACAGCAGCAGCAGCTCGTCCCGCTCCCCCTCGTCCCCCGGGCCGTCCACATGGACCAGGGCCGCGGTCCACAGGCCCTGGGGCAGATCGATTTCATACCGGGCTGCCCGGTCCAGCACCTGCTCCGGGCGGATCTGCCCGCTGAGAAGGCGGGTGTAGAACAGCTCCCGCAGCACCGGGAGACTCTCCTCGTACCTCCGGCGCAATGTCTCCATGTCCCGCCGCTCCAGCCGCTGGCGGTCCAGCTGCTCCCGGAGCTTTTCCAGCACCTGCCGGAGCTCCGGCGCGTTGATGGGCTTTAAAATGTACTCGGACACCCCCAGGCTCATGGCCCGGCGGGCGTAGTCAAAGTCGTCGAAGCCGGAGAAAACCACCAGCCGGGCGCCCGGCAGGGAAACCCGCAGGCGGCGGCACAGCTCCAATCCGTCCATAAAGGGCATCTTGATATCGGTGAGGATCACGTCGGGACGGAGCTGATCCGCCAGCTCCAGGGCCTCCTCGCCGTTGCCTGCCTCCCCCACCAGGCAAAAGCCCAGGGAGGCCCAGTCGATCTTCCGGCTGATGCCGGAGCGGATTTCCTCCTCGTCGTCGGCAAGCAGCACCCGGTACTCCTCCATTCATGCGCCCTCCTTTTCCCTTTGTCCCCAGTATACAGCAAAAAAGCCCGTTTGAAAAGAAGGTCCGGCGCGAAAAGCGCCGGACCTTCCCGGTTTTTTCCAATTGAAGGGACTTCTTACTTCTTCGCCAGATACTTCCGCAGGTCCAGCGCCACGGCCACAATGATGACCAGGCCCTGGGCGATGAAGGTATACGCCGGGTCCACACGGAGGAACTGGAGGCAGATTTTCAAAATCTCAAACACCAGCACGCCGATGAGGATGCCGCCCACCTTACCTACGCCGCCGTTGGTGGACACGCCGCCGATGGTGCAGGCCGCGATGGCCTCCAGCTCATAGCCGAAGCCCGTGGCGGTGGAGGCGCCGCCGGCCTTGGCGCCCACCAGGAAGCCGGCCACGGCGTACAGGACGGAGGCCAGGACATAGATGCGGATCAGCGTTGCCGGGACGTTGACGCCCGCCACCTGGGCGGCGTTTTCATTGCCGCCGATGGCGTACATGTACTTGCCGTGACGGGTTTTGTTGTACAAAAACAGCATGTAGGCTCCCACAATCACGGCAAAGATGGCAAGGTAGGGGATGGGGCCCAGAGAGCCCAGGGCCACCCGGGAGTAGGAGCTCTTGAAGCCGCCCAGAGGGTCGTTGCCGGTCACTACGGAGCAAAGGCCGTAGACAATAGTCTGCATGCCCAGCGTGGCGATGAAGGGGGGGACCTTCAAAAAGGCGATGACGCAGCCGTTGATGGCACCGAAAACAGCCATGATGAGGATGACCACCAGCAGCGCCACGAACCACGGAAGGTCCGGCATCCAGGGCAGGGCCCGGGCGGCGTAGTCCACGCTCTGGAGCATCATGGCGGCGAGGCAGGCGGAAAGGCCCACCTGGCGGCCCGCCGACAGGTCCGTGCCCTTGGTGATGAGGCAGCCGGACACGCCGCAGGCAATGATGAACCGGGGGGACACATTGACCACCAGGTTTCTAAAGTTGGCAGGCTTCCAGAAGTTGTCGGCCACAAAGCCCACAAACAGGGCCAGGGCAAAAATCAGGATGATGATGGCGTTATTGGACAGAAAATTCTTGACCGCTTTCGCGTTGAGCTTCTTATTCTCCATAATTTCTCTCCTCCTTATTCAAACTGGGTGGCCAGGGCCATGATGTTCTCCTGGTTGGCGTCCTTGCCGTCGATAAAGCCGGTGACCCGGCCGTCGCACATGACCATAATCCGGTCGGACATGCCAATCAGCTCGCTCATTTCGGAGGAAATCATGATGACGCTCTTGCCCTGCTTCGCCAGCTCCGCGATGATGCAGTATATTTCGTACTTCGCGCCCACGTCGATGCCCCGGGTGGGTTCGTCCAGAATGAACACGTCCGGGTCGTTGGCCAGCCACCGGCTGATGAGCACCTTCTGCTGGTTGCCGCCGGAGAGGGACTGGATCAGCGTCTTGGACGAGGGAGTCTTGATGGAGAGCTTGGCCACGTTGTCCTGCACCAGCTTTTCGATCTTCCCGTCGTCCAGCATGAACCCGCCGATGAGATACTGGTTCAGCGAGGCGATGGACACGTTGTCCGCGATGGAGAGCACGCCCAGAATGCCCGTGGCCCGGCGGTCCTCCGTCAGCATGGCGATGCCGCTGTCGATGGCCTGCTTGGGCTGGCTGATTTTCAGCTCCTTGCCCTTGTAGGTGATTTTTCCCTCGCTGTGGCAGCGCAGGCCGAACAATCCCTCCATCAGCTCCGTGCGCTGTGCGCCCACCAGGCCCGCAACGCCCAGGATTTCACCCCTGCGGACCTGGAAGCTGGCGTGGCGGAAGCTCTTGGGATTGATGGAGGTAAAGTTTTCCACCTCGAACACCACCTCGCCGGGGACGTTACTCCGGGGCGGGTAGAGGTTGCTGAGCTCCCGGCCCACCATCTTGGTGATGATAAAGTCGGTGGTAAGGCCCTTGGCGTCCCAGGTGCCGATGTACTGGCCGTCCCGCATGATGGTGACCTCGTCGCTGATGCGGAGAATCTCGTCCATCTTGTGGGAGATATAGACGATGGAAACGCCCTTTTGCCGCAGCTCGTTGACAATGGTGAAGAGCGCCTCCACCTCCGCTGCCGTCAGGGAGGACGTGGGCTCGTCCAGAATCAGGACCTTGCAGTCCGCGGACACAGCCTTGGCGATTTCCACCAGCTGCATCTGGGAAACGCTGAGGGTGCCCAGCTTGGCCTTGGGGTCGTAATTGAGGTGGACTTCCTTTAAAACCGCCGCCGCGTCCTGGTACATTTTCTCATGGTCCACGGTGACGATGGGCCCCAGGCGCTTGGTGGGATAACGGCCCACGTAGATGTTCTCGCCGATGCTCCGCTCAGGGATCGGCTGGAGCTCCTGGTGAACCATGGCGATGCCCCGGTTCAGCGCGTCCAGGGGACCTTTAATCTGGACCTTCTGGCCCTCGTAGATAACCTCGCCCTCGTCCATGTGGTAAATGCCGAACATGCACTTCATCAGCGTGGACTTGCCCGCGCCGTTTTCTCCCATCAGCGCGTGGACCGTGCCGGGGCGGAGCTTGAGCTGCGCGTGATCCAGGGCCTTGACGCCGGGGAAGGTCTTGACCACGTCACGCATTTCCAAACGATATTCTGACAATTTACTGTCCCCCCTTGTTCGTGTTGGCTTTTCCATAACCGGCAAAGCGGCGGGAGCCGGACTTCGCCGGCTATGGAAAAGAGGGGCGCGTGCGCTTCGGCACGCGCCCCTTCAAGATGTTTTCGCGTTGTTTTGATGAACTTTGATTACTTCATGAAGTCCTTCACGTTGTCGGGAGTGACCTTCACGTAGTCAACGTACACGCTCTGCTCGTTGGCGGCATAGGTAGCGCCGCCCAGCAGCTTCTCCATCTCGGCGACAGCGCCGGCGGCCTGGCCGTTGGCGTCGTTCAGGACGGTGCCGGTCATGTTGCCGTTGCTGACTTCGTTCAAAGCGGCGTCCAGAGCGTCCACGCCCACGAGGTAGATGTCCTCGTTGACCTTGCGGCCGGCGGACTGGATGGCCTGGAGGGCGCCGATGGCCATATCGTCGTTGTTGCAGAAGACGACCTCGATCTTATCGCCGAACTGGGCAAGGTCGTTGGCGCAGATGGTCTGGCCCTTCTCGCGGTCCCAATCGCCGCGGGTCAGGTTGAGCTGCTCAACCTCGACGCCGGCGTCCTGCAGGGCCTTAACGGAGTACTCGGTGCGCAGCTGGGCGTCGATGTTCTCGGGGTCGCCCTGGATCATGATGTAGGAGACCTTGCCGTCGCCGTTGATGTCGCCCTTGTTGGGGGTATCCAGAATCAGCTCGCCCTGGAAAGTGCCGGACTGGGCGGCGTCGCAGCCGACGTAGACCAGCTTGTCATAGGCGGCCATCTGCTCGGGGGTGGGCTCGCGGTTGATGAGGACGGTGGGGATGCCCGCGGCCTTGACGGTGGCGATGATGGTGTCGGCGGCGGAGGTCATGACGGGGTTGATGATCAGCGCGTCAACGCCCTGGGTGATGAAGGTGTTGATCTGCTCGTTCTGCTTGGCCTGGTCGTTGTTGCCGTCCACGACGGTGACCTTGTAGCCCTTGCCCTCCAGAATTTCCTGGAGCGCATTGCGGTAGGTGGTCATGAAAGCGTCGTCAAATTTGTAGATGCAAACGCCGATGTTGCCGCCGGCGGCGGGAGCCTCGGGAGTGGCCGCGTCAGCGGGAGGGGTGGCGGCATCGCTCTGGGCGGGCTGGGAATCGCCGGCGTTGTCGGCGGGCTTGTCGCCGCCGCAACCGGTCAGCAGGGCCAGCATCATAATGGCGGCAAGAAGCAAGGCAAACGTCTTTTTCATCATAGTTCCTCCAATCAATTTTTCGTGTTCTGGGGCGCACCCCAAACCACGCCTACTATTTTAGACGGAGAACCCCGAAAAAACGATAGAAAATTCTTGGAAGTTTTATGAAAAAACTCAAAACCGTCTAGATAGTGTCGTCAATAAAAATGTGCTATAATACCCCTAAAAGAAAAAAGGGGGTAGCAAGAATGGGAGCAGAGCAGCATTGACACGATATAAGTGACAAAGCGTGGGAAACGATTAAGCCGTACACCATAGGCGAAAAAGGGACACGAGGAGGCAATGCCCGTGATACCCGCCAGTTTATCAACGGAGTATTCTGGATTTTACGCACAGGAGCACCTTGGCGTGATTTACCGGAAACATATGGGAACTGGAAAAATGTGCATCGCCTTTTTTGCCGGTGGCGGGACAAGGGGATCTGGGAAAGGATTCTGGAAGCATTGATAGACGACACAGACTTTGAGTGGCTGATGATTGATGCCAGCCATGTCAAGGTATATCCCAACGCTGCCGGGGCGCGAGGCGGAAATCAAGCGATGGGCCGGACAAAGGGGGGCTCAACACCAAGATACATCTGGCCGTGGATGCGCATGGTATGCCGGTGCGATTCTTTATCACTTCTGGTACCACAGCGGATTGCACAATTGCAGCGCAGCTGATTGAGGGGTTCCAGGCGGAATATCTTCTGGCTGATCGCGGCTATGACGCAGACGCAATCATTCTAAAGGCAGCGCAAGCAAACATGATACCCGTCATTCCTCCGAAGAAAAACCGCAAGCAATTACGTGAATACGACAAATATCTCTATAAACTCCGCCATCTTGTTGAGAATGCCTTTTTGCTCCTCAAAAGATGGAGGGGGATTGCTACGCGCTATGCCAAAAATGCTGCTTCGTTTGTTGCTGCTGTCCAAATTCGCTGCATTGCTATTTGGCTCCTCATTTATTGACGACACTGTCTAGCATTGTTTACAGAACTGTGGGAATTAAACCAGGAGGTAAATCTTTACATAGGGCGCACTCCACAAGTCCATCAAATAAGGGGAGACAAGCAGGAGGCGGAACAACAAGACGAGAGCCGGGGCCATTGACTTGGTGAGGTTCATCAACAGCAGGGCGACGCCGATTACGCAGAAGGTGGTTTCCGGCAGATGTGCCATAACCCGGCCCAGGCCGTAGGCGGTCTTGGCGGTTCCGAAAACACCCTCCACGATGCTGCGATCGCAGCTGTCCTGATATTCCTGTTTCTTCGCCTGACGGGATAAAACCGGATTTTTTGGCGGTTTGCCCAGGGCAGGACCGGACAGGCGGATTCCGTGTTCTTTGCAGAATCCCAGCGTCTGGCGGCTGCGGTAGATTTTATCTGCCAGAATGCGTTCCGGCCAGCAGCCATAACGGTCACGATAGCGGTATACGGCCTTCCAGAAACCGTCCGCCTCGTTGTACGGCTCAAAGGTCAGCCGCTCGATCCTGGCATAGCCGTCCACCAGGCTGATGTGCAGTTTTGGGCCGAACTCGGTGTTGGCGTGGACTTTCC
>CAJUBX010000035.1 GCA_910585165.1 uncultured Oscillibacter sp. | reverse complement strand
GGATCACCCGCATCTCCGCCGCCTGCAAGATGAACGGGATGAACTACTCCACCTTTATGCACGGCCTGAAAACCGCCGGCGTGGAGATCAACCGCAAGATGCTGGCCGAGCTGGCCGTCAGCGACGCCGCCGCCTTCACCCAGCTTACCGAGATCGCCAAGAAGGCGTAACCGGGTTTTTAAAAAGATAAAAAGGACTTCGGGATTCCTCCCGAAGTCCTTTTTGCATTTTGCTTATGCTTCCGGGCGGCAGAAGTACGGCCCGCAGTCCGCCTCGTGGGTGTGGACGTAGGTCCAGGTGAAATCCTTGTCCACCAGATACCAGTCTGCGCCGTCAATGGCCCCCGGTCTGCTGGAAAGGGCGGCAACGTCCTCCCGCGTGACCTGCCGGGAGATGGGGACGCCCTTGGGCGGGTATTCGTTATAAAACAGGTAGACCGCTCCCAGGCCGAACCGCTCCTCCAGCGCTCTGCGGGCGTCCTCGCCCTCCAGGCAGGGGACCAACTTCCAGGAGAACAGATGCCAGAGGTAGTTTCCCTCCGCCAGCACGTGCTTTCCCAGCTCCGCTTCCGGCGCGTTTTCGGCAAAGGCGTCCAGCCAGCGGTTTTTCAGGATTTTCCGACTGTTGGGGAAGGGCTCCTCCCAGGGGACCATGGTCCCCACGCAGCGGTTGATGGGCTGGCCCAGCTCATGGAACTTGGCCTCGTAGTCCGTCATGACCCCAACGGGGCCGTTTTCGTGGAGGTTCCGGGTGACCTCCGACAGCTTGAAGCCAAACCGGGGCAGCTCCTCCACGGAGAACTCGAAGAGGGGCTGGTTGTCCGTCTTGAAGTGAATCTGCCCGCCCATTTTCAGCACTTGGCGGTAGAGCTTCAAAAAGTTCCCGTGGGTCAGCCGCCGCTTGGCGTGGCGGCCGCTGGGCCAGGGGTCGCAGAAGTTGATGTAGATGCGGTCCACCTCGCCGGGGGCGAAGAAATAGGGGAGCTGGTCCGCGTTGGCGCTGATGAACCAGACATTCCCCAGCCCCGCGTTCACGCAGCGCTCCATGGCCACCACCATGGCGTCGGGCACCATCTCCACCGCCAGAAACAGCACGTCCGGCTCTGCGGCGGCGGTCCCGGCGGTGAAGCGGCCCTTGCCGCAGCCAAGCTCCAGGCGGAGCTCACGGGCCTGGGGCATCAGCTCCCGCCAATGGCCGGGGCGGTCATAGGGGTCCCGGATGAGCCGGTCCGCGCAGCGCTCCATCCGGGGGATCAGGTTTTTCTTTTTCCGCATTCGCATAGGGGGATATCCTCCTGCACAGGGCCGGTTTCCATCCGGCGTTTATTTCGTTTCACAACCGCATTCTAACACACCCGGGATAAAAAGGCAACCGGAACCGCCCTGCGGTTTCGGTTTTTGTGCGCCGCCGCCGGAGGCCGCAAGCGGATACGGTCCCTGCGGCGGGCCTGTCCCCCGCCCGGCGTTCGCCCCAAATCCTTTTCCCCGCCCCCGCAAGTCATGCGTGACAAACTGCGGCAAATGTGATATGATGGGGAAAATCCGGAAAAAGGAGGACCGCCCTGTGATCGAAAACCACGGCCTGATCGAATATCTCCTGACCTCCGGCGAAGACCTCTCGGACCGGGAGAGCCTTACTGCCCGGCAGATCAAGCATTTTACCGACGAGATGCCCGGCGGCTTCTTCATCTACCGGGATGACAACGGCAAAGTGCTCTACGTCAACCGCGCCCTCCTTCAGATATTCGGCTGCGAAACGGAGGAGGAATTCTATACCCTGACCGGGGGGACTTTCCTGGGCATGGTCCACCCCGGGGACGTGGAGAGCGTGGAGCTCAGCATTCAAGAGCAGATTACCCATAACAGCTTCGATCTGGACTATGTGGAATACCGCATCATCCGCAAGGACGGGTCTGTCTGCTGGGTGGAGGACTTCGGCCACTTTATCCGGACGGAAACGATGGGCGGCGTGTTTTACGTCTTCCTGGCCGATATCACGGAGCGCCACCACCGCCGGGCCGCCGAGCGGGCCGCTATTTTGGAGGAAAAGCTCCAGAAAGAGCGGGAGCTTCAGGAGCAGGCGGATCAAACCCTGTATTTTCTGGAGCAGATGAACGACGAGCTGGTCCGCCGCCTGGAGCTCATCGAGGGACTCAGCGCGGATTACGAGACTGTTTTTCACGCCGACTTGCTGGAGGACGTTATTCAGCCCTACCGGGTCAGCGGCCGGGAGGGCTTCCAGTTTGGCCGGGACCTCCAGGTCCGGCCCTTCACCGGCTTTGCCGAGGGCTACGCCGCCCGCTGGGTCCACCCGGAGGACCGGGAACGGTTTTGCCGGGAGGTGGACCCCGCCTATATCCAAAAGGCCCTGGCGCGGCAGAAGTCCTATCACATCAATTACCGCATCCTTCACCAGGGGGAGCCGGAATACGTGCAGGCGTTCATTGTCAATGTCAGCCCCAGCGAGGGGGCCACGCAGATCATGTTCGCCTGCCGGACGGTGGACGAGGAGGTCCGCCGGGAGCGGGAGCGTTCTGCCATTTTGGAGGAGGCCCTGGCTCAGGCCAAGCTGGCCGGGGACGCCCGGAATACCTTCCTCTCCAACATCTCCCACGACATGCGCACGCCTATGAACGCCGTGGTGGGCTACGCCGCCCTGGCCAAGCGCCATCTGGCCAACCCGAAGCAGCTGAAAAAGGACTTGGAGCGGATCGGGGACTCCAGCGCCCAGCTGCTGGGGCTGCTGGATCATGTGCTGGAGCTGAGCTGGCTGGAATCCGGCCGGGTCCATATTGAGGAGGCGGCCTGCGACCTGCCGGAGCTGGCCAGGGAGGTATGGGAGAGAGTTCTCCCCCAGGCGGGGGAGCGGGAGGTGGAGCTGGTCCTTGCGGCCCTGGAGACGGAGCACCCCAAGGTTTGGTGCGACCGCCAGAAGCTCTGCCAATCCCTGGAGCGTTTGGCTATGGGAGCCGTCCGGCGGGTGCGGCCCGGCGGGCGGGTGGAGCTGTCCCTCCGGGAGCGGAGCGCCTCCCGGTCTTACGGAGCCTATCAGTTTACCGCCCTCTGCTCACCCACGGTGGTCCCGCTCAGCGAACGGGTTTTCACGGCGTTCTCCCGCCAGGAGATTACCGCCGCCGGCGACGCGGAGGGGGCGGACCTGGGCCTTCCCATTGCGAAGCATGTCATGGAGCTGATGGGAGGCGCGGTGGAGGCCGAGGCCCTGCCGGACGGCGGGGGCCGCCTGGCGGCGTCGCTGAACCTGCGCCTCCAGGAGGAGGCGGAGGCCGCCGGCGCTCCGCCCCCTGCGGTGGAGCGCCGGGTGCTGGTGGTGGAGGACAATGAGCTGAACCGGGAAATCGCCGTGGAGCTTTTGGAGGAGGCGGGCTTCCTGGTGGACACCGCCGGGGACGGCGCGGAGGCTGTGGAGAAGGTGAAAAACGCCTGCCCGGGGTATTACGCCCTGGTGCTGATGGACCTTCGCATGCCGGTGATGGACGGCCACAGCGCCGCCCGGGCCATCCGGGCCCTGGAAGACCCGGGGCTGGCCAACGTGCCCATTGTGGCCCTGTCGGCCAACACCTTCGACGAGGACCGGAAGCAGTCCGCGGAATGCGGCATGAACGCGCATCTGGCAAAGCCCCTGGACATCGACCGCCTGCTGGAGCTGATCGGCAGGATTACAGGCGGCGGCCCTTCTTGAGCCGCAGGGACGGCGGCTTTGCCCCGCCGTTTTCACAAGCGTCAAATCCCCCCTCCCGGCCGCAAAGCCGGAAGGGGGGATTTTTGGATTTCCGGCGGCGGAGAAAGGGTCATTCCGCCTGCCTCTGGTCCGAGTATTCAAAGCTGGCCTGTGGGTCCGTGTGCTGGAACAGGAGCGTTTCCCCGTTCCACAGGCGGTAGCGCACCGTGGCGCAGAGGCTTTCGTGAATTCCACGTTCCATGCGGCCTTCCGCCGGGGCCCGGAGGATCTGGCGGCGCTGCTCCAGCACCTCCGCGCTTAAGAGGAGGCGGCCCTGCCGGACGGCCGCCCCGGAGGCGGACCAGCCTTCGATTCTGGCTCCCCGGTAGGTGGCGAGGCGGTATTCCCGCCCCTGGTGGAAAAGCGCGCAGATGCACCCGGTAAAACTCCCGCCAGGCAGGGGAATGGAGGCCACGGCAAGCATGAGGCGTCCGCCGTCTGTCCCCTGCCAGGCACACTGGGTCCAGAGGTAGGCTTCCGGAAACGACCGCCCCCGGTCCGTCTCGATATATCCGGTTCCGCCGGAAAAATTCAAGGGCGCTCCGTTCAAATAGAGGACCCCTTCCAGCGGATGCCCCATGCTGATTACGCCATGGGCACACTGCATTCCCGGGAGAAACCGGAAAGGGCCCATAATGTCGGAGCGGAGGGGGGCAAAGGGCCCGTACCGCAGCGTTCCCCGGAGGGAGAGCCCGTCCCGGCAGAGGGAGGCTTCCATTCCCCCTTCGTGGAAAACGGCTTGTCCAACTTCTACGCGAAAGGAGCTTTCACAGGCCCGGAACTGCGACTCCGGGTATTCCAGCCAACACGAGCCGCTGTCCGTGATGATCTGGAGGGACACACTCCGGCGGCCGTCCCGCCCGGCGTGAAAGGCGGGGATCAGCGCCAGGGACTTTCCCTCCGGGCTTTGGTGCTTCAGATACCATCCCTCAAAATAGGGTCCGGCTTTTTTCGCGCCGTGGAAAAACTTCATATTCATAACCTCCCGGTTCGGCCTTGTTTGACCTGTTTGAAATAAGGCCGAATGTTTGCTGTAAATTTGGCCCGGACAGGCGGGATTTTAAACCTGCGGCGGGCAAACGCCGCCGGACGCCGGAAAATCAAAAGAGTATAGGGGAAGCCTTCCCTCCGGTTGGCGCAGAGGACACCATCTTATCAATTTTGGGCAGTTTGTTTTAAATGTCCGGTGATTTCTTATGCTATTTATGTATTGCTTTCCAGAAAATGAACGATTATAATAGTAAGGCATTTAGGCAAACGTTTGCCAAGCGGACGGCGGGAACCGCCGCCCAGCGAACGCAAAAAATAACGGAGGAATGAAAATGAGCAAAAAGTACTGCTACCTGTTCACCGAAGGCAACGCCAACATGCGGGAGCTGCTGGGCGGCAAGGGCGCGAACCTGGCCGAGATGACCAACATCGGCCTGCCCGTTCCCCAGGGCTTCACCATCACCACGGAAGCCTGCACCCAGTACTACGAGGACGGCCAGAAGATCAACGACGGCATCATGGCCGAGATCATGGAGTATATCACGAAAATGGAGGAGATCACCGGCAAGAAGTTCGGCGATCTGGAGAACCCCCTGCTGGTCTCCGTCCGCTCCGGCGCCCGGGCCTCCATGCCCGGCATGATGGACACCATCCTGAACCTCGGCCTGAACGAGGACGTGGTCCAGGTGCTGATCCGCAAGTCCGGCAACCCCCGCTGGGCCTGGGACTGCTACCGCCGCTTTATCCAGATGTATTCCGACGTCGTCATGGAAGTGGGCAAGAAGTATTTTGAGCAGCTCATTGACGAGATGAAGGAGAAGAAGGGCGTCACCCAGGACGTGGACCTCACCGCCGAGGACCTCCAGGAGCTGGCCGGCCAGTTCAAGGCCGAGTATAAGGCCAAGCTGGGCGTGGACTTCCCCTCCGACCCCAAGGAGCAGCTGATGGGCGCCATCAAGGCCGTGTTCCGCTCCTGGGATAACCCCCGTGCAAACGTCTACCGCCGGGACAACGACATCCCCTACTCCTGGGGCACCGCCGTCAACGTCCAGTCCATGGCCTTCGGCAACATGGGAGACGACTGCGGCACCGGCGTCGCCTTCACCCGCAACCCCGCCACCGGCGAGAAGAAGCTGTTCGGCGAATTTTTGACCAACGCCCAGGGCGAGGACGTGGTGGCCGGCGTGCGGACCCCCATGCCCATCAGCCAGATGGCGGAGAAGTTCCCCGAGGCCTTCGGCCAGTTTGAGAACGTCTGCAAGATTCTTGAGGACCACTACCGGGATATGCAGGATATGGAGTTCACCGTGGAGGCGGGCAAGCTCTACATGCTCCAGACCCGCAACGGCAAGCGCACCCCCGCCGCCGCGCTGAAAATTGCCTGCGACCTGGTGGACGAGGGCATGATCGACGAGAAAAAGGCCGTGGCTATGATCGAGCCCCGGTCCCTGGACACGCTGCTGCATCCCCAGTTTGACGGCGAGGCCCTGAAGGCCGCCCCCGTGGTGGGCCACGCCCTGGGCGCCTCTCCGGGAGCCGCCAGCGGCAAGATCGTCTTCACCGCCGAGGAGGCCAAGGAGTGGGCCAACCGCGGCGAGAAGGTGGTCCTGGTCCGCCTGGAGACCTCTCCCGAGGACATCGAGGGCATGAAGGCCGCCCAGGGCATCCTGACCGTCCGGGGCGGCATGACCTCCCACGCCGCCGTGGTGGCCCGGGGCATGGGCAAGTGCTGCGTCTCCGGCTGCGGCGAGATCAAGATGGACGAGGAGAACAAGAAGTTCGACTTGGCCGGCAAGACCTATCACGAGGGCGACTGGCTGAGCCTGGACGGCTCCACCGGCAAGATCTACGACGGCGCCATCCCCACCGTCCCCGCCATCATCGGCGGCGAGTTCGGCCGGGTCATGGGCTGGGCGGACAAGTACCGCCGCCTCCAGGTGCGCACCAATGCCGACACTCCCCACGACGCCGCCCAGGCCCGGAAGTTCGGCGCCCAGGGCATCGGCCTTTGCCGCACCGAGCACATGTTCTTTAACGAGGACCGCATCCCCGCCATCCGGGAGATGATCTGCTCCGACACCCTGGAGCAGCGGGAGAAGGCTCTGGCCCGCCTGGAGCCCATGCAGCAAAGCGACTTCGAGGGCATCTACGAGGCCATGGAGGGCTGCCCCGTCACCATCCGCTTCCTGGACCCCCCGCTGCATGAGTTCGTTCCCACCGAGGAGGCCGACATTGCCAAGCTGGCCGAGGATATGGGCAAGACCGTGGAGGACATCAAGGCCATCATCGCCGGGCTCCATGAGTTCAACCCCATGATGGGCCACCGCGGCTGCCGCCTGGCGGTCACCTATCCCGAGATCGCCGCCATGCAGACCCGGGCTGTCATCAAGGCCGCCCTCAAGGTCCAGGCCGCCCATCCCGACTGGAAGATGGTTCCCGAGATCATGATCCCCCTGGTGGGCGAGGTCAAGGAGCTGAAATATGTCAAGAGCGTGGTGGTGGAGACCGCCGACGCCCTTATCAAGGAAGCCGGGTCCGACATGAAGTATCTGGTGGGCACCATGATTGAGATTCCCCGGGCGGCCATCACCGCCGACGAGATTGCCAAGGAGGCCGGCTTCTTCTCCTTCGGCACCAACGACCTGACCCAGATGACCTTCGGCTTCAGCCGCGACGATGCCGGGAAGTTCCTGGACGCCTACTATGACCGCAAGATTTACGAGAACGACCCCTTCGCCAAGCTGGACCAGAACGGCGTGGGCAAGCTGGTGGCCATGGCCGCGAAGCTGGGCCGGAGCACCAATCCCGATCTGCACCTGGGCATCTGCGGCGAACACGGCGGCGATCCCTCCAGCGTGGAGTTCTGCCACCGCACCGGGCTGGACTATGTGTCCTGCTCTCCCTTCCGCGTGCCCATCGCCCGCCTGGCGGCGGCCCAGGCGGCCATTAAGGAGGCCGGCGAGGCCGAGGGCAAGTAAACCGCTCTAAAGCCTGGTAAGACAGGCAAAAACCGGAGCATACCACCTGAAAGCGCAGACGCTGAGGGTGGTATGCTCCGGCTGTTTTTATGTATACGGATCAGGGCTTAAAGAGCGGGCAGAAGGGCCTTTTCCCCGCCGGATTTACGCCGTCTCCCGCTCAAGAGGGGCTTGCAGTCAGCGCATAGAAGTACTGGGCGATGTTCCCGCAGACGGCATAGATTCCGTTTCCATCCTTGGCGGAGCTGGCGCCGCTGCTCAGCACGACGATGCCGTCTCCGGTCTCCGGATCGTAAGACATGAAATTATACACGCCGTAGGCGCTGCCGGTGTGGTAATACAGCCGGTCCCGCCCATAAATAGCATCCTGGCTCCGAAGGGGAAGGGCCTGATAGGTTCCGTCGGATAAAATCTGCTCAAAGCGGGTCTCCATCAATGCCACGGATTCCGCGCTCAAAAGGCGCAGGCCCTGATAGGTCCCGTCGTTGGCCAGCAGGCTCAGCAGCTTTATCTGGTCGTTGGCGCTGATGGTCAGCCCTCCGGCAAAGGAGCTGCCGCTGCTGCCGGGAGCGGGCGGGCGCTTGTAGTTCTTTTGGGCCTCTGCCGAGCGGCCAACGCCTCCGCCGTGGCGGTAGATGGTGACAAGCTTGTCGGACGCCTGAATTTCACCGCCCTCAAAGGCGGCGTCAATCTCCATGACGGACCAGAGGCTTTCTCCCAGGATGTTGTCCAGGTAGTCCTTTCCCGCCAGCTCCAGGGTCATGCCCAGCACGGAGAAGCCGTAGTTGTTGTACCCCCAGGACCAGACGCTTCCGGGCTTCAGGTTGTTATAACGGTTGCTTTGCAGCTTGGCCGCCACGGCGCTTTTGCTCCGGGAGACGTCGTCGCCGTACAGGGGGATGGAGGAGGTATGGGACAGCAGCGACCGGATGCTCACGGGGGAATCGGGATAATGTGTGTTTCGGGTGGGGAATCCCCAGTAATTGCCGATGCTGGCGTCCAGGTCGATAACGCCCCGGTCCCGCAGGACCATCGCCGCCATGCCTACGCTGACCTTGCTCAAAGAGGCCACCCGCATCTTATGGTCGGCCGTCATGGGAGCGGTGTTTTTGGTAGCCCATCCGCAGGCAAAGGAATCCGTCACCTCTCCGTCCTCCATAACCGCTACCTGGAGCCCGACTGCGCCGTACTTGGCGGCGATCTCGTCCACCTTCGCCTGCATCGCGTCATGGTTGGCCGCGGCTGCGCTGACCACAGTCTTGGCGCGGAGATTTTCCGCCAGCTCCGCCGCCAGAGGTTCCCCGGTCTCCAAGGCGGCCAGCGCCGTCAGGGCCTGGGCCGCCTGCCCGCGGTTTACCGGGAGGTTGGGATAGACGGCGTTGGAAACCATGCCGTCCAGCAAGCCGTCCTGGAGGGCCCGGGCCACATAAGGCGCGCAGGATTCCGGTACGGAACCGCCGTCCTTATATCCCTCCAGATAAGCCGCCGCATCCTCCGGCAGCGGGGGGGATCCGGAGCGGTCCGCCGCGTCCGTCCCGTCGGTTTTGGACTCCATGTACTCCCTGTGGCGCACCAGCATTACGGCCAGCTGGGCCCTGGTCACAGGCTCCTGCGGGCCGAAAATGCCGCTCCGGCTCCAATCGCTGCCAAAGAGGTCCGCCTTCATGGCCCAGGCCAGGGCCCCGGCGAACCAGTCCTCCGCCTGCACGTCGCTGTAAGACCCTGCGTACTCCGGGGCCTCCGCGCCGCTCATGCGAAACAGCGCCGCCACGGCGCCGGCGCGGGTCATCAGGTTCTCCGGCTGAAAAGCGCCGCTTCCGGAGCCGTTCATAATCTCCCGGCAGGCCATGTGGCGGATGCAGTCCGCCCAGGGATCGCTGCCTGCCACGTCGGTGAAGGTCACGGCACGGATATCCTCCAGCGTCAGGGGCTGCACCTCCTCCGGCCCGTCCTCCGGCAGCGGCATGGTTTCGGACAGAGGCGCCGGTTCGTCCTGCCCGGTCCGGCCTGTGGCATAGGTGACGATGTTGGCCGCGACCAGCGCCATCAGGCAGGCGAACAGCAGACGGTTCAAGCGGCCGCGCCGTTTTTTTGTACGGTTTCCTTGATGCATCGGACAATTCTCCTCTCTTTTTCGGGAGGGCAGCGGGAAACGCATCAAGAAATTGTACGTTTTGGCAGGGGAGCCTGCCTTGAAAAATTTGCGGAATTTGTTGTATTTTCGGGGATTTTGTGGTATGCTTTACGTCAGTGGAAAGGCGCGGGCACATTTACAGAAACCTACACGTTTTTGCAGATTTGCCCGCTTACGGCAGCTTGGCCTTTTCGTAAATCTCCGCCCGGTATCGGAAAGTGGACAGGGGCATCCCGCACTCCTTTGCCGCCGCCGTGCCGGTGATTGCCCCGGCCTTCCACCGCTGGTAGGCGCTGCGGTAGTTCTCCGGGAGCGGCCGGGGCGGCCGGCCGAACCGCACGCCCCGGGCCTTTGCCGCCGCGATTCCCTCTGCCTGCCGCTGGCGGATGTTGACGCGCTCGTTCTCCGCCACAAAAGACAGCACCTGTAAAACGACGTCGCTCAGGAAAGTACCCACAAGGTCCTTTCCCCGCCGTGTGTCCAGCAGCGGCATGTCCAGCACCACGATGTCAACGCGCCGTTCCTTGGTCAGCAGCTTCCATTGGCTTTGGATTTCCTCATAATTGCGGCCCAGCCGGTCGATGCTTTTGATGTAAAGCAGGTCCTCCGGCCTTAATTTTTTGATCAGCTTTTTGTACTGGGGACGGTTGAAATCCTTGCCGGACTGCTTGCCCATGTAGATGTTTTTTTCCGGGATGTCCATTGCCCGCAGGGCAATGAGCTGCCGGTCTTCGTTTTGCTCTTTGGTGCTGACACGGATGTATCCATAAATATTCGGCAATTTTTCACCTCCGATAGAACCGGGAAACGTCTGTGTTTCGGCACGATGGAAGGGCCCCGAGTGGGCGCGCCGGACGCCCGCCGGATTTGAGGAAGCCGCAAACCAAGAGCGCCGTGGAACGTGACCTGTTCCACGGCGCGTTTTTGTGCCTTCCCATAAAGAAAACCCGGAGGCCGTGTCCGCGCCCTCCGGGTTCTTTTACAGCTCCACCACCGTGACCGCATGCCCCGTAAACGGCAGCAGCTTCCCCAGCACGTCCGCCGTTTTCAGCTTTAGGCTGCTGGTGCAGATGCAGGGATGGCAGCTCAAAAATTCCGCTTCGTAGACCTCCCGCTCCATCAAAAGGCGGACACGGTGATCCCGGTCGTTCATCAGCCCCAGCACCGTGGCGGAGCCGGGAGTGCAGCGGAGCAGCTCCCACAGGCTCTCCTCCGGCGCGAAGGACAGCCGGGCGGAGCCGATCTGATGGGACAGGTCCTTGGTGTGGAAGGGCTTATCCGGCCCCATGAGCAGCAGGTAAAACTGGGTTTTCTGCCGGTTGCAGAGAAAGAGGTTCTTGCAGATGGGCACGCCCAGGACCCCGCTGACTGCGGCGCACTTTTCCATGGTGTCGGCGGGCTCGCTGGAAACCCGGTCATAGCCGATGCCAAGGTCCTCCAGCAGGGCGAAAGCGGCCTCCTCCTGGGGGAGAAGCTCCCCCTCGGGCCGGACGTTGCGACAAAGAGATGAGATTTCCATCATGACGGTTTTGTCCTCCGCTGCCGCCGCTTCAGCCCGGCTCCGCGCCGGACTGCCGCAGGGCGTAAAAGCTCCCATGGTTAGGCTCCTTCCGGGGAAAGCAGCTTTTCCCCGGCCCGGTAGATGTCCCCCGCGCCTACGGTCAGAATCAGGTCCCCCGGCCCGGCCAGCCGCCGGATGGCCTCCGCCGTCTTGTCCAGGGTGGAACAGTAGACGGAGCCGGGAACCTGCTTTGCCAAATCCGCCGAGGAGATGCCCAGGCTGTTTGTCTCCCGGGCGGCGTAGATTTCCGCCAGGACCACCACGTCCGCCAGCTTCAGCTCCTCCACAAAGCGGTCAAAGAGCTTGGCGGTCCGGGAATAGGTGTGGGGCTGGAACGCCACGATGAGCCGCCGGCGGCCCAGGCCCTTGGCCGTGGACAGCAGGGCGTGGAGCTCGTCGGGGTGGTGGGCGTAGTCGTCGTAGATTTCCGCCCCCTGGAAGCTCCCCTTGTACTCGAACCGTCGGGCCGCGCCGGTGAAGGAGCCCAGGCCCTTCTCAACAGCCTCCCCCGGAAGGCCCAGCACATAGGCGGCGGCGGCCGCCGCCAGGGCGTTGGAGACGTTGTGCCGCCCGTAGACCCGCAGCTCGGCGTGGGCGTAGAATTGGCCGTGGATGTGGATGTCAAAGGAGGGACGGCCCTTGTCCTCCCGGAGGTTCACGGCAGTGCAGTCCGCCCCTGGCTCCAGGCCGAAGGTGAACGCCTCCAGGCCGCGGACCGCATCCCGGGCCCCGGCGTTGTCCGCGTTGACGACGACGCTGCCGCCGGAGGGCACCAGCTCCGCAAATTTACGGAAGGAGCGCTTGATGTCGTCCAGGTCCTTGAAGAAATCCAGGTGGTCCGGCTCCACGTTCAGCACCACCGCCACGGTGGGATAGAAGCTGAGGAAGCTGTTGCAGTACTCACAGGACTCCAGAATAATGGTGTCCCCCTGGCCCACCCGGTAGCCGGAGCGCAGCAGGGGCAGCGTCCCGCCGATCATGACGGTGGGGTCCGCCTCCGCCGCCATAAAGATATGGGTGCACATGGAGGTGGTGGTGGTTTTGCCGTGGGTTCCGGCGACGCACAGGGCGTTGGGATAGCGCCGCATGATGGCCCCCCACGCTTGGGCCCGCTCGTAGACGGGGATGCCCCGGGCCACGGCCCCGGCGATTTCAGGGTTTCCGTCGTGGACGGCGGCGGTGCGGATGACCAGGTCGCAGTCCCCCAGGTTGTCGGCGTTGTGGCCCAGAGCCACGGAAATGCCCAGGGACCGCAGCCGCCGGACGGTGTCGCTTTCCGATATGTCGGAGCCCTGGATGATGAGCCCCTTATCCCGCAGAACCTCCGCCAGGGGGCACATGGACACGCCCCCGATGCCCACCAGGTGGGCCCGGGCGCCGGGGACGAAGAAATCGCTGATGGGCTTTTCGTTATGCATCATGGAAACCAGCTTCCTTTCCAGAAAACGGAACTTAGAGCCTATCCGCAAATAATCCGCACACAGCTTGCTTGCATATTTTCCGCCATACTGCGCTGCTTTTCCTTACCGGGCGACAGTCCGTCTGCGTCAAAGCGCCTTGTCTGGCAGAAAATCTGACGGCGCAATCTGCGCACGTCTTATTCACGGATAGGCTCTTAAAAAAGATTGTATCCTTCCGAGCATTTTATTATAATATAGAAATCAGTGAAATGCAACGGCGAAAGGGGGCAAAATCATGGATATCCCGGAGAATGTGCGGACTGTCCTTGGGGCCCTGGAAGCGGCGGGCCATGAGGCGTGGTGCGTAGGCGGCTGCGTCCGGGACGCCCTGCGGGACGGGGGCCAAAGGCCGGAGGACTGGGACGTCGCCTCCTCCGCCCTCCCGGAGGAGACGATGGCGGTATTCGGCTCCCGGGCGGAGCCCACGGGACTGAAGCACGGCACCGTCACCGTCAAAACGGAGGGCGGCCCCGTGGAAATCACCACCTACCGGATTGACGGCGCGTACCGCGACCACCGCCGCCCGGAGTCCGTCTCCTTCACCCGGTCTATCGGCGAGGATTTGGCCCGCCGGGACTTCACCGTCAACGCCATGGCCTGGAACCTGCGGGGAGAGCTCCGGGACCCCTTCGGCGGGCGGGAGGACCTCCGCCGCCGGATTCTCCGCTGCGTGGGGGACCCGGACCGGCGATTTGAGGAGGACGCGCTGCGGATTCTCCGGGGCCTGCGGTTTTCGGCGGCGCTGGGCCTTTCCGCAGAGCCCGGGACGGCGGAGGCCATCCGCCGGAACCGGGAGGGACTGGGGGACATCGCCCCGGAGCGGATTCAATCGGAGTTTTTCAAGCTCCTTTCGGGGACCTGGGCGGCGGAGGTTCTGCGGGAATACCCGGAGGTTTTCGGCGTTTTCTGGCCGGAGCTCCTTCCCATGGTGGGCTTTGGCCAGCGCAACCGCCACCACTGCTACGACGTGTGGGAGCATACCCTCCACGCCTTGGCGGCCGTGCCGGAGGACCTGACGCTTCGCTGTACGATGCTCCTCCACGACGTGGGAAAACCCGCCAGCTTCACCCTGGACGAACATGGCGTGGGTCACTTCTATGGGCATCCCGCCGCGAGCCGCCGCCTGGCGGATGAAATGCTCCGGCGGCTGAGGTGCAAAACGGACTTCCGGGAGACGGTGGTCCGGCTGGTGGAGTGGCACGACAAGAACATTCCCCGGACGGACAAGGCCATCCGCCGCGCTTTGCGGATTTTGGGGGAGCAGGATTTGCGCCGCCTGATCCTGGTGAAGCGGGCGGACAACCTGGGACAGGCCCCGGAATATTGGGACCGGCAGAAGGAGCTGGACAAGGCGGAGGAAATCCTGGAGCGGCTGCTGGCGGAGGACGCCTGCTTTTCCTTAAAGCAGCTGGCGGTAAAGGGCGGGGACCTGCTGGCCCTGGGCTTCTCCGGCCCGGCGGTGGGAGAAGCGCTGAATGGGCTTTTGGGAAAGGTTGTGGACGGCGCGCTGCCAAACCGGCGGGAAGCGCTGCTGGCCTATCTTCAAAACGAGCCTTTGGCGGAGGGCGCCGCCAAAGACGGGAGGGAATGAAATTCGCAGCAAGGGCGGCGCCGGAAGCCTCCGGCGCCGCCCTTGCTGCGGCTTCTTATACAATGTCCAGCAGTTCCCGCAGACCGGCGATCTCATAATCCACCTGCAGTCCCTCCCGCCGGGGAGCTCCGGCCGGGTTGACCCAGCAGCAGGGGAGCCCGGCGTTGTTGGCCCCCTGGATATCTGTGGACAGGGAGTCCCCGATGACCAGGGCGTTTTCCTCCGTCAGGCCCGGGAGCTGCCGCCGCACGTAGTCAAAATACGCCCGGCTGGGCTTGGCGGCCCCGGCCTCCTCGGAGATGAAAGCCCCTTCGAAAAGCTCCGCGAACACGCTGCCCTGGAGGCGGCTGCGCTGGACGGAGGCCACGGCGTTGGTGATGATGTACATCCGGTGGCCCCGCCGCTTCAGCTCCCGGCAGACCTCCTCGGCGTGGGGCAGGGGATAGACCCCTTTTCCCAGGGCGGCCAGGTAATCCCGGTTGCACGCCGCCGGGTCCCGCTCCAGGCCCAGGGCCTTCAAAAAGCGGACGTAGCGCTCCAGCGTGACGAACTCCTTGCTGGCCTCGCCCCGGTCGAAGGCGGCCCAGAGCTCCTGGTTGATTTCGTGGTAGAGCTGGTAGATTTCCGGCGTGCAGGGGATGCGGTGGGTATGGCACATAGCTTCAAAGGCCAGGGAGGAGGCTTTGGGAAAGTCAAACAGGGTATCGTCGGCGTCAAAGAGAAGATATTCGTATTTCATCGTCTGTAAAATCCTTTCGGCAGGTTTCCTGTCTCCCATTGTACCACGCCCGCCGGGAAAAGACAATCACCCATTCCCCCTCCCGCCCATACCATGAAGCGAGGGGGAGTGTTGAGATGAACAAGACCTTTGGCGTCATCGGCGGGGACCGCCGCCAGGCGGAGCTCAGCCGGCTGCTGGCCGGAGACGGCGCGTCCGTCCGTACTTACGGCCTGGACCGCTGGAAGGGCGTGGGGGCGGATACCTTGGACCGCGCCGCCTCCGCCGACGTGGTGATCCTGCCCCTGCCCCTGTGCAGGGGCGACGGCGTTTTGAACTGCGAGGAGGGCGCGGTGCCCACGGCGGACCTGTTCCGCCGCCTCCGGCCCGGCCAGAGGATTCTGGCGGGCCAGGTGAGGCCCCAGCAGCGCCGGGAGGCGGAGGATATGGGCCTGACGGTGGAGGATTACTTCCTCCGGGAGGAGCTGGCGGTGGCCAACGCCGCCGCCACGGCGGAGGGAGCGGTCCAGACCGCCATGGAGCGGCTGGACCGGACCCTTTTGGGCATGGACTGCCTGGTGCTGGGCTTTGGCCGCATCGGGAAGCTTCTGAGCTGCCGCCTCCACGGCCTGGGAGCCAGGGTGACGGCAACGGCCCGGCGGCCCGGAGACCTGGCCTGGATTCGGGCCTATGGCTACCGGGCCCTGGAGACCGGGAAGCTGGACGGGCGCCTTGGTGCGTTCGGCGCGGTGTTCAACACGGTTCCCTCTCCCGTCCTGGGCGGGGCGCTTGTGCGCCAGCTGCCGGCGGACTGCCTGCTGATGGACCTGGCCTCCGTCCGGGGCATTGAGGCGGCGGAGGACGGCCCGGAGGTGCTCTGGGCCCGTTCCCTGCCGGGGCGGTTGTCGCCCCGGTCCGCGGCGGCGGCCATCCGGGACGCGGTGAATTACATCCTATTGGAAGAATGAGGTGGCCTGTATGCGAAAGGAACGGGTCGGTTTCGCGGTCTGCGGCTCCTTCTGCACCCACGAGCGGGTTTTGAAGGCGCTGGAGGCGCTGACGGGAATCTATGAGACGGTGATCCCCATCGCCTCGGAGATTTCCGCCTTTACGGACACCCGCTTCGGAAGGTCCGAGGACCTGCTGGAGCGGCTGGAGGACCTGACGGGCAGCGACGTGCTGCTGGATATCCCGTCGGTGGAGCCCATCGGCCCCAAGGGCCTGCTGGACGTACTGGTAATTGCCCCGGCTACGGGGAATACCATCGCCAAGCTGGCGGCGGGCATCGCGGATACGGCGGTGACCATGGCGGCCAAGTCCCACCTGCGGAACGGCCGTCCGGTGGTGCTGGCGGTGTCCAGCAACGACGGCCTGGCGGCGGGGGCGAAAAACATCGGCGAGCTGCTGGTCCGGCGGAATTACTATTTCGTGCCCTTCGGGCAGGACAACGCGGCGCAAAAGCCCAGCTCCCTGGTGGCGGATTTCATGAAGCTGCCGGAGACGGTGGACGCCGCGCTGCGGGGAGAACAGCTCCAGCCGCTTTTGCTGCGGTGAGAAAAGAGGGAGAGGCGCGGCCTCTCCCTCTTTTCAGGCTGTCGGGAAGCCCGCAGGAGTCATTCAACGGGAAGGAAGGGCGCGGCAGGCGGCCCGTTACAGCTCCCGCATCAAATGGAAGGTCTGCATCAATTGAATGGCCCCGTAGCCCCAGAGGTTATTCGGATACTCCATGTCGGAACGCCGGAGGCAGCCCCGGATCAGGTAGGCCCGAATCTGGTAGGTCCCCATGGCCGGGTCGTTCCCCTCACGGACGCCCCATTGGAGCAGCAGGGCGCAGGTGCCTGCCAGCACCGCCGCCGCCGCGCTGGTTCCGCTCATCACCCCCGGGCCGTAGGGATAAATCCCCCGGACGCCCACGCCGGGGGCCGTCAGGTCCGGAAGGACCCGGCCATCCCAAGCGGGGCCCCGGGAGCTTTTGGCGTAGAGACTCTTGTTGTTGCTGTCATAGGCTCCGCAGCAGATGACCCCCACGGCGGAGGCGGGGCTGGTGACGGTATAGTCCGGCGTGGCCGCCAGAAATTCCACCGTGGGGGAGACGAAGCCCGTCATGGGCAGCCAAACCTGATAGCTGCCGTTGAGCAGGATGTCCCCGTGGAGCCGGATGGTCCACACCCCGGGGGTGGCTCCCAAAATGCGGATAACCGTCAGCTGGCCCCCGCTGCGCTCCACGGGGAAATGGTACTCAATCTGCACCCTCGCCGCCTCCAGCACCAGCTTCACGTCGGCGGCGGGGCCGGTTCCCGGCTTGGCGGGCACCCGTCCCACCAGCTCCCCGGAGGGGGAGCGGACGGAGACGGACAGGCGGTCCGCCACGGTGTTCCACACGGCGACATACACGTCCCCGGCGTTTTCCCCCACTTTCAAATCCACCGTTCCCGGCTTCTCCCCCGGCTGGAGGACGCCGCCGGTGTGGTGCCGGGCCTCCGCCTCGTTCCCCGCCGCGGCGCAGAGGCACACCCCCGCCTGGGTGGACACGCCGCCCAGGTACTCCTCAAAGACGCTGGAGCCGTCGTGGCTTCCGGTGTTGGCGCCCAGGCCGATGCAGATAACCGCCGGGCGGCCCAGCTCCCGGGCCTTGCGCAGGACATACTCCACCCCCACCATGACGGCGCTGGACTCGTAGGCGTTCTCCTGGTCCGCCGGGACGCAGTAGCGCTCCCGGTAGAAGGGCCGGGCCTTGCGGAGCTTTACGGCGATGATCTCCGCGTCCGGGGCCGCGCCGGAAAAGTCCTCCGTCTGCCGCCCCGCCGCCACGGAGGCCAGGAAGGTGCCGTGGCCGTCCCCGTCCCGCTGGGGCACCACGGCGTAAGGGTCCGGGGAGGCCAGGGCGGCGTCGATTTCCGCCTTGGTATACTCCCGGCCCAGGAGGAAGCCCTCCGGCGGAGGCCCCTCGGCGGTCTGGTCGTAGATGTATTGGATTTTGCTGCTGCCGTCCTCGTATCGGAAGACGCTTTGGGTATAGTCGATGCCCGTATCCAAAAAGGCGACGAGCACTCCCCGCCCCTTCAGGTTCAGGTAGGGCTGGCTGTGGACCTGGGAGACGCCCGCCGCCTCCAGGGCCGGGCGGTCCAGAAGCCCCAGCACCACCGGGACGGAGCTGACGAAGGCGGTGCCCAGAGCCTCCTCCAGGTGGTGGAAATTCTCCCGCTTGATGTAGCCAAGGACATAGCGCCCCGAGAGAATCTGCCCGATTACCACCTCGGAGGAGCTTTGGGCATAGGCAAAGAAAGCGTCCGTGGCCCGGGTGACGAAATCGACGGTGTCCGGCGAGCGGATGAAGTCCATGGCCTCCTGCGGTAAAATCACGGTCAAAGCCCCCTTTCCAAGTGGCGGACCAGCTCGTTCATGGTCCCGCAGAGGTTCAGCCGCCCATAGCCCCACAGGGGGTTCGGGTAGGTCAGGAAGGGGCTGCGGAGGGCCCCCTTGCAGAGAAACGCCTTCACCCGCTGGCCGTAGAGAAACGGGTCGTTTCCCCGGACCACGCCCCACTCCATCATCAGCGCCGCCGCCCCCGAGACAAAGGGGGCCGCCATGCTGGTGCCGGTGAACACGCCGTAGCCGCCCCCGGGCCTGGCGGAGCGCACCGCCTCCGCCGGGGCCGTCAGGTCCAGAAGAACCCGGCCCGCGCAGTCCTGGTCCCCCCGGCCGGAGAAGGGGCTCACCGTCTCCGTCTCCGTGCGGAAGCCCCCGACGGAGATGGGGTACAGCGCCGTGGCGGGGAGGGTGATGGTCAAATCCGGCTCCGGCTGGAGGAAGGCGGTGCGGTCGCTGACCTCCTCGATGGTGGGCAGCCACACGTCGAAGCGGCCGTCGGCCACCTGCTTGCCGAAGCACCGCAGCTTCCAGAGGCCGTCCAGCCCGCCCGGCGGAGCGTCCAGAAGGAACAGGGCCTCCTGGGAGGCGGAATAGTGGGTGGGCACGCCGTAGAAAACGGCGGTCCGGATGGAGCCGAAGCGGAGGAAACGGGTTCCCTCCGTCAAGGGCCCCGTGGTCTGGCCGTTCGGCAGAACCAGCTCGAAGGCCGCCTCGTCGGCAAAGTTCTTCCAGAGGGAGAGGTAGATCTGACGGCGCCGGGTGGAGACGGTGAACTCCGCGTCGACGGTTTCGTTTTCCACCAGCCTACCCCGGAAGTGGTGGGCCCCGCTGCCCTCGTTCCCGGCGGCGCAGACGATGGCGCTCCGCCCCCGCTGGGAGGACTGGTCGATGTAAGCCTCAAAGAGGCTCTGCCCCTGGTGGGAGCCGCAGTTGGTGCCGTAGCTCAGGTTCACCACGCAGGGCATCCGCCGCTCCTCCGCCCGGTCCAGCAGGTACTTCACCGCCCGCATAATATCCGTGGTCCGGGAGCCTGCCAGCTTCACCGCGGCGATGGAGGCCCCAGGAGCCGCCCCGCTCCGCCCGGCGGCAATGGCGGCGACGGCGGTGCCGTGGCCGCTCTCATCGGAAAAGTCCGCCAGCCCGGCGGCGATTTCCGCCTTTGTGTAGGCCGCCCCCCGGAGAAAGCCCGCAGGAGGCGTGCCCTGGGCCGTCATATCCCAGAGGGCCGCAACCCGGCTGGTCCCGTCGTCTCCCAAAAACTCCGGGTGGCGCAGGTCCAGGCCGGAGTCCACAAAGCCGATGAGCACCCCCTGCCCCGTCAGCCCCAGTCCGGTTTCCCGCTGGACCGGGGGAATGCAGGAGGCCTCCAGCCCCCGGTCCGCCAGGCCGCTGAGCTGCCGGGCGGGCTCGTAGCAGGTGACCTGCCAGTGGGCCAGCAGCCGTTCCGGGGACTCCTCGCCCAGCTCCATGATGGCGAACTGGGCGTCCAGCAGCTCCGTGGGATAGCCCAGGGAGAGAATATCCCCCGTGTATTTGACAATGTATTCCATACCATCCTCCTGTCCCGATGCTCCGGGCGGCGCCCGCAGGGTCCCGCCCGCATAGGATACTATACGGAAAGGAGGAGCAGCCTTATGAATCCAACTTATACGGACAAAGGCAGCTTGCAGATCTTTGTCACGGCGGGGGAGGCCCCGGACCCCATCCCGGGAGCCCGGGTCCGGGTCACCGACCCGGCGGACGGAACGGTGCTGGAGGAACTGGTCACGGATTCCTCGGGTCAGACGCCGTTTATCGAGCTGCCCGCGCCGCCCATGGAGTGGTCCGTGGAGGAGGGAGCGGAGCGGCGGCCCTACGCCGTCTACAACGTCACCGCCTCCGCCCCGGGGCGGGAGACGCTTCACATCGGCGGGGTGGAGGTGCTGGGGGCCGGGCGGGCCGTCCAGCGGGCCCCCCTGGCCCCGGCCCGGTCCGGGGGCTTCAACGTACACAACATCCTGCTGCCGCCCCACGCCCTCTGGGGGGAGCCCTCCGGCCGCCCCCGGGAGGAGGAGGTCAAGCCCCTGCCGGAGCCGGAGGGGCTGGTGGTTCTGCCGGAGCCGGTCATCCCGGAATTCATCGTGGTTCACGCCGGGCGGCCCGGCGACGCCTCCGCACAGAATTACTGGGTCCGGTTCAAGGACTATGTGAAAAACGTGGCGTGCAGCGAGATTTACGCCACCTGGCGGACGGAGGCCATCAAGGCCAACGTGCTGGCCATTCTCTCCTTCACGCTGAACCGGGTCTATACGGAGTGGTACAGGGGAAAGGGCTACGACTTCACCATCACCGGCTCCACGGCCTTTGACCAGTCCTATTCCCACGGGCGGACCATCTTTGAGGAAATCGGCGTGGTGGTGGACGATCTCTTTACCACCTACGTCACCAAAGAGGGCATCGCCCAGCCGCTGTTCACCCAATACTGCGACGGCCGGCGGACCCAGTGCCAGGGCTTGAGCCAGTGGGGCTCCCAGGCCCTGGGGGAGCAGGGCTGGGACGCGGTGAGCATCCTGAAAAAATACTACGGCTCGGACATCTACCTCAAAGGCGCGGAGAAGGTGGAGGGGGTTCCCATGTCCTACGGCGGGGAGGTCCTCTCCCCCGGCAGCGAGGGGGAGGCGGTGCGGACCGTCCAGAACCAGCTCAACCGCATCGCGGACAATTTCCCCGCCATTTCTAAAATCCCGGCGGACGGAATCTACGGCCCGTCCACCCAGGCGGCGGTGACGGAGTTCCAGAGGATTTTCCACCTCCCCCAGACGGGGAGCGTGGACTTCGCCGCCTGGTACGAGATTTCAAACGTCTACGTTGCCGTGGCGGAGCTGGCCTGAGGAAAAGGGGGACGGAAAAAGGCGGACGGCGGAGACCCTGGAGGTCCCTGCCGTCCGCCGCGTTTTCAATTGAGGGGGGTCACAGTCCCCGCCAGGACTCCGGCCGGAGGCGGGTCAAATCCTTCTCCGCCCGGCGGATTTCCGCCAGCATGGCGGCCTTGTCCTGGTTCAGCGTTCCCCGGAGGACCAGGTAATTGCTGGCGTGGTTCATGCGGAAGACGCTCCCGGGGCTGTCCAGGCGCTCCACCATCAGGCGGGTTTCCTCCAGCACCTGGGGCTGGGTGAGAAGCTGGAAGGACCCCTCGTGAACCCAGTCGTAAAGGGGCGTTCCCGGCTCCACCATCAGCGTCAGCATGCCGATATACTCCGGGTTCATGGCGTTGAAGGCGGCGGCGGTGTCCAGGGCGTGGCGCTCCAGCAGCTCCGGCCC
>CAJUBX010000034.1 GCA_910585165.1 uncultured Oscillibacter sp. | reverse complement strand
AGCGCCGGGGCCCGGGCCCGCCACGCCGACAAGGAGCACAAGTATTTTACCTGCAAAGACTGCAAAACCATCTGCCGCGTCCCGGTGGGCAAGGGGAAGATCGTCATCACCTGCCCAAAATGCGGCGCGCAGATTCAGGCAAGGACGTGATTCGAGGCGGCGGAGCTTTGCTCCGCCGCCTTTTCCCGCCTAGCCCAGAGCCACGTCCAGCACCATCATAATCAGGAACCCGCCGACAAAGCCGCAGGTCCCCGCCCGGCTGTGGGCCTGGGGCACCAGCTCCTCCACCACCACGTACAGCATGGCCCCGGCGGCGAAGCTCAAAAGCCATGGCATCATGGGGTGGGCCCAGGCGGCGATCAGCACCACAAGAATGCCGAATACCGGCTCCACCGCCCCGGACAGCATCCCCCCGGTGAAGGCGCCCAGGCGCCCCCGGCCCTCCTGCCGCAGGGGCAGGGCCACCGCCGCGCCCTCCGGAAAGTTCTGAATGCCGATACCAAGCGCCAGCGCCATGGCCCCGGCGGTTCCCTCTCCCGCCGCCGCCAGGGCGAAGGCCAGGCCCACCGCCATGCCCTCCGGCACGTTATGTAGGGTGATGGCCGTCATCAAAAGCGTGTTCTGCCGCCAGGCGTCGCTGATTTCCCGCTCCCGCCGCAGACGGGGCAGCAGCGCGTCCAGCGCCGCCAGAAACACCACTCCCAGCAGCATTCCCGCCGCCGCCGGAAGCCAGCCGGGGACCTTCCCCTCCTCCTCCGCCTGGCTGATGGCGGGCAGGAGCAGGCTCCACACGGAGGCCGCCGTCATCACCCCGGCGGCAAACCCCAGCATTGCCTTTTGAAACCGGGGCTTCGGCTCCCCGGAGAGAAAAAATACCATGGCTGCGCCCAGAGTGGTCATCAGGAAGGTGAAGCCTGTGCCCAGGGCGGCCCAGCCAAGAGACCGCAGCATACGCATCAACGCCTTTGCTTGGAAATTCGGGCCCCGGGCCCGGAAGGGCCGGGCTGCCCGTATGCCAGTATAAGCGCGGAGGTCAGAAGTGGTGCTTGCATTTCCCGGGGCGGCGTGCTATACTGGATGCATAACTTGATACAGGGCGAAGGGCCTCATATAAGCCCGCTGTGTGGCGCGGGCGTTTCTACGAAGCCGCCGAAGGCTTCTCTATGGGTGTCTGTACGGAGGGGGGACCGTTTCCCCCGCCGGGCAGGCGTCCTTTTTGTTTTGTATTATTTCCGAATGAAAAATTCGGAAATAATACATTTAGTTTGAACCGTTTTGCTCGCCGCCGTAAATGGCGGCAGCTGCAAAACATGGCATTTATTACTTCCGAAATTTTATTTCAGAAGTAATATCGGCAAATTGGAATGAAGGAGCTGCTGGCATGTCGGTTACGGTTTTAAAGGGGACCGTCGTCTCCGCCCCGGCGCTGGGGAAACTGGAAATCACGGAAAACGGTTATCTCGCGGCGGAGGAGGGAAGCATCGCCGGGGTTTTCCCCGTCCTGCCGGAGCGGTACGCCGGGGCGGCGGTGGAGGACTACGGGGACGCGCTGATTCTGCAGTCCCTGGCGGACCTCCATCTCCACGCCCCCCAGTACCCTATGCTGGGCATGGGGATGGACCTGCCGCTTTTGGACTGGCTGAACGCCTATACCTTTCCCACCGAGTCCCGCTTCGCCGATCCGGACTATGCCCGGGAGGTCTACAAAAAGCTGGCCCGGGAGCTGATTGAGGGCGGCACCACAAGGGTCTGCATGTTCTCCTCCCTCCACCGCCGGGCCACGCTGGTTTTGATGGAGGAGCTTGAAAAGGCCGGAGTCACCGGGTATGTGGGCAAGGTGAACATGGACCGCAACGGCATCCCCGCCCTCCAGGAGGAGACGGAGGAGTCCAAGCGGGAGACCCTCCTCTGGCTGGAGGCCTGCCGGGACTTCCGACATGTAAAACCCATCCTCACCCCCCGGTTCACCCCCTCCTGCACGGATGAACTGATGGACTTTTTGGGGAAGCTGGCAGCGGAGCGGGGACTTCCCGTCCAGTCCCACCTGTCGGAGAACACGGGTGAAATCCGGTGGGTAAAAGAGCTGCATCCCGATTGCGGACAGTATTGGGAAACCTATCGGAAATACGGCCTTTGGAACAGCCGGACGCTGATGGCTCACTGCGTCTGGTCCGACGAACGGGAGCGGGCGGCCATGCGCGAGGCGGGAGTCACGGTGGTTCACTGCGCGGACTCCAACCAGAACATCTGCTCCGGCACGGCCCCGGTCCGCCGCATGCTGGACGAGGGGCTGAAGGTGGCGCTGGGCAGCGACATCGCCGGTGGGGACCATCTGAACATGTTCGACGTGGTGGCGGCCTCCATCCGGGCGTCCAAGGCCCGGCGGATTCTGGACGGCTGGGAGACGGACTTCCTCACCGTGGCGGAAGGTTGGTTCCTGGGAACCTCCGCCGGGGCGGCTTTTTTCGGGGAGAAGCCGGGCTTCGCCCCGGGGAACCGCCTACACGCCGTTGTGCTGGAGGACAGGGACCTTCCCCGGCCCCACCCCCTGACGGCGGAGGAGCGCCTGGAGCGCTGCGTCTACCGGCGGCAGAAAAACGCGGTCCGGGCGGTCTGGAGCGAGGGGCGGAAGGTGTTTTCCGCCCGCTGAGCCCCGCAGGGCAAAGTAAACAGGGGGGCGGGGCGGCAAAAGCCGCCCCGCCTCATTTTTTGGCGCTTCTTCCAGAACCTGTCCCTTGCCCCGGCAGGGGGACATGGGGTAGAATGAGACGAGAAATGTTTCGCAGGGCGCGCCATGGCGCCTTGCGGCAGACGATGGGGAAAGGAGTTTGGAAACATGCGGAAAGCACGCCGTTTTGCCCTGCTGGCCCTGGCATTCACCCTGCTGCTGACCCTGGCGGATACCGGGGGGGCCGCCGCCGCCGGAGAGGGCGGCGGCGGGGAGATGGTGGGTTATTACGCCTCCTGGGCCGCCGCCCAGGGCTATACGCCGGACCAGCTCCCGGCGGAGCGGTTCACCCAGATCAACTACGCCTTCGCCAAAATCCGGGATGGGAAAGCCGTCCTGGGGGACCCGGCCCGGGATGGAAAGAACCTCCGGGAACTGACGGCCCTGCGGGAGCGGAACGGGGATTTGAAGATTGTCCTCTCCCTGGGCGGCTGGGACGACTCCGCCGGATTTTCCGGCGCGGCGGCCTCCGGTGAAAGCCGGAGCGCCTTTGCCCGGTCCTGTGCGGACCTGATTGCGGAGCACGGATTGGACGGGGTGGACCTGGACTGGGAGTATCCCGTCTCCGGCGGGGCTCCCGGCACGGCCCACCGGCCCCAGGACCGGGAGAACTTCACCCTGCTGCTGCGGGAAATGCGCCGGGAGCTGGACCGGCAGGGCCGGCGGGACGGGAAGCGCTATGTCCTGACCATTGCCGGAGCGGTGAACAGCGGGTATCTGAATAACATCGAGCCCCGGGCGGCGGCGGAAACCGTGGACCACATTTTCCTCATGGCCTATGACCTCCACGGGCCCTGGGATTCCTCCGCAGACTTCAACGCCCCCCTCTACGCTCCCTCCGGCGGAACGCCCCGCAGCCGTGCCAGCGTGGACGACGGCATTTCCGCCTGGCTGGGACAGGGCGTTCCGCCGGAGAAGCTGGTGCTGGGGATGCCGCTGTACGGCTACATATACCAGGGCGTTTCCAACCGCGGCAACGGGCTGTACCAGTCCTTCCAAAGCGCCAAATCCGTGTCCTGGGACAAGGTGAAGGAGGAGTATTTGAGCAAGGCTTCCTACCGCCGCTTCCGCCACGAGGAGGCGGAGGTCCCCTACCTTTACGGCAGCGGCTCCTTCCTCTCCTACGACGACGCGGAGTCCATCGCCGCCAAGGCGGAGCTGGCCCGGCGGCGGGGCCTGGGAGGCGTGGGATTTTGGGAGCTTTCCCAGGACCGGGACGGCGATCTCGTTCAAAGCGCCTGGGCCGCCTGGAACGGCGGGCGCTTCCTGGACGTGCCCCGGGACGCCTGGTACGCCGGGGCGGTGGAGCGGGTCTGCGCCGCCGGGCTGATGAACGGCACAGGACCGGGAACCTTTTCCCCCGGCGGAACGGTAACCCGGGGGCAGATTGCCGCCATCCTCCACCGGATGGCAGGGGCCCCCGCCGTCCAGGGTCCCTCCTTCTCCGATGTGCCCGCCGGGGCCTATTACGGCGAAGCCGTGGCCTGGGCCGCCCGGGAGGGGATCGCGGCGGGCTTTGCCGACGGGACCTTCCGCCCGGGTCTCCCGGTGAGCCGCCAGCAGCTGGCCGCCATCCTCTGGCGGTACGCCGGGTTGAAAGGCGCAGACGGCGGGGGCCGGGCCTCCCTCCGGGGCTGGCCGGACGAGGCGGAGGTGAGCGGCTATGCCCGGGAAGCCATGAGCTGGGCTCTGGCGGAGGGGATTCTGGGAGGCACGAAGGAAGGAACCCTCCAGCCCCAGGGCCGGGCCTCCCGGAGCCAGGCCGCCGTGCTGCTGGAGCGGTTTATGAACGTGCTGGAAAACGGGTAATCCAAAAGAGGCAGGGGCTTTTACCCTTGCCTCTTTTTGCCGGAGCTGGTATACTGTCTCCAGTAAAAGAAAGGATGATGCATATGCAACGCTGGATCGGCGGCCTGCTGGCCGCGCTGACGCTGTTCTCCCTGGCCGCCTGCGGCGGCGAAGCGGCTCCGGGAACGGGCCCGGAGGCCCCCGGACTTGAGGATACGAAAATCGATCTTCCCGCCGTGGAGGACCTGGCGGACCTGGAGGAGCCCGCCGCCCCGGAGGAACGGCCCCCGGAGGAAGAAGCTCCAAAGGACGAAGAGCTCCGGCCGGAAGCCGGGAATGCGGCGGAGGACAACCACGCCGCGGAAGCGGACTTCCTCCCGGAGAACGGGGCCTACACCACCAAGGAGGACGTAGCCCTGTATATCCATACCTACGGCCGCCTGCCGGAGAATTTCATCACGAAAAAGGAGGCCCAGAACCTGGGCTGGCCCGGCGGGGACCTGGAGCCCTACGCCCCGGGCATGTGCATCGGCGGAAGCCGTTTTGGAAACTACGAGGGCCTTCTCCCGGAGGCCGAGGGCCGGACCTACACGGAGTGCGACATCGACACCCTGGGGTCCAAAAGCCGGGGGGCCAAGCGTATCGTCTTTTCCGATGACGGCCTGGTTTACTATACGGAGGATCACTATGCATCCTTCGAGCTTTTGTATGGAGAAGAAGGCGATGGCTGAGGTGGTGCTGGACGGGCTGGAAATCCGGTCCATGGAGGAGGTCCACGACCTCTTTGCCCCGCTTCTGCCCCGGTGGTATGGGCGGAATCTGGACGCGCTCTTCGACTGCCTGACGGACCTGCGGGAGCCCGTGACCATCCGCCTTCTTCACCAGGAGGCCCTGGAGAAGGGACTGGGCCGCCGGGGACGGGCGCTGGCCCTGCTTCTGCGGCGGGCGGCGGCGGAGAATCCCCGGGTGGCGCTGCTCTGGAAATAACGGATGGAAAGAGGCCTGAACCGGCCCGCCGCGCCGTTGACAAGCCGGGGCTCAAATGTTAATATGAATTGGTGTATGCGTTCCGGCGGCGGCCCGCCGGGCAGAACAAAAGAATAGGAGAGCGGTATGGCAACGAAATACGTATTTGTCACCGGCGGCGTGGTCTCCGGCCTGGGCAAGGGCATCTGCGCGGCCTCCCTGGGGCGGCTTTTGAAGCAGCGGGGAATCCGGGTGCGGAACCAGAAATTCGACCCTTACATCAACGTGGACCCCGGCACCATGAGCCCCTACCAGCACGGGGAGGTCTTCGTTACCGAGGACGGCGCGGAAACCGACCTGGACCTGGGGCACTACGAGCGGTTTGTGGACGAGGACCTCAGCGGCAACAGCTCCATCTCCTCCGGCAAGATCTACTGGTCCGTGCTGAACCGGGAGCGCCGGGGGGACTACCTGGGAGCCACCGTCCAGATCATCCCCCACATCACCAACGAGATCAAAAGCCGGGTCTACGCCATGGCCAGCGAGGATGTGGACGTGGTCATCTGCGAAATCGGCGGCACCGTGGGCGACATCGAGTCCCAGCCCTTCCTGGAGGCCATCCGCCAGGTCCGGGCCGAACGGCCCCAGGGGGACGTCCTCTTTATCCACGTGCCCCTCATTGTGGAAATCCCCGGCTCCGGGGAGCTGAAATCCAAGCCCACCCAGCACTCCGTGAAGGAGCTTTTGTCCCTGGGCATCCAGCCGGACATCCTGGTCTGCCGCTGCGACACCCCCATCACCGCCGACGTGCGGCGGAAGATCGCCCTGTTCTGCAACGTGGAATCCGACTGCGTCATCCAAAACGCCACCGCCGAGACCCTCTACGAGGTCCCCCTGCTCATGGCGAAGGAGGGGCTGGACGAGGTGGTCTGCCGGAAGCTGGGCCTCATCACCCACCAGCCGGACCTGCGGGAGTGGACCGCCATGGTCCAGCGGGAGAAGGCCGCCAGCAAGCATGTGGAAATCGCCCTGGTGGGCAAATACGTCCAGCTTCACGACGCGTACCTCTCCGTGGTGGAGTCGTTGAACCACGCGGGCACCGCCAACGACGTGGTGGTGGACATCCGCTGGGTGAACTCCGAGACCCTGACGGAGAAGAATATTGGGGAGGAGCTTGGCGGCTGCGGGGGAATCATCGTCCCCGGCGGCTTCGGCGACCGGGGCATCGAGGGCATGATTCAGGCCGTCCGCTATGCACGGGAGAATAAAATTCCCTATTTCGGCGTGTGCCTGGGCATGCAGATGGCCGTCATCGAGTTCGCCCGGAACGTCCTGGGCTATGCCGACGCCCACTCCTCCGAGTTCTCCGAGACCACCCGGCATCCCGTCATCGCCCTGATGCCGGACCAGGTGAACGTCACCGACAAGGGGGGCACCATGCGCCTGGGCCGCTATCCCTGCGCCCTGAAGGAGGGCACGGAGAGCCGCCGCCTCTACGGCGCCGCCGAGATTTCCGAGCGCCACCGCCACCGCTTCGAGTTCAACAACGACTACCGCGCCGAGATGGAGGCCCAGGGGATGGTGCTGGCGGGCCTGTCCCCCAGCGGGCACCTGGTGGAGATTGTGGAGCTGCCGGACCACCCCTGGTTCGTGGGCGTGCAGTTCCACCCGGAGTTCAAGAGCCGCCCCGACCGGCCCCACCCGCTGTTTTACGGATTCGTGAAGGCGGCGGCGGAGAGGGCGTGAGCCATGGCGGAGATTTTTGACGAGGCCAATATGCGCCGGGTCCTGGGGGCCTGCGTCCCGGAGGGAGAGGCCCTCCAGGCGGGCGTGCACGGCGTTACCCTCCAGGTGAACAAGAAGAAAACCTCCTATTTCGACGTGTACGTGGGCATTACGGAGCGCTGCCTGCTGGTGGCCGAGTGCGGGGAGCGCCAGTACCTGACGGCGGCCTATCCCATGCTCCCGGACCTGCGGAAGACTGTGGCCGAGGATGTGGGCGTGTGCTTCCCCTTCGGGGATATCCAGAGCTGCGAGGTCAAAAAGGCCATTATGGGGGCGGTTAACTGCGCCGTCACCTTCCGCAGCGGGGACTTCCTCAAGCTCCAGCTGCCCAAGCGGGGCGGCCTGGGGCGGGGGATGCCCCATCACGCGGAATACCGGGAGAAGATCATCGCCCGGCTGGAAAACCTCCGCCGCTGAGGGAAAAACAACAGGAGCTCCGGCCTTCCGGAGCTCCTATACTTGCAGCAATTCTTCCACCGTGACGTTCAGGGCCTGGGCCAGAGCCTTGAGCTCAATGTCCGTCACAAACCTCTGGCCGCTTTCGATGCGCTGGACCGCGTTCTTGTCCACGTCCAGGCCGCCCAGCTGAAGCATGTCCGCCAGCCCCCGCTGGGACAGCTTCGGCGTTCTGGCCTTGCGCAGGGCGGCTACCCAACTACCGCAGAGATTATGCCGCCCGTTTGGGGCGCGGTTTTTATACATGAGAACCTGCCCTGACCTTTCGTGATTGTCACCTTGCCGCTTCTTTTATTTTAAAATGTTTTTTGGAAGCACTTGACATTCACCAAAGGTCAAAAGGAGGTTTTTATGGAAATGGATACGAGACGGGAACGGAATATGAAATTCACCTGGGGAGAGCTGGCGGCACAGGCCATCGGCGAGGCGGTCATGGATTACCTGGAAGAAAACATGACCTACGAGCGGCTCTTTCAGGAGGCGGAGCACCGGGCGCTGAAAGCGCTGGAGGATATCCGCGAAGCCCTGGACGACGAGTTTCTGGACGACCCGGAGTGCTTTTCCCGTATTGAGGCCATTATAAACGCCCTGGAGAACCACGGCATTTACACCAGCCGCCATGACTTCTGACCGCCGGCAAAAAACGCAATAAGAAGGGAATCACATGAACCACTACGCCAAAATTGCCGCCGCCCTGGAGGCGGAAAACCTGGACGCGGTCCTTCTCACCGGGGAGGCCAACCGCTTTTACGCCTCCGGCTTCTTTACCCCCGGCGCGGACGCAACGGCCCTTGTCACCCGGACCGGCGCGGTGTTTTTCACCGACGCCCGCTACACCGAGGCCGCTGCCCGCCGCCTGGACGGGGCGGAGCTTCGGGAGGTGAAGCCCGGGAAGGGCCTCATGGACCAGCTCCGGGAGCAGGTGTTTTTAAAGGGCATCCGCCGCCTGGGCTTTGAGGACGCGGCCATGACCGTCCAGTCCTTCCGGCGGCTGGAAAAGGCCCTGTCGGAGGAGGGACATCCCCCCTGCGATCTGATCGGCGCGTCGGAGCCCATCTTGAAGCTCCGCCAGGCCAAGGACCCGGAGGAGCTTGCGGCCATGGAGGCCGCCCAGGGCATCGCCGAGCGGGCCCTGGAGGACATTTTGAAGGAAATCCGCCCCGGCGTGACGGAGCGGGAGATTGCCGCCCGAATCCAGTATCTGATGCTGCATTACGGCGCGTCGGACATGTCCTTCGACCCCATTGTGGTTTCCGGGTCCAACGGAAGCCTGCCCCACGGCGTGCCCTCGGAAAGGGAAATCCGGTCCGGGGAGTTTGTCACCATGGACTTTGGCTGCATTTACGGGGGCTACTGCTCCGACATGACCCGCACCGTGGCGGTGGGGTCCGTGACGGAGGAGATGGAGCGGGTCTACAACACCGTCCTCTCCGCCCAGGAGGCGGGCATCGCCGCCGCGAAGGCCGGGGTGACCGGCAGGGCGGTGGACGCCGCCGCCCGGGCCGTCATTGATGCGGCGGGGTACGGGGAGTACTTCACCCACAGCTTCGGCCACGGGGTGGGGGTGGAAATCCACGAGGCCCCCAACGCCGCCTCCAGCAACGAAGCCCCCCTTCCCGCCGGGGCGGTGATCTCGGCGGAGCCGGGCATTTATATCCCCGGCAAACTGGGCGTGCGCATCGAGGACGTGATTTTGATTACCCCGGAGGGCCGCCGGAACCTGACGAAGGCCCCCAAGGCCCTCACCGTTTTGTGAGAAGAAGGAGGAATCCCCCATGCTTATGCTCTGGTATCCCAAGTGCTCCACCTGCCAAAAGGCGAAAAAATGGCTGGAGGAGCGGGGCCTGGAGGTCCAGCTCCGGGACATCAAGCTGGAAAACCCCTCGGCGGAGGAGCTTGGCCGGTGGCGTCAGGCCGGCGGTCTGCCCCTGAAACGCTTTTTCAACACCAGCGGCCTCCAGTACAAGGCCCTGGGGCTGAAGGACAAGCTCCCCGGCATGAATGAGGAGGAGCAGTTTGCCCTGCTGGCAGCCGACGGCATGCTGGTCAAGCGCCCCATTCTGGTGGGGGACGGCTTTGTCCTCACGGGCTTCAAGTCCAAGGAGTGGGAGGAGAAGCTGGGATGATTGCCCGCTTCGACTTCGCGCCCCTGGACGGCATCACGAAGCGGGTGTTCCGCCGGGTGTGGCATGCCCGCTTCGGCGGGGCGGACCGTTATTTCATCCCCTTCATCTCTCCCACGGACCAGCACATTCTCACGCCCCGGGACCGCCGGGAGCTGGAAAACCCAGAGGGCCTTCCCCAGGTCCCCCAGGTGATGGCCAAGCGGGCGGAGGACTTCGTCTGGGCGGCGGAGGTCCTGGCGGACATGGGCTATTCCGAGGTGAACCTGAACCTGGGCTGCCCCTCCGGCACCGTCACCGCCAAGGGAAAGGGCTCCGGCCTGCTGGCGGATCTGGAATGCCTGGACCGCTTTTTGGACGGGGTGTTTTCCGCCTGCTCCGTCCCGGTCTCCGTAAAGACCCGGCTGGGCTATAACGCCCCGGAGGAGTTTCCCCGGCTTTTAGAGGTCTTCAACCGCTATCCCATCGCCTGCCTCACCGTCCACCCCCGGGTCCGGCCGGAAAAGTACCGGGGCGCGGTGCATATGGACCAGTTCGCCCTGGCCATGGCAAAGAGCAAAAACCCCGTCTGCTACAACGGGGACCTGATCTCCGTGGCGGGGGTCCGGGCGCTGGAGGCCCGGTTCCCCGGACTGGACGCCGCCATGATCGGCCGGGGGGCCGTGGCGGACCCGGCGCTTATGCGGCGGCTTCGGGGCGGGCCCGCCGCCTCCAGGGAGGAGCTGCAGGCCTTCACGGCGGAGCTCTACCAGGCGTACCAGAATTTTTACGGCCAGGCCGCCCCTGCCTCCCAGCGAATGAAGGAGGTCTGGTTTTACCTCATCCACCTCTTTGAGGGCGGGGAGCGCCTGGGGGGGCGGATGCGCCGCTCCCGGGGGCCCAGGGCCTACGAGGAGCTGGAGACCCAAATCTTCCAGGAACTGGCGCTTTTGGACGCGCCACGGGGAGAGCTGGCATGAACTGGCCGGGCCCGCCAAGACGGCGGGCCCGTTTTCCCGCTTGCCATCCGGGCCGGATTGTGCTACACTGTTTTTATCGTATCCAAGGTAATTCGACCGTTTGTCAGGAGGCCCTATCATGATGTTTGAACAGATTGACCGCCAGAAATGCAAGTGGGAGGCGGCGGAGCTTCTGCGGGAGGCCCAGGTTTCCCCCAAGGCCATGACTGCCCTGTACATGGGGCTGCTCATTCTTCTGAACCTGTTTTCCTCTCTGGTGGACACCGGGTTTTTCAGTATTTTCATCTCAATTCTGGTCTCCTTGATGAGCTCCGTCCTGGCGGCGGGCTTCACCCTGTACTGCATGGCTGTCCGCCGGGGAGAGCGGGCGGAGTACCTGACTTTGTTCGACGGGTTCTCCTTTGTAGGGAAGCTGATTGTGCTGGACATATTGATCGGCGTCTTTATCTTCCTGTGGTCTTTGCTGTTCGTTGTCCCCGGCATCATCGCCGCCTACCGCTACAGCTTCGCCCTCTATAACCTCTACGAAAACCCCGGCATCGGGGTGATGGAGGCCCTGGAGATGAGCAAGCGGCAGACCCTTGGCTACAAGTCCCAGCTCTTCATGCTGGATTTGAGCTATATCGGCTGGAACCTGCTGGCCTCCTTCCCCACTCTGCTGCTGATTTACCAGATGAACCGGGATTTGACCATGCAGATGTTCTACGGCATCCCCTCCCCGGAGACCTATTTCGGCCTGCCCATCTTCGTGCTGAACGCCCTCTTCGGCCTCTGGCAGCTTCTGGTAGCCCTGTTCTATCTCCCCAATGCCGTCTGCGTGCGTCTGGCCTATTTTGAAACGGCCAAGCGCACCTCCGGCATAGGAGAGGGCGCCGCTCCCGCCCAGTCCGGCACCTGGGACGGCTGGAACGCCCCGGACGGCCTGAACTGAATCCATAAAAAAGCGGCCCCCAAGGCGTTGCCTTGGGGGCTTTGCAAAAAGGGGCTTGGCAAAGGCCGCGCTTCTGTGGTATACTGGCTTGGAAACAACCTGCCGCTAGGAAGGCGGCGGACTGTCAGAAGACGGGAAGACTTTTCAAAAGGAGTTTTTCCCATGAACGAACCCAATACCCGGCGTCCCGCTTACACCCTTGCCCTGGCCGCCATGCTGCTGGCCCTGGGCTTCGTCCTGCCCTTCTTCACCGGGCAGATTCCCCGGATCGGAAACATGCTCTGCCCCATGCACCTGCCCGTGCTGCTGTGCGGCCTCCTCTGCGGCTGGAAGTACGGCCTGGCGGTGGGCTTTATCCTGCCGCCGCTGCGCTCCTTCCTTGTCGGAATGCCTCCGCCGTTTCCCACGGCGGCCGCCATGGCGTTCGAGCTGGCGGCCTACGGCTTCCTCACGGGCTTCCTCTACGCCCGGTGCCGCCGGCAGTCCGTGCCGGCGCTGTACCGTTGCCTGATTGCCGCCATGCTGGGCGGGCGGATCGTCTGGGCCGCTGCCCGGGTAATCCTCTCCGGCGTGTCCGGCCAGGCGTTCACCTGGCAGATGTTCCTCTCCGGCGCGTTCCTCACCGCCGTCCCCGGCATCCTTCTCCAGCTGGTCTTCATCCCCGCGGCGATGGCGGCCCTGGACCGGACCGGGCTGGTCCGCTTCCGCCGGAGCGGGGAGGCCGCCCCGGCGCTTCCTTAACGGAAGACCTCCGCCAGCAGTTCCTCCGCCTCCGCCAGATGGCCCGCGTCCAGTCCCGCGTAATTTACCACCAGCGTATGGTCATAGGTGGGATTTGGAACGGCGGCGTACTCCGACAAAAACGCAAGGCGCACCCCCAGGCCCTCCGCCCTTTGGCGGAGGGCCTCGTCGCTCTCCTCCGTATTCAGGCGGAGCAAAAAGTGGAGCCCTGCCCCCCGGTCCGTGACGGAGGCGGCGAAGGGGCACCGCCGGAACCGCTCCAGCACCGCCTCCCGGAGGAGGCGGTACTTTTTCCGGGTCCGGGAGAGATGCTGCTCGTACCCGCCGCCCCCCAGGAAGCGGGCCAGCACCTGCTGTTCCAGGGCGGGGACGGCGGAGGCATAGAACCCCAGCTCCCGCCGCCAGCGCTCCAGCAGCCGGGGAGGCAGAACCATGAACCCCACCCGCATGGAGGGGGAAATCGTCTGGGAGAAGGTGTTCATATACACCACCCGGCCCCGGCTGTCGATGCTTTGGAGGGTGGGAATGGGCCGCCCGGCAAAACGGAACTCGCTGTCATAATCGTCCTCAATGATCACGCCGTCCGCCTCCTCCGCCCAGCGCAGGAGGGCCTGCCGCCGGGCGATGGGGGTGACGATGCCCGTAGGGTAGTGGTGGGCCGGGGAGAGGTGGACCGCCGCCGCCCCGGAGGCGTAGAGGGGCTCCAGGGCCATGCCCTGTCCGTCCAGGGGAATGGGGCGGCAGGCCGCGCCCCACTTGCCGTAGACCTGGCGGATTTTGGGATAGCCCGGGTCTTCCAGGGCAAAGACCGCCTCCCGGCCCAAAAGCTGGGCCAGCAGAAGATAGAGGTACTCCGCCCCCGCCCCCACGACCACCTGCTCCGGGGACACCGCCATGCCCCGGAAATCCCGCAGGTCCCGGGCGATGGCCTCCCGCAGGGCGGGCAGGCCCTGGGGCGGAACCGAGGCCAGGTGCTCCCCCTCCGAGAGGACCTGCCGGGTCAGCCGGGCCCACAGGGCCGAGGGGAAGCAGGCCGGGTCCCTCCGCCCGCTTTTCAAATCCAGCCTCCAGGGCCGGGGCGGCTCCTCCGGCGAAAGGACGGGTCCCTCCGCCGCTGGGAGTCGGCGGTCCACCCGGGCGGCAAAAAAGCCCCGCCGGGGCCGGGCCTCCGCCCAGCCCTCCGCCTCCAGCTGCCGGTAGGCCCCCTCCACCGTGACGACGGACACCCGCAGGTGCTCCGCCAGGGCCCGCTTGGAGGGAAGCCGTTCCCCCGCCGCCAGCTTTCCGCTTAAAATATCGTCCCGGATGCGGCGATACAGATATTCGTAGAGAGGCAGGCTCCCCCGGGCCTCCAGATCGTAAGTCAGCATGTCCGACCTCCTCTGACCTTATAAAAAAATTAAAATTTGGCTATTTTTATCTTATCACTTTGGTGCTATGATGGCAACATCAAATGGCAAAGGAGCGAAACGCGGTGGAAAAGATTTTAAACCGGGAGACAGGCCGGGCGGACGCGCGGAAGCTGGCCCTGACGGGGCTGTTCGCTGCCCTGGGCTGTGCGGGAACCATGGTATTGCAGGTCCCCTCCCCCACCGGGGGGTACATGAACCTGGGGGATGCGGCGGTCATTCTGGGGGCCTGGCTGCTGGGCCCGGCATACGGAGCGGCAGCCGGGGGCCTGGGGCCCGCCATGGCGGACCTTTTAAGCGGATACGCCGCCTACGTCCCCGCCACCTTGGTGATCAAGGCCGTCATGGCTCTGACGGCGGCGGGGCTGTACCGGGCTCTGGGAAAAAGAGGGCTTCTCCTCTCCGCCCTGGCGGCGGAGGTTCCCATGGTTCTGGGCTATTGGCTGTTCGACGGCCTGCTGGCCTCCCTCTCCGGCGGCGGAGCCTTGGGGCTGTGCCTGGCGGGCAGCGCGGCGGGCATTCCCAGCAACCTGGTTCAGGCCGCCTTCGGCGCGGCGGCGGCCACACTGCTGGCCCTGGCCCTGCGGCGCAGCGGCAGCGGGCGCAGGCGCTTCCCCGGATTGTAAGCGCCGGAAACCGGCAAGGTGCTTTTGCCTTTGGCATGGGCGGGATACGGCTTTGGCTGTTTCATCCGCTTGCCGCTTGAAATTCAAAACCGGCCGCAGTATAATGAAAACACAAAATTGGAATTCAGGGAGGTGCGCAGCATGCAGGAAGCTGTTTTGAAAATAAAGGAATTGGGCGCGCCGCCGGAGGGCTTTGAATCCGGTACGTTTCCAGGAGACGAAGGGTTTCCGCCGGAGGACATCCTTGACTTATGGGACGAATACCAGGCGGCAATAGTGTCCATCCGTGATCCCGTTACGTAGGAGGAGGCGGAAATACTTATAAAATGCTGTCCCACGGATCACATGGCCGGAATAGAGTGGTCGCTGCTGCACTGCATAGAAAGCTGTACGCGCGGCGTGCGGTTGGAAAATCCCGAAGAAACGGAACGGTATAAAAGGCTGATTGGCGGGTGCAATTCGGATATGATGCGGGAGGAGCTGTTAAAAAGGCTGGAATCGTACCTTTCAAAGCGTGCTTAACAATATTACTTCTGAAATAAAATTTCGGAAGTAATAGACGCCATGTTTTGCAGTTGTCGCCGTTTACGGCGGCGAGCAAAACGGCTCAAATCAAATGTATTGTTTCCGAATTTTTAATTCGGAAACAATACCGGCTTATCGGGCCGCTGACCCTATGGTCAGCGGCCCGGTTGGCTGTCTTGGCGCTTAAAGGCGGGCGGCGCTCTGAAATACTCCTGCGGGCCCTTTCCGGCTTACCGGAAGAACCCGGTGGTGTCCACCACCAAATCTGCCGCCTTCTCCGTGCCGCAGGCGGCAAAATACTTCTCCTCCAAGGTCCGCCACACCCGGTCGAAGGTGGGGTAGTAGTCTCCCTCCCGGGCCCGGAGGCGGCGGGTCTGCTCCTCCTTGTCACAGGTGAGGAACACCTTGAAATCGTAGTATTTCCGCAGAGAGGGGTGCAGGGAATAGGTGCCCTCTACGATGCGCAGGGGCTCCCACAGCGTCACCAAGTCCAACAGGCGGTCCCCCGCACAGTCATAAGGCCAATAATACGTGGGCTCTCCCTTTTCATCCGGCGTCAATATCTCCCAGCGAACGCGCTCTAAGTGCATATTTCCGGCGGGAATCTCCTGCCAGTTGGGGGCCCGGTCCGCCCAGGGGAGGTAGAAATCGTCCATATGGACCACGTCGGAGGAACAGATCAACGCGGCAGCCGCCAGGGCGGCAAAGCCCGTCTTCCCGCTGCCGCACCGCCCGTCGATGCCGATGAGGGCGGGTCTTCCCCGCCGGGCCTTCTCCCGTGCCACCTTTTCAAGAGGGACTAGCGACGGCAGATATCGGGCAAAGTCCAGCCGCACCACCCGGTAATGGGGATGGTAGGCGTTTCGGAACGCCTCGCTGTGGCGGACCGGGGGACAGCCCTCCCGCCGCCAGCCCTCCAGGTACTCCCCCATGCCGGGGACGGGGAGGGCGGCAAGGGACTCCAGCTTTTCCGAAAGCCCCGCCTCCGTGCCTTCCGTCCGCGCCATGGTCCAGGTGAACATCCGCCCGATCAGGGGCAGCTCCCACAGCATGGAGAGGGCCTGGGTGATGTGGAAGCGGCAGAGGCCGTTTCCGATGGGCTCGGGAGGAATGGGCTCCGCCCCCGCCGCCTTTCGCTCCTCCATCAGGGACAGCAGCACCTTGTCCGGGCTCTGGACCAGGTGGGCGGGGCCGAACTCGCTCTGGTAGGCCAGCTTGGCGAAATCCTGGGGCTCCATAGCCGGGTAGCGCTCCCAGTGGGCCTTGGCAATGACCGGAAAATCCCCGCTCATCGCCCCAGCTCCCTCACCGCCAGCTCCACTGCCCGGCGGATGTACTCCTCCAGGCGGCACTCCTCCACCCCGGCCACATACACGCCGCAGGAGGAGGAGGGGATCAATATTTTCACCGCCCCGGACCCGGAGACGGCGGCGGCCATGGCGGGGGACACCTCCCCCAGGATGCCGTTTGCCAGGATGGCCCCGATGGGGCCCAGGATCACGTCTGCCCGGGCGGCGTTGTACACCACGGCGTTTTCTCCGGCGGCCCCCTGGGCAGCCCCGGCCTTCAGCATGGCGGCGGTGGCGGCGGCGTTGGTCCCCACGCACAAAAGGCGGCAGTCCTCCGGCAGGCGGGGCCCCAGCAGCTTCACCAGCCGGCTTCCCACGCCGCCGCCCTGGCCGTCCAGAATCAAAACCGTGCGCGGACGGTTCATGCCCTCACCTCCCAAAAAGCTCCGCCGCCTTGGCCATGTTCTCCATAACAGGCACGGCGAAGGGGCAGCGCGCCTCACAGGCCCCGCACCGGACGCACTCCCCGGCCCCATGGGGCAGGGCGGCGTAATGCTCCCGGACGGTCTCGGGGATTTCCCCCTGGGCCAGGGCAAGGTTTAAAAACTTGGTCACGTCGGCGACGCTGACGCCCTTGGGACAGGGGGCGCAGTGGCCGCAGTACATGCAATGGCCCCTCCAGCTGATTTTGGGCAGGGCCGCCAGGGCGGCGGCGTAGTCCCGCTCCTCCTCTGCGTCCTCGAAGGCGATGCTTTGCTTCAAATCCTCCAGGCTCCGGGCCCCGGCCATGACGCACCCCACGCCGGGGCGGTCCAGGGCGTATTGGAGACACTGGAAGGCCGTCAGGGCCTTTCCCGCCGGGGAGAGGGAGGCGCTGAGCAAATCCCCGCCGCCGAAGGCCTTCATCACCGTGATGCCCACCCCCAGGCGCTGGCAGGTCTCGTACAGCTCCTGACGCTCCGGGTCCATGTTCAGCAGGGGAGCGGCGTAGTTCTTGGGGGCCCAGAGCTCCTCCACGTCCTCGGAGGCGGGCTGGAGGTCGTAGCAGGGGTTCACGCTGAACATCAGCACATCGATGAGGCCGGAGTTCACCGCCGCCAGGGACACCTGGGGGTTGTGGCTGGAAAGTCCGGCGCAGCCGATGATCCCCGCCTCCTTCAGCTCCCGGACATAGGCCATGACGGGGCCGTTTTTCACCGCCTCCCAGTCCGCCAGGGAGTCCACATAGTGGATCATGCCGATCTCCACATGGTCCGTCTCCAGCCGCCGGAGCTGGTCCTCAAAGCCCTCCCGGACCTCGCCGATGTCCCGGGTCCGCTTGTACTGCCCGTCCTTCCAGACGGAGCAGAGGTGGGCCTGGAGGACAAACTTCTCCCGCCGCCCCCGCAGGGCCCGGCCAAGGTTGGACCGGAATTCCGGGTCCGGCGTATAGAGGTCGATGCAGTTCACCCCCGCCTCCTCGCAAACGTCCAGCCATTCCTTGATCTCCCCGGGGGTCTTGCCCAAAAAGCCCTCGCAGCCCACGCCGATTTCGCCCACCCGGAGGCCGGCGCGGCCCAATGTACGGTATCGCATAAAACATTCCTCCTTGATGGCGGTTTGCCTGTTTCCCAGCATACCACGTGGAGTCCGCTCCATGTCAAGAAGTTTTTCGCATTTCCCGGCGGCGCGGCGCATAGGATGGACCAACAAGAGGCAGGGAGTGAGGATGTTTTGAAGGGAAACATGGAGGAGCGGGCAGAACGCCTGGCTCTTTACATTATAGAGAACCGGTCCACGGTCCGGGCCGCCGCCCAGAGGTTCGGCATCAGCAAGTCGACGGTGCACAAGGACATTTCCGAGCGGCTGCCCCTGTTCAACCGTCCGCTGTACCTGCAAGTGAAAGAAATACTGGACGTAAATAAGGCCCAGCGGCATATCCGCGGCGGTATCGCCACCCGGAAAAAGTACCGCGGCGGCTGATGGAGGAGGGACCTGTTATGGCAAATCGGCAGCATGGCCGGGGACGGACCCCGGCGGCGGGGCGGACGGCCCGGACCGTACCCGTCTCCCGGGCCCCGGGACGGAGCGGAGAGACCGCCCCGCCGGGCACGCCCATCTACACGGAGCCGGAGGTCCGCCGCTGGCCCCACCCCCTGGAGGACCCGGTTTCCCCGCCGGAGCCCGCTATGCATTACATCCGCTGCGCCCTGTCCTATCAAAACCAGATCCTGGCGGATATCAAGGCGCTGCTGGAGCGGCTCTGCGTCCCGGAAGCGGAAACGCCCCCGGAGGCGGAAAAAAGTGGAGAGAATTTGTCTAAGCTGTAAACTTTCTGAAAATATTTTAAATCCCTTGTAAGAAATGACAGAAACAGCAAAATTTTGACGGAAAAAATAGCGGCAGCGCCGCTATTTTTTCTCTTGTCTTTTTTCGGAAGCCGCCTTATAATGAAGCGGGCGGCCCGCCCTCCCTTTGGACGGGCCTGTTTCCCGCGCTTACTTTTGACATATGCGCCGCTTCCCGGCGCACAGGAGGTTTCCCATGGCATCCAGACTTCGCCGCCGCAGACGCAGCCCCTGGGCGGTTACGCTGCTGCTGCTCCTTATCCTGATCAGCCTTTGCTATGCTGTCGTCCGGGTCTACTTCCGGGCCCCGGATCAGAAGGACGGAGACTCCGTCATGATCCAGCGGGTCAACGGCCCCGCCATTTTGGAGGAGCTCTCCGGCGAGGAGGCGGAGGCCCTGCGTTCCCACTACGAGCGCAAGCCCGGCTTTTTCACCATTCTGGTCTCCGGGGCCGACGACGAAAACGGCGGCACGGACACCAACATCCTGCTGGCGGTGGACACGGAGAATGGCTATGTCTTCGGAGCCAGCATCGCCCGGGACACCAAGGCGTTTATCAACGGCAAAAACCACAAAATCAACTTCGCCTACAACGCCGGGGGCATGGACCTGCTGTCCCGGACCGTCTCCGATCAGCTGGGCATCCCGGTGGATTACACGGTGCTGGTGGACCTCCGGGCCTTCGAGGCCCTGGTGAACGCCATTGACGGCGTGGACTTTTACATTCCCATCGACATGAACTATGAAGACCCCTACCAGGACCTTTACATCCACTTTTCCAAGGGCATGCGGCACCTCAACGGGGCCGAGGCGCTGAAGGTGGTCCGCTGCCGGAACGGCTACGCCTCCCAGGACATCGGCCGGATGCAGACCCAGCAGGATTTTTTGAAGGCCGTGGCCAAGAAGATGCTGACCCCCGCCAGCATTACAAGGCTGGACGACTACTGCAAAATCTTTGTGGAATACGTGGAGACGGATTTGACCGTGGGCAACCTGGTCTGGCTGGGCGGCAGCGTCGCCGCCATGGGGGCGGAGAACGTCTCCTTCGCCACGCTGCCCGGGGAGTGGAAGTCCCCCTATATTTACCTGGACCAGGAGGAGACCCTGGCCATGGTGAACCAGTACTTAAACCCCTATACGGAGGACCGTACGGCGGAGGATTTGAATATTTTGACTTGAGGAAGCGCCCTGAGCGGAAAGGAACGACATGAAAAAACACATCCCCGCCCTGCTGCTGGCGGTCTGCCTGCTTTTGACCCTCCCCGCCCAGGCCGCCCAGGAGGCGGCCTTCGCCCGGAGCCGGACCTACGCCGGGGAATTTTCCGATTTGGCGCCGGAGTCCCCCTTTTATGACAACGTGACCGCCCTCTATGAGTACGGCCTCGCCAACGGAAGGTCGGACGGGACCTTTGGCCCGGGGGACTCCGTGACGGTGGGACAGGCGGTTATTTTTGCCGGGCGCATCCGGAGCCTCTACCGTACCGGCGGCCCGGAGGCCGCCCTGGCTTACCGGGGGGAAAACGAACCGGCGGCCCTGCCGTACCTGCGCTACCTCCAGGAGGAGGGCGTGCTGGACGGGGAGTTCGCGGAGGGCATAGAGCTGTACAAGCCCGCCACCCGGGCCCAGGCGGCCCACCTTCTGGCCAACGTCCTGCCGGAGGAGGTCCTTCCCTCCGTCCACGCCGAGCTTGTTACCCTTGCCTACTCCTCCCGCCGCTTCATCTCCGATGTGGACGAGTACACCCCTTACTATCAGGATATTCTGGCTCTCTACCGCAAGGGCGTGGCCGCGGGAAGCGGCGAGGACGGCGCGTTCCGGCCCGGCGACCCCATCACCCGGGGAGCCCTGGCCGCCATGCTGACCCGGATGCTGGACCCCGCCCTGCGGGTCCGGCCCCAGTGGGATTTGACCCACCTCTACAGCGCCGCCGGGACGGAGCTTTCGGACCTGGTGGAGCCGGGGACCTACAGCCTCTCCCCCGCCACGGAGGAGGAGCTGGAGAGCGCCCTGCGCTATATGCTGGCCCGGGGCGGGGATCAGATTGTGTTCTACTTCCCCGGCCTTTCGGAGGCGGAGGCCCGGCTGCTTATGAACCGCTCCCTGGCGGTGATGAAGGCCCACTGCGAGCAGAGCTACAACGAGGTCCGCTGCACCCGGGGAGCGGGGCTGGCGACGCTGACCTTTTCCGCCGCCGGGGCGGGGAGCCGCACCCAGGAGTACCGGGCCGCCGCCATGGAGGCCGCCGCCGCCGTCCATGACCGGCTGTGGGCGGAGGGGACCCTTCGCCCGGATATGACGGAGATGGAAAAGGCCCGGGTCTACTACGACTGGATTTGCAGCAGCTGCGTCTACGATTACCAGGCCGGGGACGAATCCCTGAGCCATATCCCCTATAACCTGTTCGTCAACGGGACGGCCGTCTGCGACGGCTACACCGGGGCCTATAACCTGCTTTTGAAGCTGGAGGGCATACGGTGCTCCACCGTGATCCGGGGGGACCACATCTGGACCACCGCCGTTCTGGACGGCGCGGAGTACCACATTGACGCCACCTGGGGTGGCAGCGGCAGCGAGATCAGCTACGACTACTTCGCCATGACGCCCCGGCAGTCCCAGGCCATACACGCCGGACAGAGCGCCTGACCCGGCTGAAAAACGGCGGCGGGAGACCAAGAGGTCTCCCGCCGCTTTTCCGCTTCCGGGACGGTTACCGCCGGATGTCCAAGGCCCGGCACACCTGGGCCAGGGTCAGGCGGTACACGCCGTACATCAATGCGCTGACCGCCCCAATCACCGCCAGGGCGGCCAGCAGGCCCGCCGCCTCGCTGTAGGTGATGCCCGCTGGGCTGCCGTTGAAATAAAGGATCATGATATAAAAGCCGTAGATAGGGTCTACTCCGCAACCTCAAACCGCTTAGGGTGCAAGCAATATAGGAGAAAATATGGTATAATAGGTGCAAGGGAAAAGACGAAAAGAGAGAAAAAAGCTTGCACTTATGGGGGGCGAAGCGGATGTATAAGGACAACAGTCAGCTGCGGATCGAGGATTTTGTGTTTCCGTATGGGAAACTGGACCCTGAAAACGACTGGGTGAAACTGGCGGCGCTGGTTCCCTGGGATGTGGCAGAAGAGCGGTACGCGGCCCAGTTTGTCAACAACGGCCACCCGGCCCATCCGGCGCGGATGGCGCTGGGCGCACTG
>CAJUBX010000033.1 GCA_910585165.1 uncultured Oscillibacter sp. | reverse complement strand
AAAAGCACGCCCCCGTGGTGGTGGAGGGCCTTCGCTGCCGCTACCCCCAGGGCGGCGAAAAGCAGCTCTGCCAGGCCATTACCGGCAAGCAGGTGCCCCCGGGGGGCCTGCCCAGCAACATCGGCTGCGCGGTCTTCAACATCAACACCACCTGCGCCATCTACAAGGCCATTACCACGGGCATGCCCGTGGTGAAAAAGGTGGTGACCGTCTCCGGCTCCGGCGTGGTGGAGCCCAAGAACGTGGAATGCCCCATCGGCACCCCCGTGTCCCTTCTGTTCGACTTCTGCGGCGGGCTGAAGGACGGCACCTATAAGCTCATCGCCGGCGGCCCCATGATGGGCATGGCCCAGTACACCGCCGACATCCCCGTGGCCAAGGGCACGGGCTGCATGCTGGCCTTCTGCGAGAAGGAGGAGCAGACCGTCGAGCATCCCCAGTGCATCCGCTGCGGCAAGTGCGTGGGCGTGTGCCCCATGCACCTGGAGCCCCTGTTCCTGTACCAGTATGCCTCCAAGGGCCTGGTGGACGAGCTGAACGACGCCCACATCATGGACTGCATGGAGTGCGGCGCCTGCGCCTACACCTGCCCCGCCCGGCTCCACCTGACCCATATGTTCAAAACCGGCAAGCAGCTGGTCAAGGACGCTGCGGCCAAGGCCAAAGCCGCCGCCGAGGCCAAAAAAGCCGCCGATGAGGCGAAGAAGGAGGTTGTCAACAAATGACGGACTATAAGAATCTCAAGCTGATCGCCACCTCCTCGCCCCACATCCGCGGAAGCGAGACCACCCAGGGCATCATGAAGGACGTGATCATCGCCATGCTGCCCGCCCTGGCTTACGCCTGCTTCAACTTCGGCCTCCGGGCCCTGACCCTGACCGCCGTGTCCGTGGCCGGGTGCGTCTTCTTCGAGTGGCTGTACCGCAAGCTGATGAAGAAGCCCCAGTCCGTGCAGGACCTTTCCGCCGTGGTCACCGGCATGCTGCTGGCCTTTGTCAGCCCCGTGCAGATTCCCTATTGGATGATCCTCATCGGCGACGCCTTCGCCATCATCATTGTCAAGCAGCTCTTCGGCGGCATCGGCAAGAACTTCGTGAACCCCGCCCTGGCGGGCCGGGCCGTGCTGCTGGCAAGCTACGCCGGGACCATGACCACCTGGGTGGACCCCGCCGTGAACAAGGCGGCCGTCATCGGGTCCAATGTGGACATCGTCACCGCCGCCACCCCCCTCAGCTACATGAAGGGGACCGACCCCGCCGCCCTGGCGGAGAGCTTCGGGAACCTCACCGGCGCCTATGGCGTGCCCCAGATGTTCCTGGGCCAGATCGGCGGCTCCCTGGGCGAGGTTTCCGCCCTGATGCTCATCATCGGCGGCCTGTACCTCATCTGGCGCAAGGTCATCAACTGGCAGACCCCCGCGGCCTACATCGGCACCGTGGCCGTCCTCACCTTCCTGTTCCCCAAGGCCGGAAGCGGCCTGGAGTGGATGCTGTACAGCATCTTCGGCGGCGGATTGATGCTGGGCGCGTTCTTCATGGCAACCGACTACGCCACCTCCCCTGTCACCAAAAAGGGCCAGCTGATCTTCGGCGTGGGCTGCGGACTCTTTACCGTGCTCATCCGCTATTTCGGCTCCTATAACGAGGGCGTGTGCTACTCCATCATGGTCATGAACCTCTTTGTGCCCTTCATCGACAAGTACACCAAGCCCGTGCGTTTCGGCGTTGAGAAGAAGGAGGGAGCCGCGAAATGAGCACCGCGAATAAGGAAAAGGTCCAGATGGACCCTTCGTACATTATTAAGCTGACTGTGACGCTGCTGGTCACCTGCGTGGTCGTGGCGGCGTGCTTGGGCGGCGTCAACGCCATTACCAAGGATAAGATTGACGACATCAACAAAGAAAAAACCGAAATCGCCATGAAGGCCGTGGTGGCCGACCCGGACAACACCACCTTCTCCGACAAGCTGACCCTCACCGACGAAATGATTGCCGCCGCCGGCGGCGTCACCCTGGACTCCGTGTATGAGGCTCAGGCAGGCGGAGCCAGCGCGGGCTACGCCATCAAGGTCGTGGCCAGCGGCTCCCAGGGCAAGATTGAGATGATGGTGGGCGTGGACGCCGAGGGCGTCGTAACCGGCGTCTCTATCGTAAGCAACGCCGAAACCTCCGGCATCGGCTCCAAGGTCATGACCAACATGCCCACGGCTTCCGGTGTGGGCGTGCTGAGCCAGTTCGAGGGCAAGAGCGCCGCCGACGGAACGCTGACGGTAGGGGCCAACGTGGACGCCATCTCCGGCGCCACCGTGTCCACCCGGGGCGTGACCAACGGCGTCAACGCCGCGCTGGCCGTGGCCGGCGTGCTGGGCTGAGAAAGGGGGAGCTGAACAATGAATTTCGGTAAACAGTTGAAAGAGGGCCTGATTACCCAGAACCCCGTCCTGGTGCAGATGCTGGGCCTGTGCTCCACCATGGCCATCACCACCTCCATTATGAACGGCCTGGGCATGGGCGTCTCCGTGCTCATCATCCTGACGGCCTCCAACGTCGTCATTTCCGCCATCCGCAAGATTGTCCCCGACAAAATCCGCATCGCCATGTTCATCGTGGTCATCGCGGGCTTCGTCACCTGCGTGGACCTGGCTCTGAAGGCCTTTGTCCCCGCTATCGCCGAGTCCTTGGGTGTGTTCATTCCGCTGATCGTGGTGAACTGCATCATCCTGGGCCGGGCGGAGGCGTTCTCCTATAAGAACGGCGTGGGCGCGTCCTTCTTCGACGGCGTCTTCCAGGGCCTGGGCTACACCGCTGTTCTGCTGGCCATGTGCGTCATCCGCGAACTCTTCGGCGCGGGTACCCTGGCGGGCTTCCGCATCATTCCGGAGCAGTTCCCCATCGGCATTCTGACGCTGCCTGTGGGCGGCTTCCTGGTGCTGGGCTTCCTGATTGCCGCCATGCAGTGGGCGCTGTCCAAGAGTAAGGAGGGCAAGTAAATGGATCAGATTTCAAGACTGCTGGCAATTACGCTGGCCGCCATCCTGGCGAATAACTTCATTTTCTCCCAGTTCCTTGGCATCTGTCCCTTCCTGGGCGTTTCCAAGAAGGTGGACACCGCCGTGGGCATGGGCTTCGCCGTGACCTTCGTCATGGGCCTGGCCTCCGCCATTACCTGGGCGGTGAACAACTTCATCCTGGTGCCCCTGGACCTGATGTACATGCAGACCGTGGCCTTCATCCTGGTCATCGCGTCTTTGGTGCAGTTCATCGAGATGTTCCTCCAGAAGTCCATGCCCGCCCTGTATACGGCCCTGGGCGTGTACCTGCCCCTGATTACCACCAACTGCGCGGTGCTGGGCGTGGCCCTGCTGAACATCCAGGAGGGCTACAACTTCATCGAGTCCGTGGTTTACGGCATTACCGGCGGCATCGGCTTTTTGGTTGCCATCGTGCTCTTTGCCAGCATCCGGGAGCGGCTGGTTTTCGCCGAGTATCCCAAGAGCTTTGAGGGGTTCCCCATCGCTCTGGTCACCGCCGGTCTGATGGCCCTGGCTTTCATGGGCTTCTCCGGACTGAAGATTTGGTAAGGGAGGGGCTGCGTTATGACGAATATTCTGTTTGCCGTCGCCGTTCTGGGTATCCTGGGCGCGGTGTTCGGCCTGGTCCTGGCTGTGGCCTCCAAGATTTTTGAGGTCAAAAAGGACCCCCGTGAGGAAGCGATTCTGGGCCTGCTGGCAGGCGCCAACTGCGGCGGCTGCGGCTATCCCGGCTGCGGCGGCTGTGCCGCCGCCATTCTGGCGGGAGAGGCCCCCGTCACCGCCTGCGCCCCCGCAGGGGCGGAAAACGCCGCCGCCATCGCCAAGATTATGGGCATGGAGGCTCCCTCCGGGGAGCGGCAGGTGGCCTTTGTCCGCTGCACCGGCGGCGTGAACGCCAAGAAGCGCTATGACTATGTGGGCGTGAAGGACTGCATCTCCGCCACCAAGGTGGCGGGGGGTCCCCTGGAGTGCGCCTTCGGCTGCCTGGGCTTCGGCTCCTGCGTGGCGGCGTGCCAGTTCGGGGCCATGTCCATCGGCCCGGGCGGCACCGCCGTGGTGGACCCGGACAAGTGCACCGCCTGCATGGCCTGCGCCAGCGCCTGCCCCCGCCACCTGATTACCTCCGTCCCCGCCTCCAAGAAGGTCCACGTGGGCTGCGCCAACCAGGACAAGGGCAAGGCCGCCATGAGCGTCTGCTCCACCTCCTGCATTGGCTGCGGCCTGTGCCAGAAGGAGTGCCGGAAGGACGCCATCCATGTTGTCAACGGCGTGGCGGTCATCGACTACGACAAGTGCGTGGGCTGCAAGCTCTGCACCAAGGTCTGCCCGAGAGACGCCATCCTCCCTGTGGCCACCGCCGAGGAGAAGGAAAAGTACAAGGCCGTCAAGAAGGCCCAGGCCGAAAAGGCCAAAGCCGCTGCGACGGCTGCCGCCGAAAAGTAAAAAGCGATCGGAAAGGCGCCCCGGAGTCCGGGGCGCTTTTTTCACACCCTTCCGACGGGCGGCTGGATTTTTTTGGAATATGACAGGGGGACTTGTATTTTGCCGAAAAATAGTTTATGATAGAAACTGTCCCCGGCAGAAGCTGGGAAAAGAAAGGCAGAGTAGGAACGCGCGTGCCAAAGTGCCGGAGAGACGGGGAGTTGCTCTTTGGACGAAGGAAGAAATTCCGCAGTGTGCGTTTCGCATCCCGCTGCCGCATCAGGGAACGGACTTCCTCTGTGCGGCGTGCTGCCGCAATTTGCGAGGAGGTTTTTTTATGTCCAAAACAAGAAGAATGTGCTACGCCGCGCTGCTGGCGGCCATGTACGTGCCGCTGTCGCTGTATGTGGCGGTGCAGGTGGGGAACGTGCGGATTTCCTTCGGCTCGCTGCCGGTGGTGATGGCCGCGCTGCTGTTCGGCCCGCTGGATGCGGTGGTGGTGGCCCTGGTGGGGGAGTTTTTCAAGCAGATTCTGACCTACGGCGTGACCTATACCACGGTGCTGTACCTGATTCCCCCGGCCCTGCGGGGCCTGGTGGTGGGCCTGGGAGCGGCGGCGGCCTTCCGCCGGGGGCGGCGGCTGGAGGAGCGGCGGGCGCTTTGCTATGCCGTGTGCGTGGCGGCGGCCCTCTGTACCACCGTGGGAAACACGCTGGTGAACTGGCTGGACAGCGTGCTGCTTCACTACTATACTCCAGCCCTGATTTTTGGGGACCTGGCCTGGCGGCTTGTGGTGGGAATCCTCAACGCCGTGGTCATGGCCTCCCTGGCCATGCCGCTGGTGACGGTTCTGCGGAAGCGGAATGCCGTTTCCGGGCTGTAAGGGGGCGCGGCATGACGGGAGACGAGGCCATAGCCTATATCCATTCCCACGGCTGGGAGACCCGCGCCCCGGGCCTTGACCGCATCCGGGAGCTGCTGCGCCGCCTGGGGGACCCCCAGCGGGAGCTGCGGTTTATTCACGTGGCCGGAACCAACGGCAAAGGCAGCGTCTGCGCGTGCCTCGCCTCCGTGCTGGAGGAAGCGGGCTGGCGGGTGGGGCTGAACACCTCGCCCCACCTGGAGCGGTTCCAGGAGCGCATCCGGGTCAACGGGGAGGAGATTGGCGGCGACGAGCTGGGCGCGGTGACGGAGCGGGTCCGTTCCGCCGCCGGGGCGATGCCGGAGCACCCCACGGAGTTTGAGCTGATTACCGCCGCCGCTTTCCTCCATTTCCGGGAGCGGCGCTGCGGCGTGGTGGTGCTGGAGACCGGCCTGGGCGGGGCGCTGGATGCCTCCAACGTCATCGAGACCCCGGATTTGGCGGTGCTCACCGCCATGGGCATGGACCACGCCGCCATTCTGGGGCCCACGCTCCGGGACATCGCGGCCGCCAAGGCGGGGATTATCAAGCCGGGCGGGACCGTGGTCAGCCGGGGCGGCTGCGGCGAGGCGGACGAGGTCTTCCGCCAGGTCTGCCGGGAGCGGGGCGCGTCCCTGACGGAGCTGGACCTCTCCCGGCTGACGGTCCGGCGGCTGGACCTGGAGGGGGCGGCGTTCGACTTCGCCCCTTGGGAAAACCTGTCCGTCTCCCTGGCGGGGGCCTATCAGGCGGAGAACGCCGCCCTGGCCCTGACGGCCCTGGAGGTCCTGGGGAAAAAGGGATGGGACATCCCAGAGAAAGCGGTCCGCCGGGGACTTTCCAAGGTCCGCTGGCCGGGGCGGTTCGAGGTTCTGGGAAAAACCCCCGCCTTTCTTCTGGACGGCGCTCACAACGCCCACGGGATGCGGGCCGCGGTTCAGAGCCTGGAGACCCTCTTTCCCGGGCGGCGGCTGACTTTCCTGCTGGGCATTCTGGCGGACAAGGACGCCGGGGAGATGCTGGACCTGCTGGCCCCCCTGGCGGAGCGGGTGTTCGTGCTCCGCCCCGACAGCCCCCGGGCCATGGACCCGGCGGCGCTGGGAGCCCTTCTGGCGGCGCGGGGGGTGGAGGTCCGGCCCTGCGCCGGTGTGGAGGAGGGCATAGAGGCCGCCCTGGCGGCGGCGGGAAGGGACGGAGTGGTCTGCGCCCTGGGGTCTTTATACCTCTGCGGCGAGGTCCGGTCCGCCTGGTTCAAAAGGGGGCGCGCTTAGCCGCCCAGGAGGAGAGTTCGCCGCCGCCCCGTGGATTTTTCCCGAAGGCCGCCGGGAATTCCGGCGGGCAGCTGCCCCGCCCGGCGGCGGGATTTCACGCCAATCCAGCATTTTCCAGTGGTGAATGCCGGCTCTGAAATCTATATAAACAGGTGAAAACTCCGCCCGGCGGCTTGACAAGCCGGGCGGATACCTTTATGATAAGGAAGAATCTACAGTTTGCGGCAGGGGACGAAACGGGATTTCCGTCACTATGCCGGGACCGGAGGGGAAGGAGGGGCAGCGGCATGGAGATAATTACCAGCAGGAGCAATTCCCTCTGCGTCCATCTGCGGAAGCTGGCCTCCTCCCGTTCCTACCGCGAGGAAACGGGAGAATTTTTGTGCGACAGCCCAAAGCTCCTCCGGGAGGCGGCGCTGTGGGGCGCGGAGGTGACGGCGCTGCTTTATACCCAGGGGGCGGAGCTTCCCCGGGAGCTGGAGGGGTGTGCTGCCCGGGCGGCGGCGGTGAGCGAGAGCGTCATGCGCTCCGTCAGTCCCATGGAAACGCCTCAGGGGGTGGTGTTTTCCTGCCGCGCGGCAAGCTGCGCCCTGCCGCAGCGGCTGGAGCCGGACGGCCGGGGGCGGCTGCGGCTTTTGGTGCTGGACGGCGTGCAGGACCCGGGGAACGTGGGGACCATCCTCCGGACGGCGGACGCTTTCGGGGCGCAGGCAGTCCTGCTTCCCGGCTGCGCCGACCTTTATAATCCCAAGACCCTCCGGGCGGGAATGGGGGTCCATTTCCGCCGCGCCGTTTACCGCTGCACCCTGGAGGAGCTGACGGCGCGCTTGAAGGAAGCGGGCCTGCCCCTTTACGGCGCAGCCCTTCGGGAGGACACGGCGGATGTGCGGGACGTGGACCTGGGCCGCTGCGCCATGGCCGTGGGCAGCGAGGGCCGGGGCCTCTCGGCGGCGGTGCTGGCGGCCTGCGAACGGACGGTCCGCATCCCCATGGACCCCCGGTGCGAGTCCCTGAACGCGGCGGCGGCGGCTTCCGTGCTGCTGTGGGAGGCCGCCCGGGGAGGATTTAAAAAATAGTGCTTGCAATTTGACAGTATTTATAATAGTATATAGGACCTTAATAAGAGGGGGACGGGAGATGCTGAAATACTGGGTATGGCTGGCGGAGCTGCCGGGCTTGAAGGGCCCGTCCCGCCTGGCGCTTCTGCGGCACTTTGGCTCGCCGGAGGAACTCTTTTTCGCCGGCCGGGAGGAACTGGGCCTGGTCGAGGGCGTGCCCCCGGATCAGGCGGAGCTGGCACTGAACCGGGACCTCTCCGCCGCGGACCGCATTCTGGCGGACTGCCGGCGGCTGAACCAGAGAATCCTGACCATTCAGGACGCGGAGTATCCCCAGCGGCTGCGGAACATCTTCGACCCGCCGCTGGTGCTGTATGTGAAGGGCCGCATGCCCGCCATAGACGAGGAGGCGGCCGTCGCGGTGGTAGGAACCCGGCGGTGTACGCCCTATGGCGAATCCGGCGGGGAGCGGCTGGGCCGGGAGCTGGCGGCCTCCGGCGCGGTGGTGACGACGGGGCTGGCCCGGGGCGTGGATTCCGCCGCCGCCCGGGGGGCCCTCCGGGCGGGAGGCGTTGTGATAGGCGTGACGGGCAGCGGCCTGGACGTCTGCTATCCCCCGGAGAACCGGGATTTGTACGCCGACGTAGCCGCCGCCGGGGTCCTGCTTTCCGAGTATCCGCCGGGCTCGCCGCCGGATAAGGCCCATTTCCCCGCCCGGAACCGGATCATGTCCGGCCTCAGCGTGGCGGTTTTGGTGGTGGAGGCCCCGGAGCGCAGCGGGGCGCTGATCACCGCCCGCCTGGCCCTGGAGCAGGGGCGGGAGGTTTACGCCGTCCCCGGCCCCATCGGCGCGCCCGCCAGCGTGGGCTGCAACCGCTTAATCCGGGACGGCGCAGGGCTGGCGGCGTCGGGCTGGGACGTTCTCCGGGACTTTCAGGAGCGCTTTCCGGGAAAGCTGCGCCCTGCCGGGGACCTTCCGGACTGGGAGCCGCTGCCGCTTGAGCGGCGGGCCGCGCCGGAGCCCCGGCGGAGAGCGGAGGAAAAAGCGCCGGAAAAGCCGCCCCTGGAGACTGTGAGCCCGGAGGGCCTGACGGACGACCAGGCGGCCCTTCTGCGGGTTTTGAAGCCGGAGGAGCCCATTTTGGCGGACGATCTGATTCAAACCACCGGCATTCCCGTCCGGCGGGTCCTGTCGGCCCTGACCATGCTGGAGATCGACGGCTTCGTCCGCCAGCACAGCGGCAAACGGTATACCCGGACCGTGGCGCTGGAGGATTAGGGCAAACATCATTTTGCCGTTTGCTCCGGCGGGAACAGGCCCCGCTTTGATTTCTCGGCATAAAGCGTCCCCGACAATTTGGAGGTAATCGTAACTATGGCAAAGCAGTATTTGGTCATCGTGGAATCCCCGGCGAAGGCCAAGACCATCGGAAAGTATCTGGGGAAGGAGTACACCGTCAAGGCGTGCATGGGCCACCTGCGGGATTTGCCCAAGAGCAAGCTGGGCGTGGACCCGGAGCAGGATTTCGAGCCGGTCTACCAGCCCATCAAGGGCAAGGAGGATATCATCAAGGACCTGAAAAAATCCGCCAAGGCGGCGGACACGGTCTTCCTGGCCACCGACCCGGACCGGGAGGGGGAGGCCATCTCCTGGCACTTAAAGCACCTTTTGGACCTGCCGGACGCGAAGACCCGGCGGGTGACCTTCAACGAGATCACAAAGAAGGTGGTCCAGGAGAGCATCCGCTCCCCCCGGGCCATCGACCAGAACCTGGTGGACGCCCAGCAGGCCCGGCGCATCCTGGATAGGCTGGTGGGCTATGAGCTGAGCCCCCTCCTCTGGAAAAAGGTCCGCCGGGGCCTCTCCGCCGGGCGGGTCCAGTCCGTGGCCACCCGGATGGTGGACGACCGGGAGCGGGAAATTGAGGCGTTTCAGCCGGAGGAGTACTGGACCCTGGACGCCGGACTCCTGGGGCGGAACAAGCCCTTTTCCGCCCGCTACCACGGGAAGGACGGGAAAAAGGCCGAGCTGAAATCCCAGGCCGAGGTGGAGGCCGTGATGGAGGAGGCGAAAAGCGCCGCCTTTTCCGTGAAGTCCGTCAAGCGGACCGACAAGCAGCGCAGCCCCTCTCCCCCTTTCACCACCTCCACCATGCAGCAGGAGGCCTCCCGGAAGCTCAATATGACCCCCCGGCGGACCATGGCCATCGCTCAGCAGCTTTACGAGGGCGTGGACGTGGCCGGAGAGGGCACCGTGGGCCTTATCACCTATATGCGTACCGACTCCCTGCGCCTTTCCGAGGAGGCCCTGGCGGAGGCCAGGAGCTTCATCCTGGACCGCTACGGGGACACCTACGCCAAAACCAACCGCTACAAGGCCAAGGCGAACGCCCAGGACGCCCACGAGGCCATCCGCCCCAGCAACGTCCGCTGGACCCCGGAGGATTTGAAGGCGGACCTGACGGGCGAGCAGTACCGGCTCTACCGCCTGATCTGGAGCCGCTTCGTGGCCTGCCAGATGTCCAACGCCGTGTACGACAGCGTGTCCGTGGAGATCGCCGCCGGCCGCCACGATTTCCGGGCCAGCTCCTCCAGCCTGAAATTCACCGGCTATACCGCCGTGTACGAGGAGGGCCGGGACGAGGAGAAGGAGGAAAAGGAATCCCCCCTGCCGGAGCTCCAGGAGGGGGACGCCCTGGATTTGAAGGGCTTCACCCCCAGCCAGCACTTTACCCAGCCTCCCGCCCGGTACACCGACGCGTCCCTCATCCGGGCCATGGAGGAGCAGGGCATCGGGCGGCCCTCCACCTACGCGCCCACCGTGTCCACCATTCTGGACCGGGCGTATGTGGAAAAAGAGGGCAAGTACCTGAAAATCACCAATCTGGGCCGGGTGGTCACGGAGCTGATGAAGGATAAGTTCACCGACATCGCCGATTTGAAATTCACCGCCCACATGGAGGAGAAGCTGGACTCCGTGGAGGGGGGGAGCATTCCGTGGAAGGGGGTCCTGCGGGACTTCTACGGGGACTTCGACAAAAACCTCAAGCAGGCGGAGCAGGACCTGGAGGGCGTGCGCATCAAGGTCCCCGACGAAGTCTCCGCCGAGGTCTGCCCCGAGTGCGGGCGGAACCTGGTGGTGAAGTCCGGCCGCTTTGGCCGCTTCCTGGCCTGCCCGGGGTTCCCGGAGTGCAGCTTCACCATGCCCCTGGTGGTGGAGATGCCGGGCCGCTGCCCCATGTGCGGCGGGCGGCTGATGAAGCGCACGGGCAAGAGCAAGAAAACCGGAAAGCAGTACACCTACTACTGCTGCGAGCACTCCACCGCCAAGGCGGAGGCGGAGAAGTGCGGCTTCATGACCTGGGACGTTCCGGTGAAGGACGACTGCCCGGTCTGCGGCCAGACCATGTTCAAAAAGGCGGGCAAGGGGGCGCGGAAGCCCTTCTGCATCAATCCGAAGTGCGCCAATTTCCTGCCGGAGGATAAGCGGGGCTATCCCCGCTTCGCCGCCCGGAAGGAGGGGGAGGAGCCCCCTGCGGCGGAGGAAACGCCGGAGAAGCCCGCCGCCGGGAAGACGGCGGCCAAGACCGCGAAGGCGGCTTCCGCCAAGAAGACGAAAACCACGAAAGCTGCCGCCGCGAAAACGACCGCGGCGAAAACTGCCAAGCCCGCCGCCGCCAGGAAGCCCGCGGCAAAAAAGACGGCGGCGAAAAAACCCGCCGCCAAGAAGGCCGGGGAGGGCTAAGCCAGCTCCTTCCCGGCGGCGAAGGCGGCCTGAAACATGGCCTCCAGCTCCATGAGGGAACGGGCTCTGAGGGTGAGAAGGTACTGCTGGAGAAGCGGAAGGCAGCCCTCCGGCATTGCGGCGGCCAGCGCGCTGTGGAGCCGCTGGAGTTCTGCGGCGCAGACGTCCCGCTGAAAGCCGTCGATGTAGCGGTCCAGGTAACAGGAACGAAGCTCGTCGAAAATGGTCTGCATGAGTGGGGTCATGGGAGTTCCTCCTATAATTGAATTTATAATTCAATTATAGTGAATTTTAGATTCAAAGTCAAGGGGGTACTATGGAAATTTTTGCTGAACGTCTGAAAAGCCTCCGCAAGGAAGGACGCTTTACGTCAAAAGAAGTTGCGGAGTATATGGGCATTGGGCAAAGAGCCTACCTTTACTATGAATCAGCGGTTCATTATCCTGATGTTCCTGGATTGATAAAACTGGCGGATTTCTTTGGGGTGTCCACCGACTATCTTCTCGGACGGTCAGAGGAACGTTAAGGCCCTAAAATGGCCCGCAGGGCCCTTACTTCTTTTTCTTCTTTCCCCGCAAGGGGGATGCGGCATCTCTAGGCGGCAAAGCCGCCAAGAGCTGCCCTATAGACCGTGCACGGCCCGTTTCCTCTTTTTCTTCCGGAAGAAAAAGAGGAAATATGGGCTGCAAAAAACCAGCCATTTTTATGGCTGAAACTTCCGCCTTGGAGGTGAAAAAATGCAGGCAACCGTAATCGGCGCCGGCCTTGCCGGCAGCGAATGCGCCTGGCAGCTGGCGAAGCGGGGCGTTCAGGTGACTCTCCGGGAGATGAAGCCGGAGAAGAAGACCCCCGCCCACGAGACGGAGTACTTTGCGGAGCTCTGCTGCTCTAACTCCCTCAGAAGCGACCAGCTGGAAAACGCCGTAGGTCTTTTGAAAGAGGAGCTCCGCCGCCTGGACTCCCTGATCCTCTCCTGCGCCGACGCGACCCGGGTGGAGGCGGGCGGGGCCCTGGCGGTGGACCGCCACGGCTTTGCCAGGCTGGTGACGGAGCGGCTGAAAAGCCATCCCAACATCGCCGTAGTCCCCGGCGAGGTCACCGGAATTCCGGAGGGGGAGGTGGTGGTGGCCTCCGGCCCCCTGACCTCCGACGCCCTGGCGGAGCGCCTGCAGGCGCTGCTGGGGGATGGTTCCGCCCTCCACTTTTACGACGCGGCGGCCCCCCTGGTCAGCGCCGGAAGCGTCGACATGGAAAAAGCCTGGATGGGCTCCCGCTACGGCCGGGGCACGGCGGACTACGTGAACTGCCCCCTGGACGAGGCGGAGTACGACGCGTTCTGGCAGGCCCTTGCCGCCGCCCAGGAGGCGGAGGTCCACGGCTTTGAGGACAAGAAGGTCTTCGAGGGCTGCATGCCCGTGGAGGTCATGGCCCGGCGGGGCCGGGACACCCTGCGCTACGGCCCGCTGAAGCCCTGGGGCCTGACGGACCCCAGGACGGGAAGGGAGCCCTTCGCCGTGGTCCAGCTCCGGCGGGACAACTTAGAGGGCAGCATCTATAACCTGGTGGGCTTTCAGACCCACCTCCGCTTCCCGGAGCAGCGGCGGGTGTTCTCCATGATTCCCGCCCTCCGCGGCGCGGAGTTCCTTCGCTACGGCGTGATGCACCGGAACACGTTTTTGAACTCCCCCCGGCTGCTGGACCGCTATTACCGCCTCAAGGCGGAGCCCCGCATCTCCTTCGCCGGGCAGATGACCGGGGTGGAGGGATACGTGGAATCCGCCGCCAGCGGCTTTTTGGCAGGCGTGGAGACGGCCCGGAGGCTCCGGGGGCTCCCCCCGGCGGACTTCCCCCAGGAGACCGCCATAGGGGCCCTGGGGCTGTATGTCTCCAACCCGTCCGTCACGGTTTTCCAGCCCATGAACATCAATTTCGGCATCATGCCGCCCCTGGACCATCGGGTCCGGGGAAAGCGGAACAAAAACGCGGAGCTCAGCCGCCGGTCCCTGGAGATCATAGAGAAGCTGCGGGCGACCGTGCTGGAGTAAGGCGCGAAAGAGAAAAACGCAAGGGAGGGTCAAGCATGAAGATCATCGTGGACGCCATGGGCGGGGACAACGCCCCTCTGGCCGTGGTCCAGGGGGCCTTGGAGGCCCACAGGCAGTATGGAACCGGCGTGATTCTGGTAGGCCGGACGGCGGAGATTTTGAAGGCCGTGGAGCAATGCGGGGAGAAGAACCTCCCCGCCGGAGTGGAGATCCGGGACGCGCCGGAGGTGGTGGAAATCGCCGACGACCCCGCCACCGCCTTCAAGAGAAAAAAGGGGTCCTCCCTGACGGTGGGGCTGAACCTGCTGAAAAGCGGGGAGGGGGACGCCTTCGTCTCCGCCGGGTCCACGGGGGCGCTGCTGGCCGGGGCGACTTTGGTGGTCAAGCGCATCCGGGGCGTCCGCCGGGCGGCCATGGGCCCGGTGCTCCCCACGGCGGAGGGCCGCATGCTGCTGTGCGACTGCGGGGCCAACGCCGAGTGCACGCCGGAGTACCTGCTCCAGTTCGCCTATCTTGGGAACTACTACGTCCGGCGGGTCCTGGGGGTGGAGCGGCCCCGGGTGGCCCTTTTGAACATCGGCGCGGAGGCGGAGAAGGGCGATACGCTCCGCCAGGAGGCCTACGCCCTGCTGACGGCGGCGGCGGAGGCCGGGCGGCTTCACTTCGTGGGCAACCTGGAGGCGAGCGAGGCCATGCTGGGCGGGGCGGACGTGCTGGTGGCCGACGGCTTTTCCGGGAACGTGATGCTCAAGTCCCTGGAGGGCACGGGGAAGTTCCTCTTGAAGGAGCTGAAGAAGGTTTTCCTCTCCAGCGCCAGGACGAAAATCGCCGCAGGACTGGTGAAGGGGGACCTGGCGGAGATGAAAAAGCTGCTGGACCCCAGCGAGGTGGGAGGAACCCCCTTCCTGGGCATTTCAAAGCCTGTCATCAAGGCCCACGGCTCCTCCGACGCCCGGGCAATCCGCAACGCCATCCGCCGGGCGGAGGAATATGCCGCCAGCGGCTTCATCGCCGACGTGCAGGCGAACATCGAATTGATGAAAGTCGGGGCAGACAGGCAGAATTTGCCGGATGCCCCTTGACAGAGCGGCGGCCCTTGCCGTATGATAGGCTTCATGAAAAGCCTGTCGTCTCAGGAAGCAGACGAGTCTATGAAGGAGTGAAACGGCAATGTCAAACGAGGAGATTTTGAAAATCCTGCGGGAGCTGGTGGCGGAGCAGTTCGCCAAGGAGCCGGAGGACATCACCCTGGATACCGCTTTCGAGGGGGACCTGGGGGCGGACTCTGTGGATCTGGTGGAGCTGGTCATGGCCATGGAGGAGGAGTTCGAGGTCGGCGAGATTGAGGAGGAGGAGCTTTCCTCCCTCAAGACCGTGGGCGACGCGGTGAATTACCTGGCAGGCAAGCTGAATAAATAACGCGCCCGCCGGAGGTAGGCGCGGAGGAAGCCCGCCCCGTGTTCCCACGGGGCGTCCTTTCAGAGAGGACCGCTATGGAGGAACTGGAGAAAAAACTGAATTACGCCTTTCGGGATCATACGCTGCTGGAGGAGGCCCTGTGCCACAGCTCCTATGCCAACGAGCACCGGGCGGAGCGGCTGCGCAGCAACGAGCGCCTGGAGTTCCTGGGGGATTCGGTGCTGGGCTTCGTGACGGCGGAGTTTCTTTTTACCCAGCACCCGGACCTGCCGGAGGGGGATTTGACCCGCATCCGGGCGGCCCTGGTCTGCGAGCAGAGCCTCTATGAGGTGGCAAGGAAGCTGAACCTGGGGGCCTATCTGCGCCTGGGCCGGGGAGAGGAGTCCGGCGGAGGCCGGACCAGAACCTCCATCCTGGCGGACGCCACGGAGGCGGTGTTTGCCGCAGTGTATCTGGACGGCGGCATCGCCGCCGCCTCGGCGCTGATTCACCGGGTATTGCTGGACGCGGAGCGGGAGGAAGTGGTGGAGGAGCGCCGCCGGGACTACAAGACGGCCCTCCAGGAGCTGGTTCAGCGCCAGGCGGACCAGGTGCTGCTTTACCGCATGGTGGGGGAGCAGGGCCCGGACCACGCCAAGACCTTTGCGGCGGAAGTGCTGCTGAACGGCGCGCCCATCGGCTCCGGCTCCGGCCGCAGCAAGAAGGAGGCCGAACAGGCCGCCGCCCGCAGCGCCCTGGAGCGCCTGAGCGAATAAGCCGAACATCCCCGGCGGAGGTTATCCGCCGGGGATGTTTTCCCGTCTGCGGGGGCCCTATGGGGCAAAGCCGCCGAGGGCTCCCGTTTCCTTCAAGAACTGCGTCAGGCCAGCAGGGCGTTGATCTCCTCAATCTCCAAATCCTGCAAAGCCCAGTTCACGCCGTAGCCCACCACCTTGCTCAGCTCCCGGACCTGCTGGTCTACGTCCCGGGTAGTGACCGTCAAAGGGGCGTTTCCGTGGCGGAGCCGGGTTTCATCCAGCTCCGGGATGCCTGCCTCCTCCAGCAGATCCGCCGCCAGGGTGGCGGCTTCCACCACCGTGGGCACGCCGATAGCGAACACCGGGACCCCCAGGGTCTCCCGGTTCAGGGCCGCCCGGTGGTTCCCCACGCCGGAGCCGGGGACGATGCCGGTGTCCGAGAGCTGCACCGTGGCGCACATCCGCCCCACCCGCCGGGCGGCCAAAGCATCGATGGCGATGACCAGGGCGGGCTTCACCTGCTCCACCAGGCCCCGGACGGCCTCGGCGGATTCCACGCCGGTGGTGCCCAGCACCCCCGCCCGGAACACCGCCACGGGACGAAACCCGGCAAAGTGCTTGGGCATGGCGGAGATAAGGTGCCGGGTGACCAGCACGCTGTCCGCCGCCAGGGGGCCCACGGCGTCTGGGGTCATGGCGGCGTTCCCCAGGCCCACCACCAGGGCGGGGCCCTCCGCCGGGAGCATGGCTCTTAGCTGGGACCCCACGGCCCGGACGGCCCGCTCGAAAAAGTCCGCCTTCCGCTGCCAGAAGCTGGAAAGGTCAATGGTGAGGTAGCTTCCCTGGGGCTTTCCAAGGGCCTCCTCCCCCCGGCGGTCCAGAACGTCCACCCGGGTCACCGGATAGCCCTCCTCCCGGGACTTCGCGGCCTTGACGCCGGGAAGGCGGGTGGTCTTCTCCGCAGACTCCTGCCAGAGCTCCCGGGCCTCCAGGGCTAAATCCGTGCGTTTTGCAAACATTAAGACCGCCTCCCAAACGGAAAATTTCCGCAGATAGGTTTTGCGGAAGGCGGCGAAATATGCGAAAAGAGCCCCGGATTTTTTCAGGGCTCTTTTACGGTCAGGGGCAGGTCCACAATGGAGAGCCCGCGGCTCATGGCGTACTGCACGGTGTATTGGGTGCCGCCCGGGGTTCCGTCAAAGGCGGCGATGAGCAGGGAGGCGTGGTCCACCATGTAGCGGTCCCGGCGGTGCATGCAGGAGGCGGTGTACCGGGCGGAGACCAGGGTTTCAAAATCGCAGGCTTCCACCAGTCGCCTGTACCGCTCCCGCTGGTCCGGGGCCCAGGCGTCCGCCTGGGTGGGGCAGGGGATGGCGGCCTCTACCGTCACGTCCGGGAACCGCCGCCGGAGGGCCAGCGCCGCCTCGCAGAAGTAGAGGTCACAGCCAAGGGCCATGCCGCAGAGAAAATGCCGGTAGCCCTCCTGGTAGGCGGTCTCCGCCGCGTCGGCGACGCGCCGCTTCAAGGAGAGGCACCGCGGGTCCGCCTCGTTGCAGCGCCAGGGCAGCTTCCCGGGGCGGTGGCCGGTGAAGCAGCAGCTGATTTGTCTGGAGCGCATGGGGAACTCCTCCTTTCCTGGCAGGACAGCAACATCATTATAGAACATTTGTTTCCAAATGTAAAGCCTTTTCTTTTCCCGCCGGGAGGGGTATAATGATGAAAAGCGGCGCGCCGCCGCAGGAAGGAGAGACCGATTATGCTGTATTCCACCCTTTGCTATCTGGAGCGGGGCGGCGAATACCTGATGCTCCACCGGGTGAAAAAGGCCCACGACGTGAACCAGGGGAAATGGATCGGCGTAGGGGGCAAGTTCCAGGACGGGGAGAGCCCGGAGGAGTGCGTCCTGCGGGAGTGCTTTGAGGAGACGGGCCTGGTTTTGACGGAATACCGCTACCGGGGGCTGGTGACCTTTGTCTCCGACCAAGCGCCCACGGAGTACATGCACCTGTTCACCGCCTCCGCCTGGACGGGGACGGCCCATCCCTGCGGCGAGGGGGAGCTTCAATGGATCAAAAAGGAGAACCTCCTCTCCCTGCCGCTGTGGGAGGGAGACAAGATTTTTCTCCGCCTGCTGGACGAGGACGCGCCCTTTTTCTCCCTGAAGCTCTGTTACCAGGGGGACCGTCTGGCCGGGGCGGCGCTGAACGGAAAGCCCCTCCAATAAAAAAGCCGCCCCGGACAGGGCGGCTTGGAGGTCCTCAGGTTTCCCGGTGCTCCCGGAGGGCGGCCTCCCACTTCTCCCGGTCCGCCTCCGTCAGAGGGCGGATTACCCGGCAGGGATTGCCCCCCGCCAGGACCCGGGGCGGGACGTCCCGGCTGACCACGGACCCGGCGGCGACGACGGCCCCCTCCCCGATGGTGACGCCGGGGAGAATTACCGCGTTGCCGCCAATCCACACATTGTCCCCGATGACGACGGGGCGGCCGTATTCCAGGTCTGTGTTCCGCACCTCCGGGACCATGGGGTGGTTGACGGTGTAAATGCAGACCCGGGGGGCGATGTAGACCCGGTTTCCGATGGTGATGGGGGCGATGTCCAGAAAGATGCAGTCGTAGTTGGCGAAGAAGTAGTCTCCCACAGTGATTTGAGTTCCGTAGTCACAGCGGAAATTGGACTCCACCCAGGCGTCCTTCCCGGCGGAGCCGAACAGCTCCCGGATGGTGGAGTCCCGGCCCTGGAAATCGTCGGGAGCCAGGGTATTGAGGCGGTGGCACAGCCGCTTGGCCCGCATCCGGGCCTTTGTCAGCTCCGGGTCTGGGGGGTAGTAGAGCCTGCCCGCCAAGCGCTTTTCCTGTTCGGTCATGGAAATCCCTCCTGCAAAATGGCTGGGTTCATCATAGCAGAATCCGGGAGGCTGGTCAAGAAAAGCCTTGCAATGTTCGGGCAATTTGGTATATAGTGGGGAAGGCGCGGCGGAAAAACGGGCGGAGCCGAAGCTCCGCCCGTTCCAAGATTAAGACGCGCCCCCACGGGGAAAACTGGGCTTACAGCGGTTCCTTCCGCTTGGGAGAGTTGATGGCCACCAGCCAGGAGACCAGCAGGATGACCGCGCCGATGACGTAGCCGATATAGTAGACGCTCTGGCCCTGAGCCTCGGCGTCCATGGTGAAGAAATCGCCGATCTGCCCGCCCAGAATGAAGGCCATGGCTACGGGGACGATGAACTTCAGGCAGATATCCATAAAGCGGTTCAGCCAGTGAATCTGCTCCGCGCCGTGGTGGATTTCGTCGGTAATGGGCTTGGTGCGAAGCTCCCAGCCGATCATGATGCTCATGATCAGCGCGCCGGCAGGCATGGCAAGACCCTCGGAAAAGGCGTCCATGAAGTCCAGCCAGCAGTCGTTCCAGGGACCGATGCCCGCCATCTGCTGGAAGGGGACGGGAACGAACTTGTTGCTGCCCAGCCCGTCCAGAGCCACGACGGCGGCCTCGATCATGACGGCCACGCAGACCCAGAGCACGGTCTTTGGCCGGCTGCTCTGCCTGCCCTTGCTCTCCGCGTGGTCCAGCAGGAAGGTGACCACCACCTCAATCAGGGCGATGGCGGAGGAAATCGCCGCCACCAGCACGAACAGGTAGAAAATCACGCCGAACAGGGGGCCGATGGCGCCCATGGCCTGGAACACGTCCTGGAGGGTGATGAACAGCAGCTTGGGGCCCGAGAGGGTGGCGCTGGGGCCGTAGGTGGCCACGGCGGCGGGAATGACGGCAATGCCCGCCATGATGGCCACCAGGGTGTCCGCGAAGACCACCACAACGGAGTTTTTCACAATGTTCTGCTCCTTTTTCATATAGGAGCCGTAGGTGATGGTGATGCCCATGGCCAGGGACAGGGAGAAGAACATCTGCCCGCCGGCGGTGGCCAGCACGGAGATGAAGCTGGGCGCGGACTCAATGAAGCCCGCCTGCACCGCGTAGCCGGGAAGGAACATGAACTTCAACCCTTCCGCCGCGCCGGGCAGGGTGACGGAACGGATGATGATGATGACCAGCATGACAAACAGGGCGGGCATGCCCACGTTGTTGAACTTCTCGATGCCGCCGGAGATGCCGCCCCGGTTGATGAGGTAGCAGATGATCATGAACAGGAAGGTGAACATGACGCAGCCGAAGGGGTTGGTCAGCATGGCGCCGAACAGGTCCGCGCCAGTTTTGATCTCCGCCCCGGCAAAGGCCAGGTTGCTCAGGTTCAGGGACATGTACTCAATGCAGTAGCCGCCCAGAACCGTGTAAAAGCTCAGAATCACAAAGGGAGAGAACACCGCCAGCCAGCCCACCCATTTAAAGCGGGCGGACAGGGCCTGGTAGGCGCCGATGGTGCCCTTGCCGGTTTTGCGGCCCATGGCCAGCTCGGACATCATGATGCTGAAGCCCACGAAAATGGCCAGCAGCACGTAGACGACCAGAAACGCGAAGCCGCCGGACTTGCCCATTTTATAGGGAAAGCCCCAGATGTTGCCCAGGCCCACGGCGGAGCCGATGGCGGCCATCAGGAAGCCTAAGTTACTCCCCCAGGAACCTCTCTCATTTTCCACAAAAATGCCTCCTTTTATCGGTAATTATTAACAAATATACTATACGCAGGCGGTTTCGTCAAGGAAAAATTGAGAAAAAATTTACAAAATGTTTTTACTAGACGGAGAATTGTCCATTTCGCGCTTTGACGCGGCATGGGTTTCTATACAATACTGACAAAAAAGAACTAAGGATGGGACTTATGCAACAGTTTAAACCAGTGACAAAACAGGACGGCGCAAAGCTCCGGCGCTACTACAAGGACTGCAATTACGGCCTGTGCGAGTACTCCCTGGGCACAAAGCTCATGTGGAAAAAGGTGCTGCACCCGGCCTGGGCGGAAATTGCGGGCTGCCTGGTGGTCCGGAACCGGGACGCTTACGGCTGGAACTTCGACTATCCCGTGCCAGGACCGGAGGGGGACGTGGACGCGGCCCTGAGGGCCATCGAGGCCTACTGCCTGGAGGCGGGACAGCTGCCGGTGATCTCCATGGTGCCGGAGCACAAGGCGGGGGAGCTGCTGAGCCGATACCCCTACGTCCGGGTCAGCGATATCCGCACCTGGCGGGACTACGTCTATTACCGGGAGGACCTCCAGTACTTCACCGGGCGGCGCTACTCCGGCCAGCGGAACCACATCAAAAAATTCCGGGCCCAGTGGCCGGAGGCGGAGGTGCGCCCCCTGACGGCGGAGAGCGCGCCCGCCGTGGAGCGGTTTTGGGAGGACTATGAGGCGGAGTTTCCCAAGGGGGACAACGCCAAGGCCCTGGACGAGCTGAAGCTGGCGAAGAAGATGCTGAAGCTGGCGGGAAAGCCCTGGTTCACCGCCGGGGGGATGTTTGACGGGGACAAGCTCATCGCCCTGGCCCTGGCGGAGCGCTGCGGGGACACCCTGATTATCCACATTGAGAAGGCGCTGTATTCCTACACCGGCGTGTATCCCGCCTTTGTCCAGGCGTTTGCCCTGGCGTTTGGGGGAAACTGCCAGTGGATCGACCGGGAAGACGACGCGGCGGACAAGGGCCTTCGCACCTCCAAGCTCCAGTACGGCCCCGCCAAGCTGGCCCCCAAGTACCGTTTCGAGCCCATGAATGAGCTGATGCGCCATATCACGAAGATTCCGAAGGTTGAGACGGCCCGGCTGACCCTCTCCGAACTGACGGAGAAGGACATCCCCGCCTACAACGCCCTGGTGCTGGACCGGGAGCGGAACCGCTGGTGGGGCTATGACGACGAGGGAAGCCTGGGCGGCCCGGTGGAGGAGCGGAGCTTCTATAATGTTGCCAAGCGGGACTTCACAAACCACCTGGCGGTGAATTTTGCCGTCCGGCTGGATGGGAAGCTCATCGGCGAGGCGGTGCTCTATAACTTTGACTGCCGGGGCGGCGCGGAGCTGGGCTGCCGCATTGACAGGGCCTGCGCCGGGAACGGCTACGGCGTGGAGGCGTTCACCGCGGCGGCGGAGTGGGGGCTGTACAAGCTCCACCTGGAGCGGGTGTTCGCCAAGTGCTATAAGGAAAACGAGGCGTCCTACAGGATGCTCTCCGCGTGCATGCGGCGCAGCGGGGAGGACGAAACGTTCTTCTATTTCGAGAAGCTGGTATAAAGAACAGGGCGCGCGCCGGTCCGGCGCGCGCCCTCAGGCTGTCGAGAAACTCGTAAGAGCCGTTCAACGGGAAGGAAGGGTGTAGGGCGGGAAACCCAAGAAGGGTTTCCTGCACCATTAAAATCCTAAGGAACCACTGATTTAATCGGCCGAACAAAAGAGAATGTGATAAAATAAGGG
>CAJUBX010000032.1 GCA_910585165.1 uncultured Oscillibacter sp. | reverse complement strand
GTTCTGCCTCCTGCTTGTCTCCCCTTATTTGATGGACTTGCGGAGTGCGCCCTAGATAAGGCCCGTGCCCACCAGGGCGGGCACCAAAAACACCCGCTTCACCTGTCCCCGGACGGAACGGCGGAGATAGGCGTTGGACGCGCCCAGCTTCCGCAGGTCCTCATAGACCTTCCGGTTCGTCAGGGCGATGGTCATGCACCGGGTGTAGGCCATCACGAAGACGGCGGAAAAGCACACCACCGCGATGAACACAAAGAGAATCAGAAATACCGCCGTGGTCTTGACAAAGTCCGCCTTGTCCAAAACCCGGAACTGGGGCATATACTGCCAGTTCATTCGGAAGGCGGAGCTGTCCCGCCGGCTGTAGTCGATGAGGGTAAAGCCGGACTGGACAAGCTGCTCCCGGTCCAGGAAGTAATAGCCCTTCTCCGCGACATCCCGGTCCCGTATCACCGGGTCCCAGCCGTCGAACTGGGCAGCCTCTATGGTGGAGCGGTCCACGATCTCGTTGAAGAGGGCCTTGGCAAAATCGTAAGTCTCCCCGCAGTTTTCCACGTTGAAGCAGACCTGGGTCTCCCGCCACTGGTCGGAAAGGCCCTGGCTGAGGGCGGCGAAGTCGCCGTCGTTCATGACATAGCGCCCGAAGAGGCTGTCATAGCGCAGGGGCTCCAGGGACGTGACGGGAAGCTGCTCCTTTGTCAGGTAGTTGGTCAGAATCTGGACATTGGGGCTGAAGCCCAGCCTGCTCCCCTCCACGTCGGCAACGCCCCGAAGCTCGCCGGGGGCCAGGTCCACATGCTCCCCTGTCAGCGCCTCGTAGCCGGAGGCAGAGAGGAACAGCCCGCTGGACATGACTTCCTCATACTCCTCCCGCCAGGTGGTTCCCATGGGGCCCTCCTCCTCAATGAAGTTATCCCCGTCCACCGCCAGGCGGACCATGGGAACGGCGGCAAAGTCCGTGACAGTCACGCCGTACTCCTCTGCAAGAGCCCGCACCTCGTCCTCCAGGGGGATGTCCTGGTCCGCCCGGAAGTTGTATGCGTAGTCCACGGGCCGCGCGTCGTAGCCGATCATGGCCCCGGTGCCAAGCATAGGGGTGTAGAAGCTGCCAAAGTACGCTCCCGCAATCAGCAGGGTCATCACCAGCATGTTCCGCACGGTCTGCCGGCCCTGGAAGCGCATCTGGGAGGTTGCGATGAGGTCCTTGTAGAGCTTCTTTTTTCCGTTCCAGCCGTTGACCACCGTGTGGAGCAGAATATTTTTATTGACGACAGCATCTAAAAAACGTTCCAAAAAACATCCGCTGACAAAGCAGGACCGCCGGGGAAACCGAACTATTTCCAGCCAGCGCATTTTTGTGGAGCATACCATCCGCCTCTTGAAACGCTTCCGCATCCTCTCAGAGCGTTACCGCAATCGCAGACGTCGCTTTGCTCTTCGCTTTTCCTTAATCGCTGGTATCTGCAATTTTGACCGTCTCTTCTAATTTCGCAAGAGGTCTATTTTCTTTCCCGTGCCCTTTTCTGGATAAACCCATTCTACCACACTTCCTTTAACTCGTGTAAACGCTATCTAGGGAAGTGCCCGCTTACTTTTTCCCCAAAACCTCCCGGCGGACATAGTCAAAGGCCGCGTCCTCTCCCTGGTCCCGGAGGATGAGCAGGATTTTCTCCAGCACAGCCGCCGTATTGGGATGAAGCAGAAGCCGCCGCCCCTTTCCCCGCTCAAAAAAGCGGTAGGGGTGGCCGGGGTCAAAGTTCTCCCCCTGGTAAACCTTGCTGGCGGCCAGGCGGTCGCAGAACATCTCCGCCACGTACTTGGGCGGCATCTCCACGCCGCCGATGCCGCTGCCGTCCATCTGGTAGTCGGTCCAATACTCAAAGTGATGGCGGTTCCGGCCCTTGTGGTGGAGCCAGGCGGCGCTGAAGCCCTCCTCCCGCCGCTGCTGGTCGTTGGGACTGTGATCGCCCTGAAAGTATTTGGCCCCCGGCCAAAACTCCGCCGGGGAGTATTTGGAGAGATCGTGGGTCAGTCCCTGCCAGTAGAGCCCCAGCCGGAAGCAATGCTTCCGCACCAGGGCGCGGTGGCGGTTCACAGTTTTTAAATGTTCCCAAAAGTGCAAGGCGCTTCACCTCGATCAAATCTTCTTCGGCATTACACTGCAAACGTCGGCGTTTTTGCAGCATGCCGCGCCGTATTTTCCAGCTGCCCCACAGGCGCGGGAAACGCGGCCAAGCTCAACTGCCAGCCGCCTTACGGCTATTCTACCACACCGGGCGGAAAAAGACGAGAAAATTTTGCATGGAATTCCGCCCGGCGCAAACACTACCTTGTGTAAAAGGAAACGGGGGGATGGGATGAACGCCGCGATTTACGACTGCCCCAGGGAGTGGGAGCCGTTTCTCCCCGCCGGAACCCGGCGGGTCCGGCGGGCCGGGGAACTGGCGGAGCATATCTGGCCCCTGCTGGCCCTGACGGAAAAAGGGTGCCGGGCCCTGGCGGAGGCGGAGGGCGGGGGAATTATCTGCCGCCTCCTGCTGGCTCCGGGGGACCTCCCCGCCCTCCCGGCCCGGGTACGGGCGGAAGCGGTGATCTCCTACGGTCTCTCCCCCCGGGACAGCCTGACCCTCTCCAGCCTGGCGGATCCGGTACTCTGCGTCCAGCGGGCCCTGCCCCGGCCGGACGGCGCCGCTGTAGAGCCCCAGGAGTTTCCCCTGCCGCCTCTTCCCGGCCCGGCGGAGTCTCTCCTGCCGCTGCTGGGGCTGCGGTTGTTGCAAATGCCGCTGACAAGGTCTCCTTTTTTATGGTAACCTTGAAAAAAAGGAGGGATCGGCGATGGCTTGGTATGGCTGGCTGTTTTTATTGGCGGTTCTGGCGGTTCCCGCGGTGGTCTGCGGCCTGCTGTATGGCGATAAGGGCGGAAGTACGCCCTGTATCGGCTGCGGGGAGTGCATTCGGACCGGGGAGTGCGTCCTGGTGAAAAGGCGGAAGAAAACCATGGCCCAAAAGCCGGGAAAAGAGGAGAAACCGTCTTGACAAACGCCGCAGATACGGTATAATAGCTACGGTTAAAATGCAAAACGCCGTGAAAAAGCCAGCCCTGCGAAACGGTTCCTCAGCGAGAGGGGGAGAGTGCAAGCCCCTTGTCCACGCCGCAAGGCCGCCACTTTGGAGCGGTCCGCGAGGAGCGGAACGGCCCATCCCCGTTACCGGATGGCTCAAGATGTCCCCCTGCCGGGGGATAATTAGGGTGGTACCGCGAAGCAGGCCTTCGCCCCTATGCCGGGGCGGGGCATTTTCTTTTTTACCACATTATTTCAACACTGGAGGAAGAAACCTATGTCACACCCCTATCATGGCCTGAACGAGCTGCGGGAGATGTTCCTCAGCTATTTTGAGAGCAAGGGCCATCTCCGCCTGCCCAGCTTTTCCCTGATCCCCCCTGCCAATGACGCCAGCCTCCTGCTGATCAACAGCGGCATGGCCCCCATGAAAACCTGGTTTACCCGGGAGGAGGAGCCCCCCCGCAACCGGGTCTGCACCTGCCAAAAATGCATCCGCACCGGCGACATTGAAAACATCGGCAAAACCGACCGCCACGGCACCTACTTTGAGATGCTGGGCAACTTCTCCTTCGGCGACTACTTTAAAAAGGACGCTATCCCCTTCTGCTGGGAATTTCTCACCAAGGTGGTGGGCCTGGAGGAGGACCGTCTCTATCCCTCCATCTATCTGGACGACGACGAGGCGTTTGAAATCTGGAACAAGGACATCGGCATCCCCGCAGAGCGGATTTTCCGCTTCGGCAAGGAGGACAACTTCTGGGAGCACGGCGCGGGCCCCTGCGGCCCCTGCTCCGAGGTCTACTATGACCGGGGCGCGGAGCACGGCTGCGGCAAGCCCGGCTGCACCGTGGGCTGCGACTGCGACCGCTATATCGAGGTCTGGAACAACGTCTTCTCCCAGTTCGTCAACGACGGCGAGGGCCATTACGAGGAGATGAAGAACAAGAACATCGACACCGGCATGGGCCTGGAGCGGCTGGCCTGCGTGTGCCAGAACGTGAGTTCCCTCTTCGACGTGGACACGGTGATGAATATCACCAACAAGGTCAGTGAAATCACTCACGCCCACTATGGTGAGAGCCACAAGACCGACGTCTCCCTCCGGGTCATCACGGACCACATCCGCTCCTCCGTCATGATGATCTGCGACGGCGTGCTGCCCAGCAACGAGGGCCGGGGCTATGTCCTGCGCCGCCTCCTCCGCCGGGCGGCCCGGCACGGGCGGCTTCTGGGGGTGGAGAAGCCCTTCCTCTTTGACGTGGTGGACACGGTGGTCCGCGAAAACGAGTCCGCCTACCCGGACCTTCGGGAAAAGCAGGACTACATCACCAAGGTCATCCGCACCGAGGAGGAGAACTTCGCCAAAACCATCGACGGCGGCCTGCGCATCTATAACGACCTCCTCTCCGCCCACAAGCAGCGGGGAGAGGCCGTCTTCTCCGGCGCGGACGCCTTCAAGCTATACGATACCTTCGGCTTCCCCATCGACCTGACCTGCGAGATGGTGGAGGAAGAGGGCATGAGCGTAGACCGCCCCGGCTTCGACCAGCTGATGGAGGAACAGCGCCTTCGGGCGAGAAAGGCCCGTGAAGCCCTGGGCGATCTGGGCTGGGCCGGAATCGAATTTGGCAGCGACGTGCCCGCCACGGAGTTTGTGGGCTATGACAACGACCGCATTGCGGACGCCAAGGTAGTGGCCATCGTGGCCGAGGGCGAGCTGGTAGACGAAATCGTCGGCGGCGTGGAGGCCATCGTGGTCCTGGACAAAACCCCCTTCTACGCGGAGATGGGCGGCCAGGTTGGCGACCAGGGCCGGCTGGGCAATGACGGAGGCTCTCTCTTTACGGTCAATGACGTACAGAAGAACAAGGGCGGCAAATATATGCACTACGGCGTGATGGGGGACGGCTCCCTCAAGGTAGGCGACACCGTAACCGCCTCCATCGATACCGGGCGCCGCAATGCCATCCGCCGGGCCCACAGCGCCACCCACCTGCTGGACGCGGCCCTGAAGAAGGTACTGGGCGATCACGTCCATCAGGCGGGCTCCCTGGTGGAGCCGGACCGCATCCGCTTTGACTTCACCCACTTCGAGGCCATTACGCCGGAGCAGCTGACCGAAATCGACCGCCTGGTAAACGACGCCATTCTGGAGGGCCTACCTGTGGTGACGGAGGTCCTGCCCATTGAAGAGGCCAAGCGCAAGGGCGCGGTGGCCATGTTCGGCGAGAAATACGGCGACGTGGTCCGGGTGGTGGAAATGGGGGATTTCTCCATGGAGTTCTGCGGCGGCACCCATCTGGACAACACCGCCAAGGCCGGACCCTTCCGTATCAAATCCGAAGGGTCTGTCGCCTCCGGCGTGCGCCGCATTGAGGCCACCGTGGGCAAGCTGACTCTGGAGACGGTGAACCGGAACCAGCAGATGCTGTTCCACGCCGCCCAGCTGCTGAAAACCACTCCCGGCGAGCTGGAAAACCGCATTGAGCAGCAGCTGGCCGAGGCGAAGGAGCTGCGCCAGGCCCTGGACAAGTTCAAGGCGGAAGCGTCCCTGGGGGAGGCCCGGAACTTCCTGATGAGCGCCAAGGACGTGGGAGGGCTCAAGGTCCTCACTGCCCAGCGGGACGGACTGGACGCCAATACCATGCGCAAGATGGGTGATTTCCTCCGTGACAAGGAGCCTGCGGTCGTAGGAGTTACGGCCTCCGTGAACGACGGGAAGATCACCTTCCTGGCGGTCTGCGGCAAGGACGCGGTGGCCCGGGGCGTAAAGGCCGGGGACATTATCAAGGCCATCGCCCCCGTTTGCGGCGGCAAGGGCGGCGGCAAGCCGGACAGCGCCATGGGCGGCGGCACGGACGTTTTGAAGCTGGACGACGCGCTGGCCATGGTGGACGACTTCGTGGCCGGGAAGCTGGGCTGAAAGGAGAGGGTATTATGCTGATTGAATTCGACAAGATGGAACCCGCCGTCATTCCCCACATGCGGGGCGGCGAAAAGGAGGCCCGCATACGGTCCTACGCCGACCCGCTGAACAAAATCATGCGGGGACGGCTGATTCCCGGGGCCACCATCGGGATGCACACCCACGAGACCGGAAGCGAGATCATCTATATTCTCTCCGGCAAAGGGAAAATTCTTTACGACGGCGGCTGCGAAACGCTGGAGGCCGGAAGCTGCCACTACTGCCCCAAGGGCCATGCCCACAGCCTGATGAACGACAGCCCCGAGGGCGGAGAGGACCTGCGTTTCTTCGCCGTGGTGACGGAGCAGTGAGCACCCGGGAAGACCTGCGGCGCTTCTGCGCCTTGGAGATTGACCACGGCGCACTGGGGCTGGGTCCGTGGCCGGAGCAGTCCGCGCGGTATTTCTGCACCCCGGAAGGGGCGGAAATTTTCGGCGGGCCCGGCGTGGACGGCATCCATTACATTCTCCTGCCGGGGGACGAACGGGTCTTCTGCGTGGACCCCTCCACAGGGGAGCCGGGAACTTATGTCCTTCCAGTGGCCAAGGATTTCCGGGAGTTTTTATCCTTCCTTCTCTTCTGCCGGGATGAAAGCCCGCTGGCGCAAATCTGGCGGCTGGAGGAGGGGGAATTCCGGGAGCTCTTGGAGGAAAACGCCCGGAACCGCTGGCCCGGCTGCGAGGAGAGCTTTGCAAAAAGGGACGCTGCCCTGCGGACGGCGGCGGAGGCGTTCGGCCTGGAGCCCGCGAACCCCTACGCCAGGGTCAAAGCCCTGCAAAAGGCCTTTGATCCTGCCGGGCTGGCGTTCTCCGACGAATATTACGACACCCTGGGACTGGAAAATCCCAGAAGCGCGGGGGCGGAAGCCCCCTGAAGGCGGCGCACCGCCCGCCATGTTTCGTTTGAAAGGGAGCGAAAACAATTGATGCTGCCCAAGGACCCCGTAATTCTTTTGAGCTTTGTCAATACCAAGCTCCGGGACGAGTACCCAAGCCTTGATGAGCTCTGCGCCGCCCTGAACGCGGACCGGGCGGCCCTGGAGGCAGCCCTGGCGGAGCTGGACTACCGCTACAGCCCGAAGCAAAACCAATTCATTTAAATCCGGTTTACAACAAAGGAGGTTTTTTATGTCCGACTGCCTGTTCTGCAAAATCGCCGCCGGGGAGATTCCAAGCTCCAAGGTCTACGAGGACGAAGTCTGCTATGCCTTCCACGACATCGCCCCCCAGGCGCCCACCCACTTTCTGGTAATCCCCAAGGCCCACATCGGGTCTGTCTCTGAGGTGACGGCGGACAACAGCGGCGTTGTGGCCCATATCTTCGAGGTCATTGCCAAGCTCTCCAGGGAACTGGGGCTGGAGAGCTACCGCGTGGTCTCCAACATCGGGGAGCAGGCGGGCCAAAGCGTCTTCCACCTGCACTTCCACGTCCTCTCCGGGCGGGATATGACCTGGCCTCCGGGCTGAAACGCAGCTCTGTCCAAAATCTGCGGATTTTGGACGAGGGAAAATTGCAGTTTTTCCGTGCACAAAGCGGCCCCGTCTGCCTTTGACAGACGGGGCCGCTCCGCACACTTCAGAACAGAGGGAAGTTTTTCATGACCCGCATGCCGTCATGAAAAACGAACCTGAACGACTTTTGCCGCCAGCGGCGAAACCCTGCCGGGAGCTTTGGGACAGACGTTCTTTTTATTCTGACACAAACGCGCCGCCGGGAAGCTCCAGGGCCCCGGCGGGACCTTCGGGGAAATAACCGGGCTCCTCTTGGAACGCCTGCCGGGTCTCCGCGGGCTCCGCCTGGGGCTTTACGGGAACCGCCGCCGGCCGGGCGCGTTCCGGGTCCTCCGGAGGATCGGTTTCCGAGGCCTTCCCTAAGAATGCCCGGATATAGGCCGCCACGCCGTCCAGGGTCTCCACGTCCGCCATTTCCTCATACACGCCCCGGTCAAAGGCCAGCCCTTCCGCCGTGTCCGCGAAGACATAGCGCTGTCCCTCGCTCAGATAGAAATCCGCCACGTCGGCGTAGCAGAAGCTGTCGTTTCCTTCCTCCCAGACCGTATCCCGGCTGGTGGGAATAGGCATGAAAACGGCCTCGTCCCCCACGTCCAGGCTGTCCAGCACCCCGGAGATGGAGGTGGCCATATAGCCCCTGGCCCCCAGCCAGAGAAGGCTGGCCGCCTCCCCTTCCGCAAGGCCGCCCCGGATGGAATCCGTGACCTCCACCACCGCCCGGGTGTAATAGCGCTCCATGCCCCCGGAGTCCGGCTCCACAAGGAAATAATGCACTTCCCGGACAGTCCCCCGGAAGATCGCCGTATCCTGGGCAAAAATCTCCTCCGGGGACATCCAGGCGAGGCAGGAGGACATGCCTACCATAGTTTCGCCGTTTCCCGGGCCGGACAGCTGGCCGATCTCTACGCCGACGGACCAGCCGGGATGCGGGGGCCGGGCCGGATCGTCTGTCCAGTAGTCGGAGCCGTCTATATCCCCGGAACCTCCGGCGGAAGCTCCGCCGCCTCCCGCGTCCGCGCCGCCGCTTTCCACTTTTTCAATAACGCCCGGCCTGAAGCCCTGTTCGACGGCCCTCCATTTCAGCTGTTCCCCCATCCAGGGAACGGCTGCCGCGACTACCAGCGCCAGGCAGGCCGCCAGCGCTCCCAGACTCCGCCAGGAGCGAGGCCGCTTTTTTACGGTTTCCGCCGCCTCGATCTGGTCCTCCCGGACCTCCCCGACGGCGCGGAACAAATCCTCTCGTGTCATAAATAGCCCTCCTTTTCAAGGTGCTCCCGCAGGCCCTTCCGGGTCCTGTGGAGCAGGGATTTCACTTTGGATTGACTGAACCCCGTCCCGGCGGCAATTTCGGCCACGCTGTCGCAGTACCAGTACCGCCGCAGAAACACCAGCCGGGCCGCCGGGGCCGCCCCGTCCAAAAACGCGGAGATGGCCTCCCCCAGGCGGCGGAGGTCGAAATCCTCCTCCAGGGGCATGCCGCCTGCGCAGTCCGCCAGCTCCTCCAGCACCGCCTCAAACCCGCTTCCCCGCCGCTGGGCGCTGTTGTAGTCGTAGCGGTCCAGAGCCGTGTTCCGGGCAATGCGCCCCAGAAAGGGCGGGAGACGGGCGGGCTTTTGGGGCGGCATGGCGTTCCAGGCCCCGAACCAGGTGTCGTTGAGGCACTCCTCCGCGTCCCGGCCGTCCCCCAGCACCCGCCGTATGATTTGGGCGCAGTACGCGCTGTATTTTTCCGCCGTCCGGCGGACGGCCTCCTCCGACCGCGCCCAGTACAGGGCAATGATGTCCTTGTCCTCCATGACGTGGAGCCCTCCTTTGAAAGCTGCTTTCACTTATATAGTCGGAAAACAGGGGCCTTTGGTTGCAGGTCCGGGCAAAAAAACAGGCAGGGGACTCTCTCCCCTGCCCCAGCTTGTCGAAAAAGCCTTTTCGACAAGCTGCTATAAATTTTCAGAACTTTTTGAAGTTCTGAAAATTTAGGATTTCAATGGTGCAGGAAACCCTTCCTGGGTTTCCCGCACACACCCTTCCTTCCCGTTGAACGGCTCTTACAGGTTTCTCGACAGCCTGAGGCAGGGGACTCTCTCCCCTGCCCTTCCTTTAAAGCATATCGTCCAGAGAATAGCGGTGAAGCTTCCCCGGCAGGTCCTTGCTGCGGGTGGCGACGCCTGCGGCGTAGCCGGGGAAGGTATCCAGTGGATAGTAGTATTCCCCCGGCTGAAGGGGCGACTCGGAACGCATGATGGTGCCCACGCCTTCCCCGCTCCGCTTGGCCCGGGCCTCCCGGCGGACCCAGCTCTGAAAAAACGCCTCCTCCGTGCTTACGCGGGCCATGCGGACCATCATCCTCTGCCCCATCGGACGAATGCGCTCGATGTCCACGCCGATGGCCTGGTCCGAAACCCCCACCAGCACCGCGCCGTTGGAGTGGCTGATATTGAACTGCACCTCCGGGTACTCCGGGAAGAAGGGCTTGCCCAACCGGCCCAGGGAAACCTCCGGCAGCGCCTTCCAGCCGTACTTCTGCCGCAGGGCCAGGCATAAAATCAAATAAGCGCACAGAGGCTCCCTCTGCTTCTTCACTTCCTGCATGCGCAAAAGCCGCTCCCGGCGGGCCGGGGGCACCAGCGGCAAAATGGCCTCCCGCTCCGAATCCGACAGGGGACGCTCCATCCGGGCAGTCCACAATTCAATGGGCATGGCAGTCCTCCTTCCTCTGTTTCTTTTTTCTATTTTAAGCGCTTCTTTCCGGCCTGTAAAGTCCCCGTCGGAAAATTTTCAAAAAATATCGAAGAAAAAAGAGGAAATCCACCAGATGCGGCGTATATAAGAATATCACCGGAAAATCCGCCTTTGCCGGCATCCTCACTTTTTCGGTATGACGAGAGCATATTTTGGCTAAACTGACCGAAAGGAGGGGACGGGCCATGGCGTTTCCCCAGAGCTTTATGGACGAGCTGACCGCCCGGTGCGACATTGTGGACGTGGTGGGCAGCTATGTTCAGCTGACCCGCAGGGGCTCCAACCTCTTTGGCCTTTGTCCCTTTCACAGCGAGAAGACGGGCTCTTTCTCCGTCTCTCCGGACAAGCAGATTTACTACTGCTTCGGCTGCAAGCGGGGCGGCGGGGTCATCAACTTCATCATGGAGGAGGAGAACCTCCCCTTTCCGGATGCGGTGCGGTTCCTGGCCAAGCGGGCGGGGCTGGAGGTTCCGGAGGAGGAGGGCGACCGGGAAGCCGGGCGCCGCCGCCAGCGCCTTTTGGAGCTGAACCGGGACGCCGCCCGGTTTTACTACCGCCTCCTCCAGCAGCCGGAGGGGCGGGCTGTGCAGGACTACCTGGACCGGCGGCAGATTCGAAAGGCCACCGCCGTGAATTTCGGCATGGGGGCCTCTCTGGACGCCTGGGATGTGCTGCTGAATGAGATGACCGCCAAGGGCTACAGCAAGGCGGAGCTTCTCTCGGCGGGGCTGATTGTGGATAACAAGAAAGGTGGGTTTTACGACAAGTTCCGAAACCGCCTCATGCTCCCGGTCATCGACACCCGGGGAGACGTGGTGGCCTTCGGCAGCCGGGTGCTGGACAAGTCCGAGCCCAAATATATGAACTCGTCGGAAACCCCCGTGTACAGCAAGCGGCGGGTTCTCTACGGGCTGAACCTGGCGAAGAAGTCCAAGCGGCGGGGCATCATTCTCTGTGAGGGAAACCTGGATATCGTCACCCTCCACCAGGCGGGCTTCGACAATGCCGTGGCCTCCATGGGCACCGCCCTGACCCCGGAGCAGATCCGCCTCCTCTCCCGCTTCACCAAGGAGCTGGTGCTGTGCTACGACAACGACAGCGCCGGGAAAATCGCCACGGAGCGGGCCTTGCAGCTGCTCAGCGGCTCCGAATTCTCCGTCAAAGTCCTCCAGCTTCCCCGGCGGCGGACGGCGGAGGGAGAGCTGGTGAAGCAGGACGCCGACGACTTCATCAAAAACCAGGGCCCCGCCGCCTTTGAGCGCCTGCTCAGCGGCAGCGAGAACGGCGTGGAATTCCGCATGGCCCAAATCGCCGGGAAATACGACCTGGAAAGCGACGAACAGCGGGTTGCCTACAGCGGAGAAATCAGCGCCCTGCTGGCCTCTCTTCCCAACGAGGCGGAGCGGGAAATCTACGCCGCCCGGGCCGCCGAGACCGCCCGCATTACTCCCCAGGCCATCAAAATCGACGTTGAAAAAGCAAGAAAGCAGCGCCTGCGCAAAGAGGACCGGGCAGAGCTGCGGAAAAATTTGAATCCTGCCGCGCAGCTCCAGCCAAAAGACCGCTCTTTGCGCTATGAAAACCTGTCCTCCGCTTTGGCGGAGCAGGGGGTAATACGGCTTCTCCTGCTGGACGACGGGCTTTTCTCCTCCCAGCCGCCATTAAAAGAGGAGGATTTCTCCTCTCCCCTTCTGGGACGGATCTTTTCCCTGCTGTGGCGGGCCAAGGAGGGCGGCCAGAAAGTAACGCTGGGCGCTCTGGCCGGGGCGCTGTCCCAGGATGAGATGAATCACGTGGCCTCCTTCTGCCAGTCGCCGGAATCGCCCCAGAACCGGCAGAAGGCTTTGCAGGATTACATAAGCAATATTCAAAAAGAACGGCGCTCCAGTGATAAAACGGACCCTTTACTGGCAGCTGTAGAAAAATATAAAAAAACGAATAAGGGAGAAAAACGGAATGTCTAATAAACAGGATGCCAAAGAGCTGGAGCGTCAGGCCGACGCCATTTTAGCCGCCGCTGAAGCCGCCGCCGGGCCCGGCGAGACGGCCGGATCGGACGCTCCGGTGGAGGAGGCCCCCCGGATCATGACCGACGAGGAGGCCAAAAAGGCCGGCATTATCCGCCTGGACGACAAGCAGGTGGCCGCCCTTCCCGCCGCCGCCTGGCTTATCAACAACGAGAAGCTGCGGGAGCTGCTGGCCAAGAGTAAGAAAAAGGGCAAGCTGGAGTCCGCCGAACTGATGGAGGCCGTGGACGATCTGAACCTCGAGGGCGAGCAGATGGACCAGCTCTACGACTCTTTGGAGGCGCTGAACATCGACATCAGCGCCGAGGAGGACCTGCTGCCGGAGCTTCCCGAGGAGGGCCCCGCCGCCGAGGAAATCGCCGGCATGGAGGAGGAGGAGCTGGTAGACCCCAACACCCTGGTCAACAGTTTCTCCATCGACGACCCCGTCCGCATGTACCTGAAGGAAATCGGAAAGGTGGCTTTGCTGACGCCGGAGGAGGAGGTCAACCTGGCCCAGGCCATGTCCTCCGGAAACGAGGCGGCGGAGAAGCTGGCGGAGCTGCGCCGCCAGCGGGAGGAGGGCGCGGAAATTGACCCCGTCCTGGAGGCCGCCCTGCGCAAGCAGTACCGGGCCGGAGAGGCCGCCAAGCAGAAGCTGGCGGAGGCAAACCTCCGGCTGGTGGTGTCCATCGCCAAACGTTATGTAGGCCGGGGCATGCTGTTTCTGGACCTGATTCAGGAGGGCAACCTGGGCCTTATCAAGGCGGTGGAAAAATTCGACTATACCAAGGGCTACAAGTTTTCCACCTACGCAACCTGGTGGATCCGCCAGGCCATCACCCGAGCCATCGCCGACCAGGCCAGAACCATTCGTATTCCCGTCCACATGGTGGAAACTATCAACAAGGTCATCCGGGTCAGCCGCCAGCTTCTCCAGGAGCTGGGGCACGACCCTTCCCCCAACGAAATTGCGGCGGAGATGAACATGCCGGTGGACAAGGTCCGGGAAATCATGAAAATCGCCCAGGAGCCCGTGTCCCTGGAAACCCCCATCGGCGAGGAGGAGGATTCCCACCTGGGGGACTTCATCCCGGACGAGGGCGCGTCGGAGCCCAGCGAGGCCGCGTCCTTTACCCTTTTGAAAGAGCAGCTGATGGACGTGCTGTCCACCTTGACACCCCGGGAGGAGAAGGTGCTGAAGCTCCGCTTCGGCATTGAGGACGGGCGGACCCGGACCCTGGAGGAAGTGGGCAAGGAGTTCAACGTCACCCGGGAGCGCATCCGGCAGATCGAGGCCAAGGCCCTGCGGAAGCTCCGGCATCCCTCCCGGAGCAAGAAGCTCAAGGACTTTTTAAATTAAAAACGAAAAAGCCCCGCCGCCGGCGGGGCTTTTCTCTGTTGTTTCCTCTCAGGCCAGGAAACCCTTGAGAATGCATTCCTCGGCCTCCTCCGCAGTCAGGCCCAGGGTCTCCAGCTTCAAAAGCTGGTCCCCGGCAATCTTGCCGATGGCCGCCTCGTGAACCAGCTGCGCCTCGGTGCAGTTGGCGGTAATGGCGGGGATGGACTTGATCTTGGCCTCCCCCATGATGATGGAGTCACACTGGACATGGCCGAAACACTGGGCGTTGCCCACCATCCGGGGATAGAACACCTGCTCGGATCGGTCCTGGGCCACGGAGCGGGAGATCACCCGCCCCTTGGAGTCCTCGCCGTCCAGAATAATCTCCATGTCGCTCTCCGCCGTCTGCTCCCCGTGGGTCAGCAGCCGCTCCGTGACGACGGCCTCGGCTCCCCTGCCGCAAACGATTTTAGTTGTGCGCTTGGTGGAGTCGATGCCCCGGATTTGAACGGTCTCCATCTGAATGGAGGCCCCCTCCTCCAGATAGACCACCGTCTCCGGATTCATGATCCGGCCTCCGGTGCCGTCGCCCTCGCCGTAGTGCTTCTCGGTGTAACGGACCTTGGAGCCCTTGCCCACGTAAAAGGTGTGGACGCCGTCGTGGCGGGACTCCTCCCCGCCGCAGTTATGGATGCCGCAGCCGGCCACAATGTCCACGTCGCAGCCCTCGCCGATGAAAAAGTCGTTGTAGACCATCTCCCGGAGGCCGGACTTCGTGATGATCACGGGGATATAGCAGGTCTCCCCCACGGTGCCGGGCTTGACGCGGATGTCGATGCCGGGCTTGTCCTCCTTAGAGGCGATCTCAATATGCTCCGTGGACTGGCGGCCGTCGCAGCCGGAGTCCTTGCGGATGTTGAAGGCCCCTACGGGCTTGCCGATCAGGTCCGCGATTTTTTCCAGCAGCCTGCGGTCAATCTCGGTTTCCATCATTGCGCCATCGCCTCCTTCGTCAGTACCGGGCACCCGCTCAGGGTGTCCGCCAGAATCCGGGGCAGGATTTCCGCCGGGGTCCCCCGGTGGCGGAGCCGCCCCTCCCCTACCACGATGACCTCGTCCGCCAGGGAGATGATGCGCTCCTGGTGGGAGATGATGATCATGGTAGCCCCTCCCGCGGCGTGGAGCTGCTCGAAGGTCTCCGTCAGCCGGGCGAAGGACCACAGGTCGATGCCCGCCTCCGGCTCGTCAAAAATCATCAGCGCGGCGTTCCGCGCCAGGATGGACGCGATTTCAATGCGCTTGACCTCGCCGCCGGAGAGGGAGGCGTCCACCTCCCGGTCCAGATAGTCGTTGGCGCACAGGCCCACCCGGGTGAGGTACTGGCAACAGCGGTCCTTGGGGAGCTTTTCATCCCCGCTGGCCAGGGTCAGCAGGTCCCGGACCGTCAGCCCCTTGAACCGGGGGGGCTGCTGAAAGCCGTAGCTGATGCCGAGCTTCGCCCGCTCCGTGATGCCCATGGACGTAATGTCCCGGCCGTTCCAGAGAATCTGCCCGGCGGTGGGCCGCACCAGGCCCATGATGCTTTTGGCCAGGGTGGTCTTTCCCCCGCCGTTGGGGCCGGTGAAGACCACCAGCCGCCCGTCGCCGACGGTGAGGGAGATATCGTTCAAAATGCCCAGCTCCCCGCCGTCCTCATGAACGGCGTAGCTGAGGTGTTTCAGTTCCAGCATGGGGGCTTCCTCCTTTGCATGTGAAACGTTTCCGGCCAGTATTCTATCAGATATGACCGGAAAAAGCAATGCGGTCTCTTGGGATTTCCCCTACATTTTACCCAAAAGCGCCCCGCTTATCTGTTGCAGGCGCAACAGGAACCGTTTTTCTGCACTTTGCATAGAATGTGAGGAAAAGGAGGGACCCCTCATGGAACATACGACCCAAACCCCGGAAGTTTACGATTTTCGCCAATACGACCGCATCTGGCAGCGGGTAGCCCCGAACCTGGAGCCCTATCCCGGCATGGCGGCGTCTCCCGCCCGGCAGGCGGCCTCCGCCCGCTCCGAGGCCGGAACGTCCGCAGCCCCGGGAGTCTCCGGCCTCCCCGCCGCGCCGGAGACCCCCGCCGTTCCCATTCCCGCAAATTCCCCTTCTTCTGCCGTCCGGCAGGAGGGCCTGCTCCCCGGTGCGGAGCGGAACCCCTGCTGCATGGGCACCGAGGCGGCGGAGATGCTGGACGTGATCTCCGGCTATATTGAGGCGGCACTGTCGGACCGGCGCTATCTCCTGGTCCTGAGCCGTCAGGCTCCCTCCTGGGCCCGGAAGCCCCTGCGGGACATGGCGGCAGACCTCCAGAACCAGGCCCGGCGGCTGATGGCGGCCCACTACCTCATTACCGGGCAGTGTTACCGCCCCAGCGTCAGCGCCGAGCGCATCTATGCGGGCCGCTGGTGCCCCGCCCTCCGGGAGCGCTACCATGCGGCGGCGTGCAGCGGCCTCAACTTCGCCCGCTCCGCTGAGGACAGCCTGGACCCCTGCCTCGCCAAGCTCTTCGACGAGATGAGCCGGGAATCCTACCGCCACGCGGAGGAGCTGATGGAGCTTCTCCAGCGGAGCCTGCAAAGTACATAAGGAGAGGTCCCTCCGTTCCTTTGACGGAGGGACCTCTCCTTTACCCCCAGGCCCGCTTAATCTCGTCCCGCTCATGCTGGTTTTCCACCCAGCTTTCCACATAGCCGCAGCCATGGCAGACATAACGGGCGACGGGAATCCGCTTCACCGTGGCGAACCGGGTGATGCAGATGCTGTTGGCAAGGTAGCGGTGGGCGTCGTCGGGCACCCGGATAATATCCGCGGAGCCGCAGCGGGGACAGCGGTTTGTATTTTTCATGGTGCATTCTCCTCAGTCTCGGTTCTTCCACACCTCCCACAGCCGGGTCAGGGCCGGCAGCAGCAGGAGGAGGAGAACCAGGTTGTCTGGCAGATGGGGCATACAGCGTTCCCCCTTTCAGCGCGCCTTGTACAGCTTCATGGCCAGCGGGATGGAAACCGCCGTGGCGATAACCGCGATGAGGGGCGTCACCGCCATCACAGGGACAGGTATCCCCTTAATATCCTCCGCCATGCCCGCCAGGGCGCCGCCGGAGATCGCTATGCCGAACACGACGATCATAAACACCAGCCGCCCCCGCTCCACGCCAAAACGGAAAATCAGGGGCAGGGTGACGTCCAGGGCCACGATGCCGCCCATCAGGCTGGTCAGCATCAGCGCCGGTTCCGGACCCGGCCCGCCCGCAAGGCCCGCCGCTCCCTGGAGCACCAGGCTCAGGGCCACGGCCCCCGCCATGCAGAGCCAGCCCAGCACGTACTTGCTCAGCACGACGTCCCGCCGGGAGTAGGGCATCATGGCCGCCAGCTGATCCCAATGGCTCCGCTCGTCGTAGGCAATGGCGGAATAGGGCAGCATGGAGCACCAGATCACCACGAAAATGTTGTTGAAAATGCCGCCGGTCATGCTCATCACCGCCAGGATCAGCAGAAAAATCCGCATCTGCTTCCAAAGAACGTAAACGTCCTTCATAATCAGCGCTTTCATTGTTTCGCTCCTTTCACCATAAAGAGGATGACGTCCTCCACACTGGCCCGCTCCAGCTCCAGCCCCGCCGGGACCTCCTCCCGCCGGACCAAAGCCCGCACACCGCCGTAGCCGTGGGAATCCTCCCGGCCCACCACGGCCTCCTCCCGGAGGCTCTCCAGCTGCTCCGCCGTCCCGGCAAAAATGCCGTAGGTCTCCAGAAGCCGGTCCTTCTCGTCGCAGAACAGCAGCCGCCCCTGGTGCAGAAAGGCGATGTAATCGCAGAGCTTCTCCAGGTCGCTCAGGATATGGGAGGAGATTAAAATGGAGTGGTCCTCCTCCCGGGTGAAGTCGTTGAAAAGCTCCAGCACCTCGTCCCGGACGATGGGGTCCAGGCCGGAAGTCGCCTCATCAAGAATCAGGAGCTTGGGCTGGTGGCTCAGGGCCACGGCGATGGCCAGCTTCATCTTCATGCCCCGGGAGAAGTCCTTGAAGGGCTTCTTCTCCGGCAGGTCAAAGCGGCTCAGATAGCCGCCGTAGGACTCCTGATCCCAGCGCCTATAGGTTTTCGCCATCACCTTCCCCACCTGGACGGCGGTGAGGGTCTCGGGGTAATACGCCTCGTCCAGCACAATCCCCACGTCCTCCTTCACTTCCCGGAACTCCGGGGAGGCGGCGTCCACGCCCAGCACCTTTGCCGTGCCGCCGTCGGGGCGGAGGGCGTTCATCAAAAGGCGGATGGTGGTGGACTTGCCTGCGCCGTTTTCCCCCACCAGGCCGCAGATGGCGCCGCTGGGCACCGTGAGGTTCAAGTCCTCAATGGCGAAGCCGCCGAGGGATTTATGAATATGAGAGAGTTCAATGGCGTTCATGTAGCTTCCTCCTCATTAAGAACGTGCAGCATATTGATGAGTTCTTCCGTGGACACGCCGCAGCTTTTCGCAAGCCCCGCCGCGGCGGTCAAATGGCTTTCCAGCTCCCGGAGCTGCTGCTCCCGGATAAGGTCCAGGTTCTTTTCCGCCACAAAGCAGCCCTTCCCGGCTACGGTATACAAAAAGCCCTCGCTCTCCAGCTCGTCATAGGCCCGCTTGGTGGTGATGACGGATATCTTCAGGTCCTTGGCCAGCGCCCGGATGGAGGGCAGCGCCTCCCCCGGCGACAGGGCCCCGGCGATGATCTGGGCCTTGAGCTGGGAGTAAATCTGCTCGTAGATTGGCTGGTTGGCGCTATTGCGGATGATGATTTCCATGAAAGCCTCCTCCCGTTTTGCTGTTAATATACAGTATACACAGAATGAACAGTTTGTCAAGGGCCTTTCAAAAAATTTTCCTGGGAAATTCTCTTTGGCTGTGGTATACTACCCCTGGAAAAATCCAACGGGAGGTGGGGGCTATGGAAACTATCAGCGGCGACGGCAACTGGAGGCTGGTTTTCCGCCGGGAAGCGGGGGGCGCCGTCATCCTCCGGGCCGGAACGCCTGACGCCCGGGCCGCCCTGCCGGAGCGGCTGTTTGGCCTGCCCGTAACCGCCCTGGGGGACCGGGCCCTGGCCCCGGAGCGGCAGTCCGATCCCCTCCCCGCCGGGGCGGAAACCGTCCTGGTGGCCTGCGTCCCCCCGGAGGAGGGAGCGGCCTGGGACAACCGCGGCCTCCGGGATTTGGCCCTGCCGGAGTCCCTGCGGTCTGTGGGGGACTACGCGCTGTTGAACTGCTCCGCCTTGAAGACCCTCCGTATTTACGACGGCGTTTCCCGCTGGGGCGGAGGGGCGCTGATGAACTGCCGGCAGCTGGATACCCTCCGCCTGACCCGGACGGGCCCGGACCAGGGCGAAACCCTGGCCTGGTTCGCCGGGGAGCTCAGCCGGGAGCTGGACGTGACCGTGTACGGCCCCGGCGGAGAGACGGCCAGGCTGGTGTTCCCGGAGTACACGGAGCTCTATGAGGAGAACTGCCCCGCCCACCACTTCGACTACTTCATCTCCGGCGCGGGCTATCCCTACCACCACTGCTTCCGCCAAAAGCGCTTTTCCTTTAAGGAGTACGACGCGCTCTGGCCGGACTTTCTGGGCATGGAGCATGAGGACGCCGCCGCCCTCCGGCTGGCCTGGCGGCGGCTCCGCCGTCCTGTGGATTTATCGGACGCGGCGGCGGAAGACTACCGCGCCTATTTGACGGGCCATGCCGGGGAAGCCCTCCGCCTCCTTCTGGAGGAGCGGGATACGGAGGCCCTTCCCCTCCTTCTGGAACTGACCAAACCGGACCGGGAAACCCTCTCCGCCGCCTGCGCCCTGGCCCGGGAAGCGGGGGACACGGGGGCCCTGGCGCTGCTGCTGGAAGAACAGCACCGCCGCTTTCCCGCCGGAGCGGAAAAATCCTTCGCCCTGTAAAAGGACCGGTGCGCTATGGAACAAACGGACTTTGCCGGAATCGGGCGGGACATTCTGTCCGCCTCCCGGAATGAGCTTTATATGAATCTTCCCTATCTGGACGCGGCCCTCTGCGCCCTGGCCTTCGCCCCCGGCGGCGGGATAACGCTGTCTCTGGCCACCGACGGCGAAACGCTGTACTACGACGGGGCGTGGCTGGCGGAGCGCTATCTGCGGAGCCGGGTGTGGTCCTGCCGGGCCTATCTCCATACGGTTCTCCACTGCATGCTGCGGCACCTGGCGAAGAAGCGGGGCAAGGTTCCGCAGCTGTGGGACCTTGCCTGCGACACGGCGGTGGAGAGCATTCTGGACGAGCTGGACTACCCCTGTTTAAGCGCCGGCCCGGCCCCCCAAAAGCAGAAATTCTACGGCGAATGCCGGAGGGACATGCCCGTCCTGACGGCGGAGGGCGTCTACCGCCGCCTTCTCAGGCTGAATCTTTCGGAGTATGAAATTGCCCGTCTCCAGCGGGCCTTTCTGGCGGACGACCACGGCCTCTGGGACGCGGAGCGGCAGGACGGCGGGGAGCAGAGCAGCCGCCAGGACCAGAAGTGGCGGGACCTCTCCGGGAAAGCCCAGACGGGCCTGGAAACGGTCCTGGCGGACAAGGGGACCGGCGGCAAGGCCGTTTTGGAGCAGGTCCGGGTGGCGGTCCGGGACGACGTGGACTACCGGGCTTTCCTGCGCCGCTTCGCCGCCCCCAGGGAGATCGTGGCGGTGGACGGGGACGCGTTTGACTACGGCTTTTACTCCTACGGCCTCCGGCTCTATGGAAACATGCCCCTGGTGGATCCCCCGGAGACCCGGGAGGAAAAGCGCATCGAGGATTTCGTCATCGCCGTGGACACCTCCATGTCCACCTCCGGAGAGCGGGTGCGGCAGTTTCTGGCCTGTACCTACGCCATTTTGCGCAGCGCCGGGACCTTTACCCGAAAGGTCAATATCCGCATCCTCCAGTGTGACGACCAAATCCGCTCCGACGACGTGATTCACGATTTAGAGGACCTTCGAAGCTATATGGAGAACTTCCGCCTCACCGGCGGCAGCGCAACCGACTTCCGCCCGGTGTTCGAGCATGTGGCAAAGCTCCAAGAGGCGGGGGCCTTCGCCAGCCTCCGGGGCCTTGTGTACTTTACCGACGGCATGGGGATTTACCCGGAGAAGCGCACGCCCTATGAGACGGCGTTCATTCTCCTGGGGGAGCCGCCGCTTTCCGTCAAAACCCCTCCCTGGGCCATCCGGCTGGTGCTGGAGGGCCCGGACCTGGACTGGGCGGCGGAGGACCTGCCGGAGGAAATTGACCTCGGCGAACTGCCGGAGCTTTGAGGGGGAACGCTATGCTTACCGAGATTGTAAACCGGCGCAGCATCCGCGCCTATACGCCCGCCCCGGTTTCCCGGGCGGAGCTTGAAATCATTTTGCAGGCGGGAGCCCTGGCCCCCTCGTCGAAAAACCGCCAGCCCTGGCGCTTCACCGTTGCCGCCGGAGCGGAAAAGGCGGCGGCCCTGTCCGCCATGGCCCGGGGCCTGGAAGCGGAAAAAAACCGCCCGCTTCTGCCGGAGAGCGCCCCGTTTCTCAGCGGGGCGGAACGGACCCTGCGCATCATGGAGCAAGCCCCGGCGGTCATCTTCGTCACAAACCCCCTGGGCCGGGACCCGAGGCAGGCCCTGACCACGGACCAACGGGTTTTTGAGCTCTGCAACGCCCAGTCTTTGGGAGCCTGCCTGGAAAACATGGCCCTCCAGGCCGCGGCGCTGGGGCTGGGGAGCCTTTGGATCTGCGATATTTATTTTGCGTATGACGCGCTGACGGAATGGCTGGGCAGGCCGGGGAGCCTGGCGGCGGCCATGGCCCTGGGCCATGCCGCCGAAAACCCGCCGCCCCGCCCCCGGAAGCCGCTGGCGGAAGCGGTGGAATGGAGGATACCATGAACATCAAGCAAGCCAAACAGGAAATCACCAACACCTTAAAAGCCTATCTGGCCAAAGACCCCCTGGGGAATTACCTGATTCCCCCCGTCCGCCAGCGGCCCGTGCTGCTGATGGGCCCTCCCGGCGTGGGCAAGACCCAGATTATGGAGCAGATCGCCGTCGAAACCGGCGTGGGCCTCGTCGCTTATACCATCACCCACCACACCCGCCAGAGCGCCGTGGGCCTGCCCTTTATCGAGAAACGGACCTATGGAGGACAAGAGTACTCCGTTACCGAATACACCATGAGCGAGATTCTCGCCTCGGTCTATAGCCTGATGGAAAAGACCGGCCTGCGGGAGGGCATCCTCTTTCTGGACGAGATCAACTGCGTCTCCGAAACCCTGGCTCCCATGATGCTGCAATTCCTCCAATGCAAGACCTTCGGCAACCAGCGCCTGCCGGAGGGCTGGCTCATCGCCGCCGCCGGGAACCCGCCGGAATACAACCGCTCCGTCCGGGATTTCGACGTGGTGACGTTGGACCGGGTGAAGCGCATCGACGTGGAGGAGGACTTCGCCGTCTGGAAGGAGTACGCCCGGGCAAAGGGACTCCACGGGGCCGTCGTCTCCTACCTGGACATTAAAAAGGAGAACTTTTACCGGGTGGAAACCGCGGCGGAGGGCGTCCGGTTCGCCACCGCCCGGGGCTGGGAGGACCTGAGCGAGCTGCTGGCGGCCTATGAAGCCCTGGGCCTCAAGGCGGGCCGGGAGGTGGTGGGGCAGTACATCCAGCTTCCCCGCATCGCCCGTGACTTCGCCAATTACCTGGAGCTGTACCATAAATACCGGGACATCTACCATGTGGACGAGATATTGAAGGGGACCTGGCGGCCCGTCACCGTTCGGGAGCTCCGGGCCGCACCCTTTGACGAGAAGCTGTCCGTCATGGGCCTGCTTCTCTCCCGCCTCTCCTCCGCCGCCCGGGACACCCGCCGCCAGGACGCCCTCTGCCAGCGCCTCCACGCCGCCCTGACGGAATTCAAGGAGGCCCTAGCCGCCGGAGAGCGGCCCACGGAAACGCTGGAGGCCCTGGCCCTCCGCCGCCGGGAGGATTTGAAGCGGGCCCGGGACCCCGGCCTCACTTAAAGAAACGAAAGCAGCCCCGCCCTATAATACACCGA
>CAJUBX010000031.1 GCA_910585165.1 uncultured Oscillibacter sp. | reverse complement strand
GCAGGTTCAGCGCGAAGTTCAGCGCGTTGCCCGCCAGGGAGATCACAAGGAAAATCAGGATGTTGCCGGGAATCGCCCCCAAGGTGTTGAACACCTGGGCGATGACGCTGCCCGCCAGCATCAGCGCCATGAGACGGGCGTAGGACAAAATGTCGCCGAAATAGCCCGTGACATGGTTGTAAAGAGAGCCGAAAATGCCCATAATCTTACCGAAGCCCTGGCCGGTGACCAGGGGGCCGGCGACGATCAGGACAAGGCCCGCGTACAGGACCAGATTGGTGATTCCCGCCGCCATCAGCCCGATGCCGGCGAAGACGATCCACCAGGTGACCTCTTCAAACACCGCGTCCAGCACCTGCCCGGCCTTGAGCTTGCGGATGAAGCTGACGGCCATGCCGGTGACAATCTGGACAAGCCCCAGGGCCATGGACCCCACGAGGATCATCAGCGTGTCGTTCAGCGGGGTGAAGAGGGCCGGCAGGGCGAAGTCCCCTCCGGTGGTGAGCTTCACCACCTGGGTCAAAAAGTCCCCGAAGAAGCCGCCGGTAACCGCGCCCATAATGAAGGTGGACACGCCGCAAAGCTGCATCAGGCCCATCATGTGGCCCATGGTCCCCTTGGGCCGGTACTTCTTCAAAATGACCGTGCCCGCCAGGAACATCAAAAGCCCGTAGCCCATGTCCGCCATCATGATGCCGTAGAACAGGATGAAAAACGGCGCCATCAGGGGGTTGGGGTCCACGTTGTTGTACGCGGGGAGGGAGTACATCTCCGTCACCATGTTCAGCGGCCGGGTGAGCCAGTTGTTTTTCAGGCGCACCGGCACGTCGGGAATGTCCTCCTCCGCCGGGTCCGCCGCCTCCCAGGCGCAGCCCGCGCCGTCCAGCAGGGACTGGACCTCGCCCAGGTTCTCCGCCGGGGCCCAGCCCTCGAAAAAGACGATGGTCCCGTCGGTGAGAAGCCGCTCGGCGTTCATATCCCCGGCGGCCTCGGCGCTGAGCCGGTCGGCATAGAGCCGCAGGCGGTCCCGCTCCGGGGCCAGGGCGGCTATCGCGGCCCCGGCCTCCTGACGGCGCTTTTGGTTCTCCGCCAGGGCCTGGTCCAAAGCCTGGACGTTCTGGGCCGCCGTGCCCTCCAGCCCCTGGAACGCGGTGACGCTGAACCCGTGGGGCCGCAGGATTTCCAGGGCCTTCTCCTCCTCCGCCCGGTGGGCGGCCAGGAGGCAGCAGCGCTGCTGCTTGTCTGCGCTGATCTCATAGAGCTCCGCCGCCGTGTCCGCCAGCTCATTGCGGATGGCGGCCACGTCCGCCGCCCCGGGGAACACCCCCAGGCGGAACACCGCGTGTTCGGTGCCGCCCAGCTCCAGGGGCATGTCCAGGGGGACCCAGGGCTCCAGCCCGGCCCTCCGGCTCAAAAGGCGGCCCTCCTCGCTCTGGAGGCGGGCGACGTCCTGCAAATGCCCGTTGATCTCCTTGCTGACGGCCCGGGCCTTTTCCAGGGCGGCGTCGCTGAGGAACTCCTCCTCCGGCACCGCCTGCCGCCGGATAAAGAGGCCGTCCTTGGTCCCGCCGTAGCGCTTCAGCGCGTCCAGGGCGGCGGCGGCCTCCCCCTGCTCGTTTTTGGTCTGGGCCAGCTTGGAGCCGTCCCGCCGCAGCAGCGCCGCCCAGGCGGGGTCCGAGAGCTTCCCGGCGGGCTCGCTGATCTCCACACAGCCCAGGCGCAGCAGCTCCCGCAGGAGCGCGTCCCGGCTGTCGGCCATGGCCATGACGCGGAGCTTTTTCATTTTTACAATGGCCATTTCAGTTGCTCACAACCCTTCCGACAATAAACTCCGCGGCGGCTTCCAGGCGCTCCTCCGCCGCCTTGCGCAGCCCGGCGGCCTCGGCCTGGGCGGCCTGAGCGGTCTTTTCGGCCGCAGCAGCGGCCCGCTCCTCCGCCTGGCGCAGAAGCTCCCGGCCGGCCTCCGCCCCGGCGCTGCGCTGCCTTTGCAAGAGCGCCTGACCTTCCTTTTCCGCGCCGGCGACCATCTGCTTCGCTTCCGCCTCGGCGGCGGCCAGGCGCTCCCGGGCCTCTTTTTCCGCCTGCGTTACCTTTTCAATCGCTTCCAGGGACATTCGTTCTCACCTTCTCTCCATGTGCCATGGCCCCCGGCCTGGAACCCGCCGGGACACATGGTCATTCTGTCATACAGTATAGGCGAAATTTCCCTGTTTTGCAAGGGAATTTTTGCTGGGAGGCAGAAAAGAAACCCGCCGCGGGGCCTAAAATTTTTCAGGGGTGAATTTTCGAATTGCTCTTGACCTTCCGGGAAAAATCCTTTAAAATAAGGGTTTGTGTACGGTCATGGCCGTGCCGCTGTTACTATAGAATAGACGGAAAGGCGAGACGACGTTATGAAGCATCCCTACAAGACGCGGGAGGGCGGCGCGACGGTGACGGTTTTCGTCCCCTACGACTGCAAGAACCACTGCCCCTTCTGCATCAATAAAGGCGAATACGCGGACCTGACCGGCTTCTCCGCCGAGAAAATCCGCGCCAGCATCCGCCGGATGGACGCCATCACGCCCCACTGCGACTTTGTGTTCACCGGGGGAGAGCCCTTCGCCGACCTTTCGGTCCTCCAGTCCATGCTGGACGAGATTCCACCCACCCACAAGGTCTATATCAACACCACCCTCCCCGTGTCCGAGTTCCAGACGGAGGAGGACATTCTGGCCTTCGCGGAGAAGAACAAGGACAAGATCACCTGCATCAACGTCTCCCGGCACATGCAGAAGTACGTGGTGGAGTCCAACGACGGCCTCCTGGCCCGGCTGCCGGTGCCCTTCCGGGTGAACTGCGTGCTGTACAAGGACTATCCCGCCAAGGACCTGATCCCCTATCTGGAGCGCTTCAAAAAGGTCCCCGGGTCCTCCATCCAGTTCCGGTTCGACTACACCGCCACCACGCCGGAGAACCTCTATGAGGAGGAGGGGGACAAAATCCTCCAGGACCTGAAAAAAATCGCCCGGTACACCGGCCTGGACGGCTGCCGGATGCGCTGCGGGTTCCACTTCGACTACCAGGGCCTGGCGCTGACCTACCACAAGACCCTGCCCTATTCCACCATTGTGGAGACGGACCCGGCGGACGGCGTGACCTACGACATTCTCTACGACATCCTCATCAAGCAGAACGGGGACATCCACGGGGACTGGGACGGCACGCCGCTGGACGTGGAGGCCTATGAGAAGGTGGTTTTCGAGCCCTACGACTTGAAGTGGCTGGCGAGAATCGCGTAAATGGAAACCAAAAAGCGGACGGCTGAGCCGTCCGCTTTTTTGCGCCTATTTGAGGAAAATCCGCTTCCCGCCCCGGTACGCCCTCACCGTGCCCAGGCGCTGGGCGCTGGGGACGCAGCCCCTCAGCTCCCCAAGAAGCGCCTCCGCCCCGGCGGGGTCCACCGCCATCAGCAGGCCGCCGGAGGTCTGGGGGTCGTAGAGAAGGTCCTGCCGCCAGAGCTCCGCCGCTCCGGGGTCCACCGAGCCTTCGGCAAAGGCGCGGTTGCGGTACATCCCCTCGGGGAGAATGCCCATCCGGGCCAGCTCCGCCGCCTCCGGGATAACGTCCACGGCCTCCGCCTCGATCTCCAGCTCCACGCCGCTGCCCTGGGCCATTTCCAAGCCGTGGCCCAGCAGGCCGAAGCCCGTCACGTCGGTGCAGGCGTGAACCGGATATCGGACCATCACGTCCCGGGCGGACTTGTTGAGGGTGGTCATAAGGGCGTAGACCCGCTCCATGGCCGCCGCCGGGGCCAGGCCCGCCTTGGCGGCGGTGGTCAGCACCCCGGCCCCCAGAGGCTTGGTGAGAAGCAGCACGTCCCCGGGCCGCGCGCCGGAGTTGGTGAGCATCTTCTCCGGGTGGACAAACCCGGTGACGGCCAGGCCGTACTTGGGCTCGTCGTCCAAGATGCTGTGGCCCCCGGTAATGAGGGCCCCGGCCTCGTAAACCTTCTCGTAGCCTCCCCGGAGAAGCTCGTGGACGGCCTCCGGGGGCATGTCCTTGGGCACCGCCATAATATTCAGGCACAGCTTGGGCTCCCCGCCCATGGCGTACACGTCGGAGAGGGCGTTGGCGGCGGCGATCTGGCCGAAGAGATAGGGATCATCGGCGATGGGGGGGAAGAAATCCACCGTCTGCACCAAGGCCAGCTCCCCGGAAATCCGGTAGACCGACGCGTCGTCGCTCCGGTCAAAGCCCACCAGCAGGTTCGGGTCCTCGTGGACCCGGATGCCCTCCAGAAGCCGGGCCAGAGTCCCCGCCCCCACCTTGGCCCCGCAGCCGGCGCACTTGGCCAGCTTGGTCAGTTTTACCTGGTTCTCTGCCATGAAAATCCCTCCCGTTTTGATTGCGGTTCGTATTTATTTTGCATGATTCAACGTTTTGGAAAGGCGCAGCACCGCCTCCAGCACCCCGCCGCCCACGGCCAGGGCCTTGTCGCTGGCGCAATAGCAGTGTTCCATTTTACACCGGGGGTCGATGTCCCCGGCCTTCATCCCTTTGCGGACCCGGGTCCCCTCCGGCAGGATGCCCCGGAGCACCCCGTCCAATGTGCAGGCCATGGGCACGCCGCCCACTTCGGCGGCCACGTCTCCCAGCTTCACCTGTGCGCCGATGTCCAGAAGCGGGTGAAACGCCCCGTCCGCCGGGGCCCGGAGGACCCGTTCCCCGGCAAAGCCGCCGATGAGGCCGGGAATGCCGGTGTTGGGCTGGGCGGAGCCCTCGTAAAGGACCCGGCCCAGGTAATGGCCCCGCATGGTCTCCACCACGGCGTGGCAGTCCGCCCCCGCCGTGAAGCCGGGGCCCACCCCCACCACCACGGGAGCGTCCGTGATTTTTGTGCCCAGGTTCCGTTTCGCCAGGATGGCGTCCACCAGGGCGGCGGGGCGCAGCGCGGGGACGCAGGCCGCCTCCGGGTCCGCCAGCACGGGAATCACGCCGTCCTCCAGCAGCTCCAGGGCCTGGGCCGGGGTCTCCGCCCGGCGGGCGGTCACATCCTCCACTTTGGTTTCCCCGCAGGGTATGGCCGTGGAAAAGGCCACGGTGCGGCGGATAGCCGTAGGCTGGGGGAGGTCGGTCATGACCACCCGCAGCCCCGCCCGCCAAAGGCGGAGGGCCGCGCCGGTGGCCAGGTCCCCGGCTCCGCGAATAACCACTAGCATAGGAAAAACTCCTTTCTCATAAGGGATCCCGCCGCCGCGGGGCAGGAGAGCCTTGCCGCCAGGGCGGCGGCCCCCTTCCGGCTCTCCGCCGTCTCCGCCTGGTTGATAAAGATCCGGTCATGGAGGCCCTCCGCCAGCAGCACCGCCGCCTCCGTCTCCGGCGCGGCGGGCGCGTCCTCGAAAACTCCCGCCAGAAGGGCGTACCGCTCCGGGCGGTGGGCCGCCAGGGCGATGGGCCGTCCGAAGCCGGAGGCTCCCACCACCACAATGGTCTGGCCGGCCTCGGGGGGAACCGCCGGCTCATGGGAGGCGTGGGCCTTCAGGGGCCGTCCCGCCGCGCCGTCGGCCTCCGCCAGCACATAGTCCGCCAGCGCCGCCAGACGGGCCATGGGGATATTGGGGGCGGCAAGCTTTCCCGTGCCGGGGACCGGGGTCCCGGCGCAGACCAGGCGGCGGCGTTCCAGGGCTTCCGCCAGCGCCGCCTCCGTGGGGTCCGCCAGGTTGGGAAGGCCCGGAAAGGGAAAAATTTTCGTGGAGGTACAGAGAAGGACCCGTGCGCCCCCCGCCGCCAGCTCCTTCCCCAGGGCCCGCAGAAGGGCGGTCTTTCCGCCGCCGCCGATGACGGCGGTAACGCCGGGGCGGATATCCAGCAGCTCAGCCAGGTCCATGGCGGCCCTCCCGTTCGTTGTTCTTTCTACAGGATAACATTCCCTGGCCCCGCCGTCAAGGGCGGCTTGACAGCGGCGGCGGGAGGGGCTATGATGAAGCGGCAACATTTTAAAGGAGGGATGCGCCGTGTACGACGAGCTGACGGCGGTGGATATTCGGAAAATGCGGGAGGAGCTGGACCACCGGGTCCGGGTCCTGCGGCCCCAGCTGATAGAGGAGGTTCAGACCGCCCGGGCCTTCGGGGACTTGAGCGAGAACTTCGAGTACAAGTGCGCCAAGCAGGCGAAAAACCGCAACGACAGCCGCATCCGCTATCTGGAGCGGATGATCCGCACGGCCAAGGTCATTGAGGCCAGGGGGGAGGCGGACGCCGTGGGCCTCTTTGACCGGGTGACCATATATAATGAGATGGCGAAGCGGGAGATGGAGGTGCGCATTGTCACCACCTTGCGCCAGAACGCGCTGAAAGGCCTTGTGAGCAAGGAATCCCCCGTGGGGAAGGCGCTGCTGGGCCGCCGGGTGGGGGAGCGGGCGGAGGTATCCGTCAGCCCGGAGGTGAAATACTTTGTGGAAATACGGCGCATCGAAAAGGGCGAGGACGACGAGAGCCTGGAGATCAGCGCTTACTGAAAAAAATTTTCCACCCTCTTGCATTCTGCCGTAAGATATGCTATACTAAGCCTGACTTTGCGGTTAGGAGGAGCTAACTTTGCAGAAACGTACCCATACGCTGCTGGCCCGGACGCTGCTGCGCAGCGAAGCGGGCTTTTCCGCCCGGCGCTTTGAGCTGGCCTTTCTTTTCGGTTCGTTCCAGCCGGACGTGAATCCTTTCAGCTATCTGAAAGGGTCGCTGCACTACAACAAGCTCAAGGGCCACAACTATTACAATTCCCGGGCCTACATCAACGCCAAGATTTTAAAGCTCCAGCGCCGCCGGCGGTGGACCATGTGGCAGTACTATACCCTGGGCAAGCTGACCCACTACCTGGCCGACGCCTATACATACCCCCACAACCCGGACTACCCCGACACCATGCTGGACCACCACAACTACGAGACGGATTTCCGCCGCTTCATGCGGGGGTATCTGGCCCACCAGCACCTCCGCCGCCAGCAGGCCCGCCGGGACCTTGTCGCCGCCCTGGAGGAGCTGCACCAGCAGTACATGGCCACCCGCGCCAGCATGGTCCGGGACGCCAGCTACATCCTCAAGGCCACCAGCCTTTTGATGGCGGGTTGCCTCCCCGCCGCCTGACTTACTTTTCTTGAAAGATTTGGGGATTCTTAACGGCTTTGCCGTTTAGAAGCCCCGTATACCCGATGGGTAAAAGTAAGCAAAAGAACTTTCACACGCTCTGTTAGCCTGGTGGTTATCCGGGCCGCAGCGACGGCATCAGAGCTCAATTTTTGTGTAAAGCAAACAGTCCGGCGCAAAATAATCCGTTTGCATTTGTAAAAACCCACAGTTTTCATTTCCGCAGCCTTGTGTTATGCTTTAAACATCTAAAGAACCAAAGGGGAACCTGACCATGACCGCCACTGTCCGCACCGCTGAATACGGCTACTTCTACTTTAGCTTTACCGGTTTTGGTAAGGCTTTTCGTGGTTTGGCTGAAAACGAGCGTGTGTGAGCTTCCGGTCCCGATTCAGGACGATTGCACGAAGCGGCCCGCAGCCAAACCGGCTGCGGGCCTTTTTGCACCCCGCCAAATTTGTTAGGAGGAATCCGTCATGATCGTCATCTTAAAGCACAACCCCAACCGGGAACAGCTGAACAGCCTCATCTCCTGGCTCCAGGAAAAGGGTGTCACCATCCACACCAGCATCGGCGAGGCCAACACCATCCTGGGCCTGGTGGGGGACACCTCCAAGCTGGACATCGACCTCATCGCCGCCCTGGACATCGTCCAGGACGTGAAGCGGGTCCAGGAGCCCTATAAGAACGCCAACCGGAAGTTCCACCCGGAGGACACCGTCATCCCCGTGGGCAATACCCAGATCGGCGGCGGCACCCTGACCATCATGGCGGGGCCCTGCTCCGTGGAGAGCGAGGAGCAGGTGGTGGCCATCGCCAGGGCCGTCAAGGCCAGCGGGGCCACCATGCTCCGGGGCGGGGCCTTCAAGCCCCGCACCTCGCCCTACGCCTTCCAGGGCCTGGGGGCCACAGGGCTGGAGTACCTGAAAACCGCCCGGCAGGAGACGGGCCTTCCCATCGTGACGGAGCTGATGGACGTGACCCAGCTGCCCCTGTTCAAGGATGTGGACGTGATCCAGATCGGCGCCCGGAACATGCAGAACTTCGACCTTTTGAAGGCCGTGGGCCATCAGGACCGGCCCGTCATGATCAAGCGGGGCATGTCCGCCACCTTTGAGGAGTGGCTCATGAGCGCCGAGTACGTCATGGCCAGCGGAAACGAGAATGTCATCCTCTGCGAGCGGGGCATCCGCACCTTTGAGAGCTACACCCGCAACACCCTGGACCTGTCCGCCATCCCGGTGATGCGCCAGCTGACCCATCTGCCCATCATCGTGGACCCCAGCCACGCCACGGGCAAGTACTGGTTAGTCGAGCCCATGGCCCGGGCCGCCGTGGCGGCGGGCACCGACGGGCTCCAGATTGAGGTCCACAACGACCCGGCCCACGCCCTTTGCGACGGGCCCCAGTCCTTAAAGCCGGAGGTCTTCGATCCCCTGGCCAAAAAGCTTTTGAAGCTCCACGCCTTCATGCAGGGCATTGACAACGAATAAGGAGGCCGCTTCCATGAATGTCGGCATTGTCGGCCTGGGGCTCATCGGCGGCTCCATGGCGAAAAGCGTCAAGGCCCGGACGGCCCACACCGTCTACGGCGCGGATTTGGACCAGGAGACCATGGCCCTGGCCCGGATGAGCGGAGCCATCGACGCCCCACTGACGGAGGAGAACCTTCCCCGGTGCGGTTTGATTCTGGTTGCCATCTGCCCCGGCGCGGCGGTGAAGTGGGTGAAGGACCACGCAGACCGGATTTCCAAGTCCGCCATCGTGGTGGACCTTTGCGGCGTGAAGCGGGTGGTGGTGGAGGCCCTGGCCCCCGTTGCGGAGGAGTACGGCTTCGCCTACATCGGCGGCCACCCCATGGCGGGACGGGAGCGGGGGGGCTTCACCGCCTCCAGCGAGGATTTGTACGTGGGGGCCTCCATGATTCTCACCCCGGACAAGCGGACGGACATGCAGCTTCTGGAGACGTTGAAAGCCTTCTTCCTGGACATCGGCTTTGCCGGGCTCACCTTCTCGGACCCGGAGGAGCACGACCGCATCATCGCCTTCACCTCCCAGCTGGCCCACATCACCTCCAGCGCCTACGTCAAGTCGCCGGAGGCCCAGCGCCGCCGGGGCTTTTCCGCCGGGAGCTTTCAGGACATGACCCGGGTGGCCCGGCTGGACGAGGACATGTGGACAGAGCTGTTTCTGGACGACGCGGACTACCTTATCAAGGAACTGGACATTCTGATCGAAAACCTGGCCGCCTATTCCCGGGCGCTGAAATCCGGCGACGCGGACAGGGTCCGGGCCCTTCTCCGGGAGGGCCGGGAGCTGAAAGCCACCGCCGGGGGAAATTAAAGGAGGAGCGCCTATGCCAGACTATAAAGAGATACAGGTAAACACGGTTCCCGCCTACACCGTCCGCATCGGCCCCGGGCTTTTAAAGAACTGCGGCCCTCTTCTGCGGACGGCCGTCCCCCCCTGCCGCATGGCGGTGATTACCGACTCCGTTGTGGAGGAGCTGTATCTGGAGACCGTGGTGACAAGCCTGAAGGCGGCGGGGTTCGCCGTCTGCACCTACGCATTCCCTGCCGGGGAGGAGAACAAGAACCTTTCTACCCTCTCCGGCATTCTGGAGTTTCTGGCCCGGGAGCACCTGACCCGCACGGACTGCCTCATCGCCCTGGGCGGCGGCGTGGCGGGGGACATGGCGGGGTTTGCCGCCGCCGTGTACCTCCGGGGTATCCGGTATGTGCAGATGCCCACCACGCTGCTGGCGGCGGTGGATTCCTCCGTGGGAGGCAAGACCGCCATTGATTTGGAGGCGGGGAAGAACCTGGCCGGGGCCTTTCTCCAGCCCGCCGCCGTGCTGTGCGATACGGACTGCCTCAAAACCCTGCCGCAGGCGGTGTTCGCCGGAGGGGCGGCGGAGGCCGTCAAGACCGGGGTGCTGTGCGGCGAGAGCCTGTTCGCGCTTTGTGAGAAGGGCGGACTGGAGACGAATCTGGAAGAGGTCATCGCCCGGTGCGTGGCCTACAAGGCCGGAGTGGTGGAGCGGGACGAGAAGGAGCAGGGGGAGCGGAAGCTCTTGAACCTGGGCCACACCGTGGGCCACGCCATTGAGAAGTGCAGCGGCTATTCCATTCCCCACGGCCAGGCCGTGGCGGCGGGGCTTGCCATCATGGCCCGGGCGGCGGAGGGGCTGAACTGGTCCGGCGGGCCTGTGGCGGCGCGAATCTGCGCCTGCCTTGAAAAGCAGGGGCTCCCCACCTCCACGGAGTTTTCCGCCAAGGCTCTGGAAGAAGCCGCCCTGGCGGACAAGAAGCGCTCCGGGGACTCCATCACCATTGTGGTCCCCAAGAGGATCGGTGCCTGCGAGCTGGTCAAAATACCCGTGTCGGAGCTGCTGTTTGTCATCGGGACAGGGCTGGCGGACCGGCCCGGGCAGGAGGGATAGATGGACGTTCAAATCACCCCCCGGCGGCTCTCCGGCGTGGTGACGCCGCCCCCCAGCAAGTCCCTTGCCCACCGCTGGATTCTCGCCGCCGCCCTGGCGGCGGGGGTCAGCACCATTCATAACCTGGACTTCTCCGAGGATATCGAGGCCACCCTCCGCTGCATGTCCAATTTCCGCTGCCGCTGGGAGTGGCAGGGGGAGGATACCTTAAAAATCTGGGGCTGCATCAGCAGGGAACGGGATTACCCGGTCCCGCCCCGCTTTGACTGCGGGGAATCCGGGTCCACCCTGCGCTTTCTCATCCCCCTTGCCCTGGCCCTGGAGGGCGGCGGGGAATTCACCGGCCGGGGGCGGCTGATGGAACGGCCCCTGGGCCCCTATTTCCAGCTCTTTGACCGCCAGGGCATCTTCCACCAGCTTCAAGACGGCGTGCTGACCGTCCGGGGAGACCTGCGGCCCGGGGAGTACCGTTTGCCGGGGAACGTGTCCAGCCAGTTTTTCACCGGGCTGCTCCTGGCCCTGCCCCTGCTGGACGGGCCCAGCGTGGTGGTCAGCACCACGAAGCTGGAATCCGCCTCCTACGCCGCCATGACCATGGGGGTGCTGGCCCGGGCGGGGATTCATGTCCGCTGGTCCCCGGGGCTTAACGGCTTCGGCATAGAGCCGGGGGTCTACGGCCCCTTTGAGGAGACCGTGGAGGCCGACTGGTCCCAGGCCGCCTTCTGGTACGCCGCCATCGCCCTGGGGAGCAATCTGCGGCTCCGGGGCCTCAAGGGCCAGTCCTCCCAGGGGGACGCGGCGGTGCTGGCCCACTCCAAAAAGCTCTCCGCCGCCGGAGAGGTGAGCGTCAACCTCTCCGACTGCCCGGACCTTCTGCCGCCCCTGGCGGCAATCGCCGCCCTCCGGCGGGGCACCACCCGCTTCGTGGGCGCCGCCCGCCTGCGGCTGAAGGAGAGCGACCGCCTGGCCACCGTGACCCGGATGCTCAAGGCCCTGGGCGGCGCGGTCAGCGAGGAGGAGGACGGACTGACGGTCTACGGGGTCTCCACCCTCCCCGGCGGCGTGGTGGACGGGGCCAACGACCACCGCATCGTCATGGCCGCCGCCGTGGCGGCCACCCGCTGCCAGGGCCCCGTGACCATCCGGGGGGCCGAGGCGGTGAAAAAGTCCTACCCCCATTTCTGGCGGGATTACGAAGCCCTGGGAGGTGCGGTCCATGTCCTCTGAGTTTGGAAATCTTCTGCGAATCAGCGTCTTCGGCCAGTCCCACGGGAAGGCCGTCGGCGTGGTGATGGACGGCCTTCCCGCCGGGGAGGAAATCGACCTGGAGGCCCTCCAGCGGTTTTTGGACCGCCGGAGGCCGGGGACCGGGCCCCTCTCCACCGCCCGGAAGGAGACGGATATTCCCGAGTTCCTCTCCGGCCTGGAGGAGGGCAGAACCTGCGGCGCGCCGCTGTGCGCCGTCATCCGCAACGCGGACCAGCGGTCGAAGGACTACGGGGAGCTTCGCGACAAGCCCCGCCCCGGCCACGCGGACTTTACCGCCTGGGCCAAGTGGGGCGGATCTGCCGACATGCGGGGGGGCGGTCACTTCTCCGGGCGGCTGACGGCCCCGCTGTGCGTGGCCGGGGGCATTGCCATGCAGATTCTCGCCCGCCGGGGAATTTGCGTGGGGGCCCGCCTGCTGTCTGTTGGAAACGTCCGGGACGAGTCCTCCTTCCCCCTCTATCCCACAGCGGAGCTCTTTGCGGAGATCGCCGCCAAGCCCTTCCCCGTTCTGGACAGCGCGGCGGGGGAGCGGATGCAGGAGGCGATCCTGGCGGCGAAAAACGATCTGGACAGCGTGGGGGGCATTATTGAGTGCGCCGCCGCGGGGCTTCCCGCCGGGCTGGGGGAGCCCATGTTCGGCGGGGTGGAAAACCGCCTGGCCGCCGCCCTGTTCGGCGTTCCGGCGGTGAAGGGCGTGGAGTTCGGCGCGGGCTTTTCCGCCGCCTCTTTGCGGGGCTCGGAGAACAACGACCCCTTCACCGTGGAGGACGGGCAAATCCGGGCCCTCACGAACCGCGCCGGGGGCGTGCTGGGGGGCATCACCACGGGCATGCCCCTGGTCCTCCGGGCGGCGGTGAAGCCCACGCCCTCCATTGGGAGGACCCAGAAAACCGTCAGCCTCTCCCGCATGGAGGCGGCGGAGCTGGCCGTACACGGCCGGCATGACCCCTGTGTAGCCCACCGGGCGGTCCCGGTGATTGAGGCGGTGACTGCCGCCGTACTTTTGGATATGCTGTTGGAGGGAAATCATGGAACTTTCTGATATCCGCGCCAAAATCGACGCGGTGGACGACCAGCTTTTGAAGCTCTTTCTGGAGCGCATGGACCTCAGCGAGGAGGTGGCGGCCTATAAGAACGAACACCATCTCCCCATTTTGAACAAGACCCGGGAGCGGGAAATCCTGGCCAAGGTGACAAAGAGCGCCGGAACGCGGGAGCGCTACGCCTACCACCTGTTCTCCACCCTCTTCGAGCTGGCCCGGTCCCGCCAGGCGGAGCTCATCGACGCGCCCACCAAGGTGGGGGCCCAGATCCGGGCCTCCCTGGAAAACCGGGACCAGCTGTTTCCCCAGACGGGCCTGGTGGCCTGCCAGGGCGTGGAGGGAGCCAATTCCCAGGCGGCCTGCGACCGGATTTTCCCCCGGGGCAGCATTATGTACGTCAAGACCTTCGACGCGGTGGTCTCCGCCGTGGAGGCGGGCTTCTGCAAGTTCGGCGTGCTGCCCATTGAAAACAGCTCCAACGGCTCCGTCCGGGCGGTGTACCAGCTCTTGCAGGAGCACAACCTCACCATCGTCCGCTCCACCCGCCTGTGCATCCGCCACGAGCTGCTGGCCCTGCCGGGGGTGAAGCTGGAGGACGTGACGGAAATCTACTCCCACCAGCAGGCCATCGGCCAATGCAGCCGCTTTTTGGACGGCCTCAAGGGCGTGAAGGTGATCCCCTGCGACAACACCGCCGCCGCCGCCAAGCTGGTGGCCGAGTCCGGAAGCCGCCATGCCGCCGCCATCTCCTCCCACCCCTGCGCGGCGCTGTACGGCCTGGAGTGCCTCAGCGATAAAATCCAGAACAGCGACAACAACTACACCCGCTTCATCTGCGTGGCCAAGGAGCCGGTTATCTACGCCGGGGCCAGCCGGGTCAGCCTCATCATCGCCTTTGAGAACAAGCCCGGCGCCCTGTACGAGATGCTCTCCAAGCTGGCGGCCCTGGATATCAACATGACCAAGCTGGAGTCCTGCCCGGTCTCCGGCAGCGACTTCGAGTTCATCTTCTTCATCGAGCTGGAGGCGGACCTCCGGGACCCCAGCGTCCAGGCCTGCCTGGAGGAGATGGAGCGCAGCTGCGCCCAGTTCCACTTCCTGGGCAGCTACGCGGAAGTGTAAGCCATGGAGAAAGTCTATGGCCTGTTGGGGCGGACTCTGGGCCACAGCTGGTCCGTCCCTATCCACCGGGCCTTTGGCTGTGAAGGCTACCGCCTCATCGAATTGGAGCCGGACCAGCTGGGGGACTTCCTCCGGCGGGAGGATATCGGCGGGCTGAACGTCACCATCCCCTACAAGCGGGAGGTGATGAAGTTCTGCGACGAAATCGACCCCGCCGCCGCGGACATCGGCAGCGTGAACACCCTGGTCCGCCGGGGGGAAAAGCTGGTGGGCTATAACACGGACATCGGCGGCTTTTGCTACATGCTCCGCCGGGCGGGCATCTCCCTGAAGGGCCGGAAGGTCCTGGTCCTGGGCAGCGGCGGGGCCAGCCTCACCGCCCAGGCGGCGGCGCGGATGGAGGGGGCCCGGGAAACCGTGGTGATCTCCCGGAGGGGGGAAAACGATTACGAAGCCCTCTACGCCCGCCACAGCGATGGGGAGGTCCTCATCAACGCCACTCCTGCGGGCATGTGGCCGAACCTGGAGGGACAGCCCGCGGATCTGCGCCGCCTGCCCCATGTCACGGCGGCTGCGGACATGATTTACAATCCCGGCCGGACGAACCTTCTTCTCCAGGCGGAGGAGCTGGAAAAGCCCTCCCCTTACCGGGGCGATCTTCTCCGCCTGGGGGCGGAGCCGGAGCCCATCCGCCACATCCGCCGCACCGGGGGGCTTTCCATGCTGGTCCACCAGGCCAAGCGGGCGGAGGAGCTGTTTTTCGACAAGGCCATTCCCGACGGCGAGACGGAGCGCATCACCGCCCGGCTCTGGCGGGACATGACGAACCTTGTTCTGGTGGGCATGCCGGGAAGCGGCAAGACCACCGTGGGCCGGGAGCTGGCGAAGCTCTCCGGCAAGCCCTTCGTGGACCTGGATGAAGAAATTGTAAAAAAAGCCGGGAAGTCCATCCCGGAGATTTTTGCCCAGGAGGGGGAGGGGGCCTTCCGGGCCCTGGAGAATCAGGTGCTGGCGGAGGTCTGCGCCAAAGCCGGGCAGGTCGTCGCCACCGGCGGCGGAGCGGTCCTCTGGTCGGAAAACCGGACGGCCATGCGCCGCACGGGCCGGGTATACTGCCTGCGGCGGCGGCTGGAGGACCTGCCCACCGAGGGCCGCCCCCTGTCCCAAGGCGCGAAGCTGGAGGAAATGGAACGCCTCCGGGGCCCATTGTATGACGCGGCGGCGGACTGGTCCGTCCAAAATGAACAAAGCCCGGAGGAAACCGCGGGCCAAATTTGGAGGGATTTTTGTGAGTGTTAAAAAGAACATCCTGGTCATCAACGGGCCCAACATGAACATGCTGGGCGTCCGCCAGCCGGAGATTTACGGCAGGACCACCTATGAGGATTTGAAGGATATGATCTCCCAGGAGGCGGACCGGCTGGGGGTGGAGGTCTCCTTCTTCCAGTCCAACCACGAAGGAGCCCTGGTGGACGCCATCCAGCAGGCCTACTTTGACAAGGCGGACGGCATCATCATCAACCCCGCGGCCTACACCCACACCAGCGTTGCTTTGCTGGACGCGGTGAAGGCCGTGGGCATCCCCACGGTGGAGGTCCACGTATCGGACCCCGACAGCCGGGAGGAGTTCCGGCATGTGTCCTACATCCGCGCCGCGTGCGTGGGAACCATCCGGGGCCACGGCCTGGAGGGATACCTGGAGGCCCTGCGGCTTCTGGCGGAGCTCTAAGAGCCTGTTTAAAATCTATCAAAATGCCGTCTCAGTCCATCTTTTTCCGCTGGGACTGCGTTGATTTGACTTGAAATCCGTCAGGATTCCTGCGTCAAATCGCCTTGCCCAGCAAAAAAATCTGAGCTGATCCGGCATTCCGCCAGATATTAAACAGGCTCTAAGGAATCATGGGTTAAAAAACGTCCGGCCGCTTTGGCGGCCGGACGTTTTACTTCGGGCGTTTACGCCTTGCACCCGCAGGGGGAGCAGGGGCCGCAGGCCCCGCCCTCGGCGCAGCAGATGGTGGGCTCTCCGGTGTTCATGCTCACGTCATAGCGCACGGGAATGGTGACGCAGACCCGCTGGGTGACGGTGATGGTGCTGGAGGTGCCGCAGGGGTCCGTGACGCAGTTCACCACAGGCGCGCCCTGGCAGGACACCGTCACGGTGCCCAGAGAGGCGGTGGGGACCAGCGTCACCGGGGCGGCGACGTCCACACACTGTGTAACAATTTTATTGCAGCCGCTGCCGCACTCCTCGCCCTGGCGGGGGAGAATGGCCTCGTGCTCATAGGCTTCGTTGATACGCAAAGGAATCCCTCGTTTCCTGGAAATTCTACCCGGGCCTCCGGGTATCTGCTTCATTCTATGCGGCGGGCCGGAAGCTGTGCCAGCCCCCGGCGGCCGGCCGGTTAGTTTAGCTGCTGAAATTTTAAAAACCCCGCTTCCGTTTTGGGGCAAAACGTGTTATACTATGGCTTAACATGACGAACAGAGGAGAAAGGCGGGCCCCTTATGGACAAACGCGCGGACGAACGCATGGACGAACAGCAGGAGCAGAAATTCCACCAAATGACCGAAACCCCCGTCAGCCGCCTGATCTGCCGGCTGGCCCTCCCCTGCATCATCAGCATGCTGGTCACTTCGTTTTACAACATGGCCGACACCTTCTTCGTGGGCATGCTGAAAAGCAACAGCGCCACCGGGGCGGTGGGGGTGGTCTTCTCCCTCATGGCCATCATCCAGGCCGTGGGCTTCTTCTTCGGCCACGGCAGCGGCAACTTCATCTCCCGGGAGCTGGGAAAGCAGAATTACGAGGCCGCCGGAAACATGGCCGCCACCGGCTTTTTCGCCGCCCTGGCGGCGGGGACGGGGATCTGCCTCCTGGGCCGGATTTTTTTGGAGCCCCTGGCCATGCTTCTGGGCTCCACCGCCACCATTCTGCCCTATACGAAGGCCTATCTCCAGGTCATCCTCCTGGGCGCGCCCTGGATGACCTCCTCCCTGGTGCTGAACAACCAGCTGCGCTACCAGGGCAGCGCGGCCTACGCCATGGTGGGCATCGCCAGCGGCGCGGTGCTGAACATCGCCCTGGACCCTCTGCTGATTTTCACCTTCCGCCTGGGCGTGGCCGGGGCGGCCTGGGCCACCATCATCAGCCAGTTCGTCAGCTTCTGCCTGCTGCTGGCGGGCTGCGCCAGGGGGGGCAACCTCCCCATCCGCATCTCCCGGGTGCAGCTGAAGCTCTCCTATTACGTTCAAATCGTCCGGGGGGGCCTGCCCTCCCTGGCCAGGCAGGGCCTGGCCAGCGTCGCCGCCATCTGCCTGAACCGGGCCGCCGGGGCCTACGGCGACGCCGCCATCGCCGCCATGGGGGTGGTCCAGCGGATCATGATGTTCGGCGGCTCCGCCATGATCGGCTTCGGCCAGGGCTTCCAGCCCGTGTGCGGGTTCAACTACGGCGCCAAGCTCTACCACCGGGTGAAGGAGGGCTTCTGGTTCTGCGTGAAGAGCTCCACGCTGTTTCTGACGGCGGTGGGGGCTCTGGGGGCCTTCTTCGCCCCCCAGCTCATCGCCCTGTTCCGGGACGACCCGGAGGTCATCCAAATCGGGACCATGGCCCTGCGGTTCCAATGCGTGACGCTGTGCCTCTCCGGGTGGATCGTCATGAGCAACATGATGCTCCAGACCATCGGAAAAACCGCCGGGGCCACCTTCCTGGCCATGGCCCGGCAGGGAATCTTCTTCATCCCCCTGGTGTATCTCCTCGCAAGAACCCTGGGGCTTATGGGGGTGGAGATGACCCAGACGGCGGCGGATGTGCTAACCCTTCTGTGCGCCGTGCCCATCCAGCTCCGGGCCCTGCGGGAGCTGGACGCTCTTGAAAGGGCGGGAAAATAAACAAGCGGCGGACCCGGGAGGGTCCGCCGCTTTTCATTTCAGGAAAGGGGCTCCTGGCTGAAGGTCACCGTCAGGGCGTAGACGTGCTCATAGCCCTTCTCCGCATACCGCTCCGGCTGAAAGAAGTACTCCGGGTCATAGCTGGAGACCTCGTTCTTTGCCGTGTTGATCTGTACGGCGATGGGGATTTCCTGTCCGTAGACGATCTCCGTGGGGTTCGAGAGAAAGGCCGTGGTTTGGCTCATGCCCGCCGCCGCCGTCTCCTCCTCCGGACCTCCCCAGCTCACCGCCGAGAAATTCTTCCCGAATTGGACGGCCTGCCGCATATCCCCCCGCAGGTCCGTAAAGCCAAAGGCCATGCGGCCCTTTTTCTCCCCCTCTTCCAAGGCCATTCCGCCGCCGCCGGAGAAGCTCTCCCATTTGCCGTCCATCAGTTCATAGGCGCAGATGCTCACCGTTTTCGCCGTGCCGTCCAGCGCCACGTCAAAAAGGTGCTGTTCCGTGTCCGCCCCCAGCAGCCTGGCCACGGCTTCCTCCTCCTCGCTGAGCTCCGCAGGCCGGATGTACATGGCGGGCTCGTCCGCCCGGCCGGAGCAGCCCGCCAGAAGCAGGGCCGCCAGAACCAGCAACGCAATTCCTTTCATTTTCATGCCGCGCACTCCCTTGAACGCCTCAGCTCTCCCAGACGTCGATGACCGTGGCCTCCTGGAACTCCACCTTTTCGCTTTTCATGATGTAGTCCGTCTTGCCCACCCGGACCTCCTGCTCCCCAATCTTGTTGGTCATGACCTCCTGCTTGGGCACGCTGGCGGTGCAGGTAAAGTACAAATTCACATGGTCCGGGTCCTCATGCCACTGCCCGTCCGCCCCCAGCACCAGGAAGGGGGCCTTCTCCACGGACTCAATCTGTCCCGGCAGCCGGGCCCCGGAGGCCATCAGCTGGGAGGGCAGGTTCGCCTTCGCGTTTTCGTACAGCTCCGCGGCCACGTTCTCCACCCGGACCACGTAGGTGATGTCCACCGTGGAGACCTCAACGCCTCCGCCCCGGTTCAAAAGCCGGACGGCGGCATAGGCCGCCACGGCCAGGATGAGGACCACGGCGATGATGTCGATGATGTTGAATTTCCCAATGCGGAATGCTTTTTTCTGTTCCATGCCAGACCTCCGTAACGGGCGCGGGCCCGCCTTCTTTTCGTATTGATTGCGCCTTATGGACAAGGCTTGAAAAATATTATATAATACCTTTCACAAAATCACAAGGGGATTTTATCATGAAAGTCATTCACCTCATCAGCGGCGGCGACTCCGGCGGGGCCAAGACCCATGTGCTGAGCCTCCTCCAGCATTTGAACGAGACCATCACCGCCCAATTGGTCTGCTTCCGGGACGGACCCTTCGCCGAGGAGGCCCGCTCCCTGGGCATCCCCACCTCCATCTGCGCGGGCAACCACATCTTCAAAATCCGCCGCCATCTGGCGGACTATATCCGCCGGGAGGGCTTTCAGCTCATCCACTGCCACGGCTCCCGGGCCAACATGATCGGGGCCCTGCTCCGGGGCATCACCGGCCTTCCGGTGGTCACCACCATCCACAGCGACTACCGCATCGACTACATGGGCCGCCCCCTGGCCCGGTGCACCTTCGGGGTCATCAACACCTGGGCCCTCCGGCGGCTGGACTACCGCATCGGCGTGTCCGACGCCATGGTGGACCTGCTGATCGCCCGGGGCTTTCCGCCGGACCGCTTCTACGCCATCTACAACGGCATCGACTTCACCCCCCCGCCGCCCCAGGGGGACCGCCTGTCCTACCTCCGCTCCCTGGGGGCGGATGCGGAGGAGGATTCCGTGGTGGTGGGCATTGCCGCCCGGCTGAACCCGGTGAAAGACATGTCCACTCTTATCCGGGGCTTTGCCGAGGCGTATAAATCCTGCGATAAACTGCGGTTGGTAATCGCCGGGGACGGCGAGGAGCGGGAAAAGCTGGAGTCCCTGGCCCGGGAACTGGGGGTGGGGGAGCGGGTGACCTTCGCCGGGTGGATCAGCGGCGGCATGGACCGTTTTTACAGCGCCCTGGACGTCAACGTCCTCACCAGCCTTTCCGAGACCTTTTCCTACGCCCTGACGGAGGGGGCCCGGTTCCACCTGGCCACGGTGTCCACCGCCGTGGGGGGCATCCCCTGCCTCATCGACCAGGGGGTCAACGGCTACCTCATCGCCCCCCGGGACTGGCGGGACCTGGGGGAGCGGCTGGCCGCCCTGGGAAACGACCCGGCCCTCCGCCGGGAGATGGGGGAAAAGCTCTTTGAAAAGGCCTCCGCCCAGTTTTCCATCCAAAAGACCGTGGACACCCAGCTCCATATTTACGGGGAAATTCTCCGCCGCCACAGCCGGCCCAAGGCCCGCCGGGACGGCGTGGTGATCTGCGGGGCCTACGGCCGGGGCAACGCCGGGGACGACGCGATTTTAAAGGCCGTCCTGGGCCAGATGCGGTCCATCGACCCGGACATGCCGGTGACGGTCATCTCCAAAAATCCCGGGGCCACCCGCCAGGCCTACCGCGTCCAGTCCGTCAGCCGGATGGATTTTCCCGGCTGGCTGGGGGCCATGAGGCGGGCGAAGCTCTATATCAACGGCGGCGGAAGCCTTATCCAGGACGTGACCTCCCGCCGCTCCCTGTGGTTTTACCTTATGAACATCCGCGCCGCCAAATGGGCGGGCTGCAAGGTCCAGATGTACGGCTGCGGCATCGGCCCCGTCACCCGGGAGAATCACCGCAGGCTGGCGGCCAGGACGCTGAACAAGAACGTGGACGCCATTACCCTCCGGGAGCCGGACTCCCTGGAGGAGCTCAAATCCATGGGCGTGGACAGGCCGGAAATCCTCCTGACGGCGGATTCGGCCCTGACCCTCTCCCCGGCGGAGGAGGAGAAGACGGACAGCGTCCTCCTCCGGGCGGGGATTCCGCCCCGGGGGCGCTATATCTGCTTCGCCCTCCGCCCCTGGCCGGGCTTTCCGGAAAAGGCCCCCATCTTCGCCGCCGCCGCCCGGTACGCCTGGCAGCGCTATGGCCTGACCCCCGTTTTCACGGCGGTGGAAAAGGGCCAGGACCCCGCCGCCGCCCGGCTGGCGGCCCAGGGCCTGGGGGACGTGCCCCACTATTTTCTGGACGACGCCGGGGCCGCCGGGACCCTCATCGGGGCCATCTCCCGGATGGAGGCGGTGGTGTCCATGCGGCTCCACGCCCTGATTTTCGCCGCCGGGCAGGGCGTTCCCCTGGCAGGGGTGGTGTACGATCCGAAGGTGTCGTCCTTCCTGCGCTACATCGGCCAGGAGAACTTCGCGGACCTGGAAGACCTGACGGAGGAGAGCCTCCAGGCCATGGTGGCCCGGGCCGCCGCCCAGGCCGGGGACAAGCAGGCCCAGGCGGAGGCGGTGCGCCGCCTCCGGGAGCTGGAGCGGGGGAACGTGGAGACCGCGAAGAAGCTGCTGGAGCTGTAAGGCGCCCGGCGCGGGGAAAACCATGGCGGGCTTTCCCCGCATGTTCAATGCGCCCCGCTGCGGCGGGAGCAGATTTCCCGCTGGGCCGCGATGGTCTCCAGCGTATCGCCCAGCTGGGTCAGGACGGCCCCCACCAGGCCCAGCTCCTCGTCGTTCAGCTTCCCCGCGATGGCCACCGCCAGGGAGTTCACCGCCGTGGTCAGCGCCAGGGGGTCACAGTTGAAATTCGTCATACCATCACCCATGCCAGCTTATGAAGTGCGAAGCCGGACGGTTCGGAGGTGATTAAAAAAAGATTTCATAACCAGGCATTATTGGGAATATGAACGAAACGGAAGCGGTATGGAGAAAACACCCGAAACGAGGAACCGTTAAAACCCAGCTACTTCCATGCCCGCACCCAAAAGCCGCCGCGCTTTTAATTCCGCAATATGACCGCATTCAGATTTTAAGGAGGATTCGTATGACAAATCCGCTCACAATCGGCGCGCTTTGCATAAGTTCGGTTTGCTACAAGGAAGCCGGCTTTATGGACTACAGGTTTGCCGCGTATAAAGCGGCGAAGGAGCTTGGATTCAACGTGCTGCGAAATCCGGAGGACACCGGGATTACGCAAAACAGTTTTAACAGCGCTTTAAAGCACAGCAATCCCGTTTTCATTTTAATCATCGGCAGCAGCAGCTTTGAACAATCGGAAAAGGTTGTGGACGAATGCAAGCTCGCCCTGGAAAACGGCCTTCCCATTTTTGTTTTTATAAAGGTTGGAAATGACAAAAAGATACCCGATAATGCAAGGGAAATCGTAAAAACGATTTCTCAGACCACTTATGACGGCGACTGCACGCTGTTTGGCTCCTGTGAGGAACTTTATGATACCCTGCAGGCCAGGCTGAACGACTACATAAAAGCGAAGATGACCCTGCGCCCGGATATTCAGGACAACCGGGGCGCTACTTACGTTTACGCTTACGAACAAATTAAGCGCGCAAAGAAAAAGATCATTCTGTCCCAGAAAACCTCTCTTTTGCTGCTGGGCCCCAGGAAAGGCAATACATATGAGCACCGGGCTTATGAGGCACTGCTGGAATGGATTCAGCGTAAAGACCGCGACATGCAGTTCATGCACCTATTCTGCTGGGATGAAACGGCCGCAGACCTGGCAAAAAGCCAGGAGTATGATATTCCCGCCGCAAAGAGAAGGCTTATAGATTTGCTGGCTGCTGAAAAAGCCAAACATGCAGGTATGGAAAATTCCAACTTGACCTTCCGCGCAATCAGCGGCACAGTGTCGAACGTTGCGCATTTGATAACGGATACCGGCATTCAGTTTGTACTTCCGATTGCAGGGAACGTTTTTAATCTGGTTCTTCCATACTATTTCTCCACTGAAAACGAGCTGATGAAACTCATCACGCATCTTCATGCTCAGCCATATAAGTCGTATGAAGACATAATAAAAATGTACGATTTAAGGGGCTGCTGATAAAATCGGAGCTTCCTTTATGCGGCGACTGTAAAACCATGTAAAGCGCGCTCCCGGAAAATATGTTCCCGGCATGCGGCGCTTAAGGTAACACCGCACAAAAGGGATGCGGGGAGCAAGAGAATATGGTAAAATA